>CAYUZP010000010.1:0-24895 GCA_964449655.1 uncultured Oscillospiraceae bacterium
TTGGGTGTGCGTCGCAAGCGGAAAACAGCAGGAGTTACACTCACAAAACAGGGCAAATGCCAACATAACCTCTGCTTAGTTTCCATAGAGCGCTATTGTGCGGTGGTGTCCTAGTAAATATTTTATTGCAGTCTACAATTTACGTTACTTTCATAAGTTGATGTTGCATGATTGGTTCACATCGTGTATAATAGACCCGCCGTATGATGCAAAAGTGAACGGCATCGGATGCCTGAAATGCGAATTTCAAGGATACGAGACGAGAATCGATAGGTTAAAAGAGCATAGAAGAAGGGGTATGTGCCATGGTCAACTCGGATATCGGGACGCAGCATTTCAAAGCGATCAGCGAAAATGAGCATGACCCGCAGACCATCCTGCTGTGCGTATATCACGCGCTCTCCGCGAAGGGATATGACCCGATCACACAAATCGTGGGCTATCTGATCAGCGGAGATCCGACGTATATCACCAGCTATCAAAATGCGCGCGCGATGATCTGTCGGATCGACCGGGACGAACTGCTAGAGGAGCTCGTGCAGTTCTATCTGTCCAAGAAGGTGTGAGCTTTGCACAAGAGGATGATCGCGTTGGATGTCGGTGACAGGCGCATCGGCATCGCCGTCAGCGATCCTCTCGGCTTGACCGCGCAGCCGCTGGAGACCTACGAACGCAAGGGTTTTGGGCCGGATACGCGCCACATCGCCGAGATCGCAGCGCGATATGATACGGATCAGATTCTCTGCGGGCTTCCGCGCAACATGGACGGCACGCAGGGCTTTCAGGCGGACAAGGTTCGCGAATTCGCCGCGCAGCTTACGTCATCTGGGCTTTTTGTGCAGTATGAGGACGAGCGCTTGACGACTGTCGCCGCTGAACGCGCGATGGTCAAGGACGATGTGAGCCGCGCACGCCGCAAACAGAAGATTGACAGTATCGCCGCCGCGATGATCCTGCAAACGTATCTGGATGCACATCATCGCGAGGAAGAGATGGCCCAAAGCGAGGAGGACGACCTTCTCGAGATGGAAGATGAAGAGGGAAACATCGTCCGTTTTCGCTGCTGCGCGCAGATCGCTTATCGAGGCGAGTCGTATGTGCTGCTATCCGCCGCAGAGGAAGCGGACGATTTTGAAAAGGATGAAAGCGTCATCATGCGCGTGACTCAGGACGATACCGGTGAATCATGCTATGAGTCCTTGGACGACGAATCGCTGATCGCCGCGGTATATGGCGCTTACCTGCGAGAGCAAGAATAAGACGATGAGCGCGTGTTTGATGGCCATAAGATGCAGAAATATTGAATATAAATGGGGATATAGGACATGAATTTGGAAACAGAAGGAGGGCGGGGCATGATGAATCTGCAGAAGACAGACCGGCAGTCGGATTGGGAGACAGAGGACGAGGACGACGAATGGGTGGAAATTTCAGACATTGAGGGGCATCGTGCATCGCTGCGCCTTCTGGCGACGATTCGCGAAGGGAACCAGATCTATCACGTGCTTAGCGCCTATCGTGAGCCGGAAGAGGGCGAGGACGAAGGCGAGGGCGGCATCATCCTTGTGCGCGAGGATAAAGTCGCAGACGGCGCGCAGGAATACGTCGTCGCCGACGATGAGCAGGAGATCGAGCGCGTCATGACACACTTTGTGATGAACGCGATGATGATGCAAGCCATGAGCGTACAGGACGAGGAGAGCGGCGATAGGATCACGCCCTGCGGTATGCCGCACAAATTTGGCGAGTTCTGCTATTGCGACAAGCCGGACATGCTGCAGTGATGTCGATCGCAAAATTTATAGTCAATTGCCGCTTTGCCGCTTGCCATCGGGGACTTGATCCTGTATAATACGCGTGAAAGGCGAAGATGGAGACAATGCCCGCGCTTGCGCGGCCAGCAGAGAGGGCGGAACGAGGCTGCAATTCCGCCCAGGCAGCGTGCGGGAAATTCACTCTCGGAGCTGCCCCGCTGACAGGTAGGCGGGGACGGACGACCCGTTATCGTATCAAAGTTCGCGTGCCTGCCGCGCGATAAAATTGGGTGGTACCACGGGGAATATGGCCTCGTCCCTTGCGGACGGGGTTTTTTATTTCGCGATTCACAATGGATTTAAAGGAGGGCTCTCATGGACATTCAGGAACAACTGCGCGCCATACGGGAAGAGGCACTTGCGCAGCTCGATCGCGTTGAGGACAAGGCTGGGCTCGACGCGCTCAAGCTCAAACTGCTCGGCAAAAAGGGCGAGTTGACGGCGCTTCTGCGCTCTATGGGACAGCTGGCGCCTGAGGAACGCCCACAGGCCGGGCAGATGATCAACGCGCTGCGCGAGGAGCTGACCTCGCAAATCGACGCGATTGAAGTTCGACTCAAGAAGGCGGAGCAGGCAAAGAAACTTGAGCGCGAGGCCATCGACGTCACCGAGTCGCGCAGGCACATGCCCATAGGCACCGTGCATCCTATATCGCTCGTGCAGGAGGAATTTGAGACCGTGTTCACCAGCATGGGCTTTGACGTCGTCGAAGGGCCGGAGGTCGAACTGGATCTGTTCAATTTTGAGCTGCTCAATGTGCCCAAGAATCATCCGGCACGCGACGCGCAGGATACGTTCTATATCGATGAAAACGTCCTCCTCCGTTCGCAGACGTCCCCCGTGCAGGCGCGCACGATGCTCACGCGCAAGCCCCCGATACGCATCGTCTGCCCAGGCCGCGTCTATCGCGCCGATGAAGTCGACGCCACGCATTCGCCCGTGTTCCATCAGATGGAAGGGCTGGTCATCGATGAGGACGTGACCATGGCCGATCTCAAAGGCACGCTCGATGCGTTCGCCAAAGCGCTCTACGGCGAGGATGTCACCACGCGCTTTCGCCCATCCTTCTTCCCGTTCACAGAGCCGTCCGCGGAGGTCGATCTGACCTGCATGAACTGTCACGGCAAGGGCTGCCGCGTCTGCAAGGGAACCGGCTGGATCGAGGTGCTGGGCTCCGGCATGGTCAATCCGAAGGTGCTGGACATGTGCGGCATCGATTCTAAGAGATATCGCGGCTTTGCGTTTGGCGCGGGCCTTGAGCGCATCGCCATGCTGCGCTATGGCATCACGGATATGCGCGCGCTCTACGAGGGCGACGTGCGTTTCCTCTCGCAGTTTCGGGAGGATTGACGCTGTTTCAAAATCGTTCTGAATCCGCTCGGGTGCTTTGCGCCCGACTGAACCACATGAAACAGCCATAGGAGGTTTTGCGGCTATGAAAGTCCCCATGCAATGGATGAGACAATACACCGATATTCCAGTAGGCGCCAAGGAATTCCAGGACGCGATGGTCATGCACGGCACAGGCGTAGAGGGGTACGAGGATCAAAACGAGTCGGTTCAAAATGTCGTCGTCGGCCGGATACTCTCCGTGCGTCCGCATGAGAATTCCGATCACATGGTCATCTGTTCCGTAGACGTAGGCGAGGCCGAACCGCTTCAAATCGTCACCGGCGCGCCCAATGTGCACGAAGGCGATCTCGTGCCCGTCGCGAAGATCGGCGCAGTGCTGCCGGGCGGCGTCAAGATCAAGAAGGGAAAGCTGCGCGGCGTCGATTCGTTTGGCATGTGCTGTTCCGGCCCCGAGTTAGGCGTCCCGGAATATCTCTATCCTTCCGTCGGCGACAAGGGCCTACTCATCTTTCACGAGTCCTATCAGCCCGGCGCGGATGTGCGGCCCATCCTCGGCATCGACGATGTGGTCATGGATTTTGAGATCCTCGCCAACCGTCCGGACTGTCTGAGCGTCTGGGGTGTGGCCAGAGAGGCTGCGGCCACGCTCGGCACGACGTTCAAGAAGCCCGAGATCGACGTGAAGACCGTCAAAGGGAAGATGAGCGATTTCGTCACGATCGATGTGCAGGATACGGATCTGTGTCCGCGTTACTGTGCACGTCTCGTCAAGAACGTCAAGATTGGCCCGTCGCCGATGTGGATGCGCAAAGCGCTGCATGCCGCTGGCGTCCGTTCCATCAACAACATCGTCGATATCACCAACTACGTGATGCTCGAAACCGGACATCCGATGCACGCGTTTGACATGGCAAAGGTTCGCGACGCGCATATCATCGTCCGCCGCGCGCATGAAGGGGAGACCATCGTCACGCTGGACGGCAGGGAACGCGCACTCACGCCTGACATGCTCATGATCGCGGATCAGCAAAACGCGACGGGCATCGCGGGCGTCATGGGCGGCGAGGAATCCGAGATCACAGAGGGGACGCAGACGGTTCTCTTTGAAATCGCTGCGTTTGACCGCACGAGCATCCGTCTCACCACGCGCGCGCTGGGCTTGCGCACAGAGGCTTCCGGCCGCTTTGAGCGCGGCGTCTGTGCCGCCACCTGCCGCGAGGCTGCGGATCGCGCCTGTCAGCTCGTCAACCAGCTTGGCGCGGGCGAGGTCATCGACGATGTATACGATTGCTATCCGAACAAGAAGGTCATGCAGCCGGTCACGGCATCCGTATCGCGCATCAACGCGCTGATCGGCATGGAGATCTCCGGCGAGGAGATGGTGCACAACCTGACCGCGCTTGACATGGACGCGTCGCTTGACGGGGATACGCTGACCGTCACGCCGCCTGATTATCGCGAGGACATCGAGATGGAGGCGGATCTGGCGGAGGAAGTCCTGCGCATCGAAGGCTATGAACACATCCATTCGACGCCTTTGCGCGGGGAGACGACGCCGGGCAGCAGGAGCGATCACATCAAGCTCACCGACAAGATCAGCCGCATACTGACGGGCAAGGGGCTTTGCGAGATCCGCAGTTTCTCGTTCATCAGCCCGAGGCTGATCGACAAGCTGCGCCTTGACGCAGATGACCCGCGCACAAAGCCGCTGCGGCTGCTGAATCCGCTCGGCGAGGATACCAGCGTCATGCGCAGCACGCTCGTTCCGTCGATGCTGACGACGATCGCGCTGAACCAAAACCGCAGCAACGCGGAGGCGATGCTCTATGAGCTTGCGCCTGTGTTCGACGCGACGAACCGCAAGACCGGCGAATTGCCCATCGAGCGGCAGAGCCTGTGCATTGGCGCGTATGGCGAAATGGTCGATTTTTATCTGATCCGCGACATCGTGCTCGACATGCTCGCGCGCTTTGGCGTACAGGCGGAGATCGTGCGCGGCGCACAGCCGTACCATCACCCGGGCCGCGCGGCGAAGCTGATGGTGGGCGACAGGCAGATCGGCAGCGTAGGCGAGGTGCATCCCGACGTGATGCAGGATTTCGAACTGACGCGCAGGACGATCATCGCGGAGGTAGATCTGCAGATGCTGGGCGAGGAACGCCAGCGCATGGGACATGTGCATCCGCTGCCGAAATTTCCGGCTGTCACGCGGGATATCGCGCTGGTCATGGATGAGGGGACGACCGTTGGCGCGGTGCTCGCCGTCATACGCAAGACGGGCGGCGCGATGCTCGAACGCGCGGAAATGTTTGACATCTATCGCGGCACACAGCTTCCATCGGGCAAGAAGAGCGTCGCATTTTCGCTTAGCTTTCGTGACCCCGACCGCACGCTCTCCGATGAGGATGTCAATCCGCTGATCGACCAGATCCTCGCGTCCTGCGAGAAAGCGTGCGGTGCAAAGCTGCGCGCGTGAAAGACGCCTAAGGCGCGTTTGCGCAGCGAAATGATCTGCGCTGACAGGGAAAGGAGGAGCTGTGTTGAACACATCGATCGGCCCTAACACGGCGCGTTATGCTGTGCTGGGCGAATCCCTCGGGCACACGTGGTCACCCTATATCCACAATACGCTCTTTGATCGCGCAGGACGCGACGCCATCTACTTGCCCATCGCCATCGGCAGGGACAAACTGGTCTCCGCGCTCGATGTGCTGCGCAGCTGTTTTGGCGGCTTCAATGTCACGATCCCCTATAAGGAACGGATCATCCCGCTGCTTGACGATGTGAGCGACGCAGCGCGCGCATGCGGCGCGGTCAATACGGTCAAGAACGAGGCGGGGCGGCTCATCGGCGACATCACAGACGGCACAGGCATGGTTCGCGCGCTCGAAGAAGGCGGCGTGACCTCGGAGCGCATCGACGCATTGATATTGGGCGGCGGCGGCGCGGCCCGCGCGGTGGCTTATGCGCTTCTTGCGCGCGGCGGACGCGTCACATTCGCTGTACGTGACCTCGCAAAAGGCGAAAAGCTCGCGCGTGATCTCGCAAAATCGCAAAAGGACGATCTCGCGCGGCTCGCGGTCTGTCCCATCGACGACATTCGGGGCGCGCATGATGTGCTGATCAACTGCACGCCTGTGGGCATGTCCCCTCAAACGGATGACTGCCCAACCGATGAGGAAACCGTCGCGCGCTGCGGCGCCGTATTTGACGCGGTCTACAATCCTAGGCAGACGCGATTGCTTCAAATGGCCAAGCGTCTTGGCAAACCCGCCATCGAGGGACTCGGCATGCTGTTCTATCAGGCGGTCGAGGCGGAAGATCTCTGGTTTGGCAGCACGGGCGTGACGCGCGAGGAGGAGAGAGCCGTGTACGGCGAACTGGCCGCCTTTTTGGGCAGCTGACAGGCGTCCGCTTTTGCGGCTAGCGCTTATGATATATCCTCTTCATCAGCTATGAGGCAAAAGAAACGAATCGTACAGGCGAAATCTGTGTCAGGAGAAGGAAAAAAGAGGGAAGCGCATGGAAAAACGTCCATTGATCGGTGTTTCAGGGTCGCATGATGTGGAAAGGCGGCAGCTCTATATTCGGGAAAACTACATGGAATCCGTGCTGCGTGCAGGTGGGCTGCCGGTGCTGCTTCCACACACGCGGGACGAGGAGACGGCAAGGGCGATGCTTGGCCGCCTCGACGGATTGCTGTTGGCGGGCGGTGGGGATGTCGACCCCAGGCGTTACGGCGAGGAGATGATCCCGCAGTGCAGCGAGGTGGATGCGCAGCGAGACGATTTTGAACTGCTCATCACGCGCATTGCCCTTGAGCGCGGGATGCCCCTGTTCGGCATCTGCCGCGGCATACAGCTGCTCGCCGTCGCAATGGGCGGCAAGCTTTGTCAGGATATCGAGACGGAATACAACATTCCGCTTGACCGTCACCAGCAAAGCGCGCCCTATGACGCGCCGACGCATCAGGTGAATTTTGTGCCGGATGGCTTACTGGCCCGCATCACGGGGAAACAAAGGGTGATGACCAACAGCATGCATCACCAGTGTGTCGAGGATACGGGCGAGCGTCTGATCGTCGAGGGATTGTCCGAGGACGGGGTGATCGAAGCCGTGCGCAGCGCGCGGAATGACGATGTGTTCGCCGTGCAGTATCACCCGGAATACATGGCGGACTCAGACGTCTATGCCGCGAGGCTGTTTGAGCACTTTGTCGGCAGGGCGGCGGCATACGCGTCAGCTCGAAAGAGCGACGATCAGTAGCCGATGGCTGGAAATGCAGGAATGCGTCCATAGCGGCCATGGCCGGCGGACAAAAAGAATCGGGCGGGAAACGCATCCCGTCCGTTCAAATCGATTGTCACTTGGCCTTGATCGCGATGACCTCGACCTCGGCGAGCACGCCTTTGGGCAGCGCTTTCACGGCGACGCAGGAGCGTGCGGGGCAGGAGGTGAAGTAGCGCGCGTAGACGTCGTTGAACGCGGCGAAATCCCCCATGTCCGCGAGGAAACACGTCGTCTTGATGACGCGGTCAAACGAGGAGGCGGCATCCTCAAGCAGCGCGGCGATGTTGTGCATGATCTGCTCCGACTGCGAGGTGATGTCCTCGCCGACGACGCTGCCCGTAGCCGGATCTAGCGGAATCTGGCCGGAAAGAAAGATCAAATCGCCAAAGACCTTTCCCTGCGAATAGGGGCCGATGGCGGCGGGCGCTTTGTCGGTATGAATGGTGGTCATGTCCGATCATCCTTTCTGAAATCTTGATGGATCTGTCAACCGCTCCATTATAGCACAAACAGCGCGCTTTTTAAACCTTGATGAGATGGATGGCCGCAGGCGATTTGGGCGAGGGAGGAGATTAACGCATGGAATTTCTGCCGGAAGCCGCGCTGTTCAACGAGTATGGGCGCCTCAAACCGCAATCCGCACAACAGATGGCGGTGCTGTTCTTTGAGCGCGGGATTGAGGCGAGGCGCATCGGCGTGCCTGTGCTCATTGAGCGGTATGGCGTATCCTGGGTGCTGCTGTCGATGACGATCGAGTTTTGCGGGGAGATCCGGCCGGGCGAGTCGCTGAACGCCGTGTCCGGCGGCGGCCGTCGTATTGGCGTTGTGTTCCGTGATGACGTTCAGTTTCTAAATGAACGCGGGGAGATCGTGCTGAATGCGGCGCTGTTCCTGACGGTGATCGACGTGAAGACGCGCCATGTCTGCCGGGACGAGGCGATCCTTGCGAGCCTTGATCATGCGGAAAAGAGCGCGTCAGGTTTGCAGGCGAACAGCAGGGCACAATATCACCTGGAGGATTTTTCGCATGTGCACTGTCGAGAGGTCTTCCCCAGCTGGATAGACGAGGTGGGCCATGTGGGCAATGTGCGCTACGGCGAGATGGCCTATGACGCGCTTTCCGAGGAGAGGCGTGTGCGCCTGTGTGACTTGACGCGCTATGAGATCCACTTCATGCGCGAGCTGCAGCGGGGAGATGTGGTCGAGCTTCTTCGCTTTGACGAGCCGGACATATCATCCGTGCTGGGCGTGAAAGCCGCGGACAGGCAGGAGATCTTTCTTGCGCGGTTTCACTACGCTGCTCAGTCAGCGGATGCAGACGCTTGAGGGCGAGAGCGGATTCAACATGTTGTCAAGCGATTTAGTGACTGCTGTCTCCAAACAATGCATAAAAAACGCATGCAACCGATGAAAAGGGCTTGACAGATCATCAACATCCTGTATAATAGAGCTAAACCGATGATGTGGAAATAAAACTGCAATCGCGCGCACAGAGAGTCCGGGCAGCTGGGAACGGATCGCAGGCGGGGCAGACAAATGGACCACGGAGGGCGTGATGAAAGGTGCATTCGCGCAAAGGCGAACGCGCCGAGTATTCGCGACAGGCGCTTCCTGTTACAGAAGCGAGGGAGTGTCTGCTCCCGGTGAGGTGATCGGTTTTTTGCCGGTAAACAAGGTGGCACCGCAAGATTGGCTTTTCCAGTCCTGTCCTTGTGTTCGAACAGGGACAGGGCTTTTTGTATGCCCTGCTCCCGACAAGCGGCGCTTTGCCGCGAGACAGCCCACGCAAAACGGGCGAAAGGAGCGCACATTATGCAGAAGCGTACAGTCAACATGGATGAAAAAAAGGGCCTGCGCAACACGAAGAATCTGATCCTGGTCGGCGTCATGATGGCGGTCGGCGTCGTGCTGCGCCTGTTCGCGGGCGTGATCGCCATCGGCAACATGCATCCCAATTTCCTGATCGCGACGTATTGCCTTTCGATCCTCGTGATTCAGCCGAACATCATGGAAGCTGCGATCATCGGATTCATCAGCGGCGTGATCAGTCAGATCGGCACCAGCATGGCATGGCTCGGCCTGGGCAGCGAGACGCTCGGCGCCATCGCCATGTGTCTGCTCATCAAGCTGCCCTTGCCCAAGATCGTGAAACCCCTCGTGTGCACATTCCTTGCAACATGCATCTCCGGGTTTGCGTTCATCGGACTCGCCGCGATCACCTATGCCAATCCCATGCCCGGCGCGCAGTTTGCCAGCATGTCGATGGTCACGCTCGTCACCGCGCTGCTCAATATGCTGATCGTCACCGTGCTCAGCATACCGGTCAACAAGGTATTGGGCCTAGGCGAGGGAAATTAAAATACACGGACAAAATGCGCTGAAGGGGTCTGTATGATTGCAATCGATCACTTGACATTTCGCTATCAGGGCAGCGATGACGCGGCGCTTTCCGACATCTGCCTGAACATCGAACAGGGCGATTTTGTGGGCGTCATCGGCACGAGCGGCGCGGGCAAATCGACATTGGCGATGGCGCTCTGCGGCGTCGTTCCGCATGAAATGAGGGGCGATTTTTATGGCAGCGTGCTGCTCGATGGCGAGGACACGGTCGACTATCCCGCGCAGCATTTCGCGCCAAAGGTCGGCGAGGTGTTCCAGGATATCGACAGCCAGATGGTCGCATCCGTCGTCGAGGACGAGATTCTCTTTGGCATGGAGAATTTCGGCGTGCCGCACGAGGAGATCCGATCACGTCTTGAACGCGTGCTCAGCGAACTGGGCATCACGGCGCTGCGCGAGAGGCAGATCGCCAGTCTCTCCGGTGGGCAAAAGCAGAAGGTCGCCGTCGCTTCGCTTCTCGCGCTGCAACCCGAGATCATGGTGCTCGATGAGCCGACGGGAGAGCTGGATCCGCAGAGCAGTCACGAGATCTTTCAGATGCTTCGCCGACTCAACGAGGAGAAGGGCATCACCATCGTGATTGTCGAGCAGAAGATCAAGCTGCTCTGCGAGTATGTCAAGCGACTCATCGTCCTTGACAAGGGCGAACTGCGCTTTCAGGGCAAGCCGCGCGAGGTCATCGATCACATCGACACGTTCAAAGCGCTCGGCATCAACGTGCCGCCCGTCGCGGAGCTATCCGCGCTTTTGCGGCGGGAAGGCCTCTATTCAGGCGACGTGACGCTGACGCTGGATGAAGCCGAGCGCATGGTGCGGGAGGTGCTCCATGATCCGATTTGAACAGGTATCCTTTCGTTACCCAAACGGACCGGCGACTGTGAGCGATCTGTCGTTTCACATCCCGATGGGCGATTTTGTCGCGCTGATCGGTGCCAACGGCGCGGGCAAGAGCACGATCAGCCGCCTTTGCAACGGGCTGTTGCTGCCCACGACAGGACGCGTGCTGCTGGACGGCGAGGATACGCTGACCACGCCGGTCAGCCGCCTGGCGACGAAAGTCGGCTTCCTGTTCCAGAATCCCGATCGGCAGATCTGCGAGAACACGGTGAAGGACGAGATCGCGTTCAGCATGAAGGCGCAGCACTGGCCCGCGGATGAGATCGCGCTGCGCGTGCACACCATCCTTGAGACGTTTGAGCTGGACGGCGAATGGTTTCCGTTCAACCGAAGTCGGGGCGAACGCCAGCGCATCGCATTGGCCGGCGCACTCGCCTGCGAACCCAAGCTGCTCATCCTTGACGAGCCCACGACGGGGCTTGACTACAAGGAGTGCATACGCATCATGGATCACATCTCGATGCTCAACCGCGAAAAGGGCGTGACTGTGCTGATGGTCAGCCACGACATGGAACTGGTGCAGGACTATGCGCGGCGCGTGCTGGTGCTCTCAGAGGGCAAACTGCTGGGCGATGGGCCGGTCAAAGTGATCATGAAGGATGTGCCGCTGCTCAGGCGCGCACGCGTGCTTCCGGCGCAGATTCCGGCGTTGGCGCTGCGCTTTGAAGATCGATTTTCGGATGTGTATACGATCGACGATATGGCCGCGGCCATTCGTAAAAGCGAGGCGAGATCATGAATCTGCTCGACTACGTGCCCGGAAACAGCTTTTTGCACAGGCTGAATCCGATCACAAAGCTCGCATCGGCGTTTTTATATGGCATTGTGTGCATACTGTGTGACAGCGTCGTGATGGAATGCATATTGATCGCGCTGATGATCGGCGTCAGTGCAGCGACCGGATTGGCCGTCCGCGCGGTCAAGCTGACACAGCGGCTGATCGTGCTGGGTCTTTTGATGTTCGTGCTGCAGCTGTTTTTTGTGCGCACGGGATCACCGCTGATCACGCTGCGGGGCTTTGTGCTCATCACGACGGGCGGAATGCACAGCGCGCTCCTCCTGAGCCTGCGGGTGGTGGCGACGATGCTGCCGCTGATGCTGCTGTTCGCGATCACGCAGATGAACGACCTGTGCAACGCGCTGGTCAAGCGCGCCAGGCTGCCGTATCGCTACGCGTTCATCATCACGACGGCTTTTCGCTTTGTGCCGCTGTTTTCGACGGAGTTTCACGAAATCGAGGACGCGCAGCGCGCGCGAGGCGTCGACTTTGAGACGAAAAACATCGTGCGCAAGGTGCGGCTGATCGCGCCGCTGTGTGTGCCGCTGCTCGTATCAAGCCTTAAAAAGGTGAACAGCAGCGCGATTTCCGCTGAGCTGCGAGGATTTGAGCTGAGAAACAGGCACAGCGGATATAAGGAGTATCCGTTCAGCGCGCGGGATGCCGTGGTCATCGCGGTGCTCGCAGGGATGCTCATCGTCACGGCGCTCGTTTTGTGACCTGTCCACCGCGACAGGCATGCATTTGATCACGTCAACGCGAAAGGGGCGCAGACATGGACTATATCGCGAAACTGAAATATGGGGAGGAGACGCTGGAACTGCCGATCTGGGGCGCCGCGTCTGTCGAGGAAATTCATCCCGACCCCATGCCGGAGATCGACGATTTGGCGGAGGCTTTTCGCGCGGCAGTGGAGGAAGACGTCATCGGCTGCGCGCCGCTCAGGGAGCGCATCGCGAAGGATGACCTGGTCACCATCGTCGTCTCCGACATCACGCGCAGCTGGATGCGGCAAGGCGATGTGCTGAATGTGCTGGGCCGTTATCTGCATGAGGAGATGGGTGTGCCGCTTGAGCACATCACCGTTCTGATCGCGCTGGGCACGCATCGCAAGTCCACAGAGCGCGAAAAGGAGATCGTCGCCGGTTCCTATCTCTATCACGGCGCGGGACAGGTCGTCGACCACGATTGCGATGGTCCGTGCACATGCATCGGCACGACGAGCCGCGGCACGCGCGTCGAGGTCAATCCGCTCGCGATCGGGCGTCGCGTGATCATCGTCGGAGGAACCGTGCATCACATGATGGCAGGCTTTGGCGGCGGGCGCAAGAACGTCATTCCCGGCATCAGCAGCCGACGCACCATCCGCGAAAACCACTGCCGCGCGCTCGATCCCAACCGGCCGCACAGCGACGACCGCGTGGGCTGCGGATTGCTTGCAGACAATCCGATTCACGAGGATATGGCCGAGGGCGCGGCGCTTTTGCCCGTCGTGTTCAGCGTCAATATCGTCATGTCCGCCGGCGGCAAGCACAGCGGATTGTTCTGCGGCGATCTTGACGCGGCCTGGCAGGCAAGCTGTGATGATCAGAGGCGTTATTGCGAAAAGCGAATCGATCATGAAGGTGACATCGTCGTGGTCTCCAGCGGCGGCGCGCCAAAGGACATGAACCTGTATCAGGGCTGCAAGGGTATGCTCAACGCCATGCGCGCGCTGAAACCGGGCGGGGAGATGCTCTGGCTGTGCAAGTGTCCGGAAGGCTGCGGCGCGCCGGATTACACCGCCTGGCTTACGCCGTTGCGCGAGGGCCGTCTCGATGAGGCGCTGCGCCGCGACTTCACCATCGGCGGTTTCATATTCTATCTGACGGTGGAGACGCTTCAAAAGGGCCGCTGCAAGATCCTCACGACCATCCCCAGCGACGTCGCACAGCCGATGGGTATGCAGGCATACACATCCCTGAGCGATATGCTCAAAGGAACGGACTTTGCGGGCAAGCGCGTCTACGTCATCCCGAGCGGCAGCAATGTCGTGCCGGTTTACTGCGGTTCGCGGTCATAACGCTGTATGTTCAAAAGGCAGGAGGGAAAAGCTTTCGTGATCTGATCCCGTCCTTTTTATCGATGCTGTAAGCGCCCTATGGATAGCACCGCTGCCCGCTAAACTTTTCCTGCGAAACTTTCATGTTGATCTTGTCTAAAGTGCGCGTGTTTTGTACCCTAAAGTTCGCACGTGGATGCATGGAGGAAGCAACCCTTTGCGCGTCAAATTTGTCAAAGCGGACAAATCTGAGTATGTTTTTAAAATATACACAAAAAGACTCTGAAATGTGATATAATTGGTTTGTTCGTCAGAAGATCCTGTTTAAACGACCGAAGAAGGGGAGTCAATAGGATGCAGAGCATGAACGAGGCCAATCACAAGTTTCCGATGCGGCCCGTCGCGCCGCTGGGCGTGATCGCGATGAACGGCTGTCAGGAGATGGGTAAGCGCGTCAATGATTACCTGATGGACTGGGCGGACGCCGGTTCCGTCGATGAAAAGCTCCACAGCTTCTATGGCGCGGATGCGAGCGGATTTCTGCTGGAGGCGCGCTGTCCGCGTTTTGGCACAGGCGAGGGGAAGGGCATGCTGCTCAACTCCGTCCGCGGAGTGGATCTGTACATCATCTGTGATGTCGGCGCGTATCAGTGCACCTACAAGCTCTATGGCAGGGAGCTGCCCATGACGCCGGATGAACACTATGCCGATCTCAAGCGCATCATCGCCGCCGTCAGCGGAAAGGCCTATCGCATCAGCGTCATCATGCCGATGCTCTACGAGGGCAGGCAGCACAGGCGCACGGCTCGAGAATCGATGGACTGTGCCGTGATGCTCCAGGAGCTGGTCGCCATGGGCGTCTCCAACATCATCACGTTTGACGCGCACGATCCCCGCGTGCAGAACGCCATTCCGCTTCACGGCTTTGAAAGCATCATGCCCACCTATCAGATGCTCAAGGCGATGACCGCGGCCTATTCCGATCTGCTCTTTGACAAGGATCACATGATGGTCATCTCCCCGGACGAGGGCGCCATCAGCCGAAATATCTACTACAGCTCCGCGATGGGCGTCAATATGGGCATGTTTTACAAGCGCCGTGACTACACGCGCGTCGTCGATGGCCGCAATCCCATCATCGCGCATGAATACCTGGGCGAGAGCGTCGAGGGAAAGGACGTATTCGTGGCGGATGATATCATCGCATCCGGCGATTCGATATTGGATCTCGCTTACGATCTCAAACAGAAGAAAAAAGCAAAGCGTGTATTGTGCGGCGCGACGTTCGCGTTCTTCACCAACGGCATCGAAGCGTTCCATAAGGCCTATGCAGAAGGCGTCATCGACAGGGTTTTTGCGACAAATCTCACCTACACGCCGCCTGAAGTCCTCAATGCCCCGTGGTTCACGCAGGCGGACATGTCCAAATACATGGCTTTCATCATCGCGACGCTCAATCACGATCAGTCGCTCAGCTATCTGCTGGATCCCTGGAGCCGCATCGAACGGCTGCTCACGCAATATCGCGAAAAACAGGTGATACAGGACGACTGAAAACGGAAAGGCCAGATGTGCTTATCGTTTTTTCATGACGCGGCATGATTTCGATCGGCCGCGTTTTTGTGAATCAACCATCGGGAGGCGAAATGTCTCACAATGGGCCTATTGAAGATCGCGGGATGCCGCTGATCCGGGCAAGTCGTAGCGGTCAGGATTTGAGGGAACGCTTTACAAAGCGGCGTTTTTCTCCTATAATGATTCCATGAGGTGATCGCGATGGGAAGATTCTCAAAATGGCTTCTGTCTGCTCTGCTTGTAGCGTCGCTCGTTCCCGCGCTGGCGCTCGCGCAGCCCCAAATCGGCTTTACAGTGCTGGAGGGCGAGGGCAACCGTGTCGTGCTCTTCTTTGCGCAGGAGCAGCGGGATGGCGATGAGGAGATCACGGAAGATACGCAGAATGTGCTGGGCACCCTCAACGCGCTCTTGGAGCAGCGCTTTTCGCAGGGACGCGCCGCGCAGCTGTACGCGCAATCGGCATCGCGCGGTGGGCAGACGATCTTCCAACGGGAGCATCTCTATCAGACGGAGGAGATCGCATCGATCGGCTTGCTCTGGCACGGCGTGCAGCAAAGCGGCGTGGACGGCAGCTCGGCTTACGGTTTGAATGTAGACATGCGGACGGGAGAAGAGCTGACGTTTGAGGATCTGTTTGCGGACGCGGATGCCGCTGCGCAGGCGATGGAGCGCGTGATGGAGCGCGAGGTGCTCTTTGAGCTGTCTGACTATCTGACGGTTGCCGAATTGCTTCCTGTGCCCCGCGATTGCTTCTGGTTTGACGAGAGCGGGCTTACCGTCGGCTATCCGTCTGACCGCTATCGCGATTTCAGCGGACACTGCGGCACGGTTCACTTTGCATGGCATGAATTGGCGTCCGTCATCGGTGAGGACAGTCCGCTGTATGAACTCTCCAGGCCGCAGGCGGCTGACGCGGACGCGATTCACGCGGCGCTGTCGGAAGGGGAATTCGGCGTGGTCATGCCCTTTGGCATCGGCGACCGCCTGGGCGATGCGCTGAGCAGCCTGACCGTGCTCTCCGATCCGGATTACACGCGTGATTCGGGCATGGGCGACAGCTATCGCATCTATCTGTTTGAGGAGAGCGAGCTGCGCGGCTGGGCGCTTGAAATCCCACTATACACAGAGACGAGCGAGGAGGAGACGCCTATCTCGGGCGTGCGCTCTTCCTGCGTGGACTGGCATGGCCTGACCACGGGGAGGACGACGCGTGCGGAGATCGTCGCGCTGCTGGGTGAACCGGAGCGGGTCCTTGTCTATGACGAAGAGGCGGCGCGAGACGCGATGACCGTTCCCGGCGAGAGTCTCGTCTACCCGTCCGGCGACGCGGTGCTCTATGCGCATGTCGATGAGGAAGGCGTATTGCGCACCCTCACCATACGCGACGGACTGCCCAAGGATCTGCCGTCCTGGCTGTATGGACGATGATGTCAAATATCAAACATGAAGGGGATTGACCATGCGTAATTTCATCCGGCCGGTCGCGCTTGCACTGACCCTCGCGCTTTTTTTGACCGTCTGCGTACCCGCCAGCGCGCAGGTTCAGCCGACGATTCGGGTCTATCTGAAGAAGCTGGGCGTTCAGGATTCGATTTTTATCGACTTTGAGGGGAGCTATATGGTGGAAGGAGGCGGCGTCGCGCTTGAGGACGGCGCGAGTGCCGTCGTGGTGCTGCGCGGGGATACGCTCGTGCTGCACGCTGGAGGCGCTTCTGTCGTGCTGGGCGAGAGCGCAAAGCTGATCCGATGCGAGCCAGATGGCGGGTTTTACGTCGGAAACAGCGGCCTGTTTGAAGGCGATCTCGCGCTGCACGTCGTCGACGGCGTGATCCTTCCGGTGCTCCATATCGATATCGAAAGCTATCTGCTCGGCGTCGTTCCCTATGAGATGGGCGATACGTTCCCGCTCGAGGCGCTCAAGGCGCAGGCCATTGCCGCCAGAACCTATGCGCTGCGCAGGAGCGGTTCTCCCGGGCTCTACGATGTCGAGGATGGGACAAACGATCAGGTGTTCCAGGGGCGTGACAGCGCCAGTCCGCTTTCCGAGCAGGCCGTGCGCGAGACGACGAGCGTCTGCGGCATATACAACGGCGCGCTTGCCAACTGCTATTATTCGGCCAGCAACGGCGGGCAGACCGAGCTGGGCGAACACGTCTGGCAAAACGAAGATGAAGAATTTGGCCACCTCGACATGCGCGATGATCCTTACGATCTGCAGAACGAGGACAGCGTCGTCAAGCGTTATACGATCGCCAAAGCGCCTGGGGAAGAGGGCGTTGGAGACGCGCTGCATACCGTGCTTGTCCGCGCGCTTCAAGCGTCGCTGCGCGAGCAAGGTCACAAGGCGGAAGATGATCTGGTGCGCATCGACGAGGTGCTTCAGGTGACGCCCATCACGCCCAAATTTGAGGGAGATTCCCGGCTGATGACCGAGCTGCGCGTCGTCGTGAAGGTGTCCGTGCGGGATCGTCTTTCCGAGGGAGTGCCTGCCGTGACCGCAGCTCCGGACGCGGGGGAGCAGGCGGGAACGGTGCTGACGGAGGCTGTGCCGCCGACTTACACAGCGTATCGACCGCTTGACCAGGAGTACGAAGTGGTGCTGCCGTACTTTGGCGAGGGGGGCTGCGAACAGGCGATGGACTTGAGCATCAACGTGATGCCCAACGAGCTTGTGACCGTCGTCGACGCGGATGAATCGTTCATCGTCGAGGCGCGGCGCTATGGCCACGGCGTTGGACTCAGTCAGCGCGGCGCACAGCAGATGGCGCAGCAGGGCATGACCGTCAATCAGATTCTCTCGTTCTACTACCCCGGCATGACGCTGGCGACAGTCGCCCTTGAGCGCAGCCCGATGCCCACGCCTGATGCGCTTTTGATGAGCACCCCCGCACCCTCGCCCAGTCCGACACCGCGTCCCACGCTGATGCCCGTCACGACGGACAGCCTGCCTGAAGGCGCGTATGTGGCCTTCGTATCGAATATCGAGGACGATTCCTCACTCAATCTGCGCAACGGCCCGAACATGTCCGCGGATGTGCTCCGCAGGCTCTTCAAGTATCAGGAGCTGATCGTGCTGGAATCCACGGAGGATGGCTGGTCTCACGTGAAGACGGATGTGCTGGAAGGCTATGTGCGCACGGAATTCCTGCAGACCGTGGAGCAAGCGCCCGCGCCGCAGGTGACGCCTGATGCGGCAAAGCCAACCCCTGAAGCGACGCGGGAGCCTTGAGATGACGCTGTCCTGATGAACGCGAAAGGCTGCACAGGAGCGAATTGAATGACAGAAAATTGTCAAAAAAACCGCAAATCTTTTCATAAAAGCAGGCGAGACACTTGAAAAAATCGTTTGATTTGGGTACAATAGAGTAGGAGCGAAATGAGACTCCGAATATCGGTCAAAAGGTTCGACAAAAAATGTGAGGAGGAGTTTTCCATGGTTCGTGTTGCGATTAACGGTTTTGGCCGCATCGGTCGCCTCGCATTCCGCCAGATGTTTGAGGCCGAGGGCTATGAGGTTGTCGCCATCAACGATCTGACCAGCCCGAAGATGCTGGCTCATCTGCTCAAGTACGACACCGCGCAGGGCCCCTACAAGTATAAGGACGCGGTCAGCTCCAAGGAGCCCGTCTTTGAAGAGGACGGCAAGACCGTGAAGGTTCCTGGCTCCATCACCGTCAACGGCAAGGAGATCACCATCTATGCGATGCCCAAGGCGAACGATCTGCCGTGGGGCGAGTTGGACGTGGACGTCGTGCTCGAGTGCACCGGCTTTTACACCAGCAAGGCAAAAGCGCAGGCGCACATCGATGCGGGCGCCAAGAAGGTCGTCATCTCCGCGCCGGCTGGCAATGATCTGCCGACCATCGTGTACTCCGTCAATGAGAAAGTGCTGACCAAAGCGGACAAGATCATCTCCGCCGCGTCCTGCACCACCAACTGCCTCGCCCCGATGGCGAAAGCGCTGAACGATGCGTATCCGATCGTCTCCGGCATCATGACCACTGTTCATGCGTACACCGGCGATCAGATGATCCTGGACGGCCCGCATCGCAAGGGCGATCTGCGCCGTGCCCGTGCGGGCGCTGCGAACATCGTGCCCAACAGCACCGGCGCCGCGAAGGCGATCGGCCTGGTCATTCCGGAACTGAACGGCAAGCTGATCGGTTCTGCACAGCGCGTCCCGGTCACCACCGGTTCCACAACGATCCTCGTCGCCGTCGTCAAAGGCAAGGATGTCACCGTCGACTCCATCAATGCCGCGATGAAGGCGCAGGCTTCCACTTCCTTCGGCTACAACACCGATCCGATCGTCTCCTCTGACGTCATCGGCATGACCTATGGCTCCCTGTTCGATGCCACGCAGACCATGGTCACCAAGATCGACGAGAATACCTATCAGGTGCAGGTTGTCTCCTGGTATGACAACGAGAACAGCTACACCAGCCAGATGGTTCGCACGATCAAGTACTTCGCGGAGTTGGGCTAAGCTGAATGAAGCGCGATGAGCGGCAGGGCCTGCAAAGGCGCGCCGTTTAATCCTGAATCACGTAGACGATGCGATCTGGGTTTGCCGTTTCGCATCGTCTTTTTGTTCGTCTGACAGCGTAATAGACACCGCATTTTTGACCACCGGGCGACAGGAGGAGCGTACATGCAAGCGGACGTCGTCATCGTCGGCGCAGGACCGGCGGGTATCTTTACAGCGCTTGAAATGCTGCGAAGGGGCAGCAGGAAGCGCATCGTCATCGTGGAAAAAGGACAGCCGATACAGAATCGCCGTTGTCCCAAGAGCATCACAAAAAAGTGCGTCAACTGCCGTCCTTATTGTCACATCACGACAGGCTTCTCCGGCGCGGGTGCGTTTTCGGATGGAAAACTCTCGCTTTCCTGCGAGGTGGGCGGGGATTTCCCGATGCTCATCGGTGCGGAAAACGCGCAATCGCTCATCGATTACACGGATCAAATCTATCTCGAGTTCGGCGCGGACACCCATGTCGAAGGCGTCGGCAACCCGGAAGAAGTGCGCAACATCCGCCGCCGCGCGATACAGGCGGGGCTCAAGCTCGTAGACTGTCCGATTCGTCACCTTGGCACGGAGAAAGCACAGGCGCTCTATCGCGCATTGCAGGATGAACTGACCGCGCGCGGCGTCGATTTGATCTTCGGCTGGGAGTGCGAGGAGCTGATCATGGACGGGGAAACCTGCCTGGGCGTATCATTGCGCAAGGGCGAGCAGACACAGGAGATCCGCGCGGAGCACACCGTCGTCGCGACAGGCCGCCGAGGCGCGGATTGGCTGGAGAAGCTCTGCGCGGCGCATGGCATCGCCCATCAGCCAGGCACGGTCGATATCGGCGTGCGCGTCGAGGTGCGCAACGAGGTCATGGAGGAGATCAACCGTGTGCTCTACGAGAGCAAGCTGATCGGCTATCCCAAGCCCTTCAGGAACAAGGTGCGCACGTTCTGCCAGAATCCGGGCGGCTTCGTCAGCCAGGAGAACTATGACGACGATCTCGCCGTGGTCAACGGTCACTCCTACAAGGAAGTCAAGAGCGACAACACGAATGTCTCCGTGCTGTGCAGCCATGATTTTTCCGTCCCTTTCAATCAGCCGATTGCATACGCCAGGAAGGTCGGAGAGCTGACCAACATGCTCGCAAATGGACAGATTCTCGTACAGCGCTTCGGCGACATCCTCGAGGGCAAGAGAACGTGGGAGGAGGAACTCGCCCAATCCAATGTGCGCCCGACGCTGCCCGATGCCATCGCAGGCGACATCACCGCAGCGATGCCATATCGCTCGATGATCAATATCATCAACTTCATTCAGGCGGTCGATATCGTCGTGCCCGGCTTTGCCTCGACTGAAACCCTGCTGTATTCGCCGGAACTGAAATTCTATTCAAACCGCGTGAAGATGGACGCGGCGCTGAACACCAGCGTGCGCGGGCTGCACTGTCTGGGCGACTCCTCAGGATGGACGCGCGGACTGATGATGGCCTCGGCCATGGGCGTGCTGATGGGCAGGAAGCTGGCGTGAAAAGGCGGTGCCTGGGTTCGAAAAACGGACGAGGGAGGATTTGATGCAAACGGAATGCGTCATCATAGGCGGCGGAGCGGCCGGACTTGCGGCGGCTGCCGCGCTCGGGATGAAGGGCCTTTCCTGCGTCGTGCTCGAACGGCAGGCACGCGTGGGGAAAAAGCTGCTCGCCACAGGAAACGGTCGATGCAATCTCTCCAATGATCGGATGGATCCGGCGCTGTATGGCGCTGGCGCATCGTTTGTGTCGGAGGTCTACGCGCGTATGCCGCCGGAGAACGTTCTTCGTTTCTTCAAATCGCTTGGCCTTCTGCTTGTGCGGGAGGAAGGACGCATCTATCCGCGCACGATGCAGGCCAGTGCTGTGCTGGATGTGCTTCGCGCGGCCTGCGCGCGCGGCGGCGTTCGCTTTGAAACGGGGCGCGAGGTGGTCTCCCTTGCGCCATCACGCCACGGCGCCTTTACCCTAAGGACAGCGGACGGCGAGGGTCGCTCCGCGCCCGTCGTTTTGGCTGCGATGGGCGGATGCGCCGCGCCTTCGATGGGGACGGATGGCAGCGGTTCGCGCTTGCTTTGCGCGCTTGGACATCACATCACGCCGATGTATCCGGCGCTCGTCCAGCTCAAATGCAGGCATCCTTCGCTCCGCTCACTGAAGGGGCTGCGCGCGCACGCGGCGCTTACGCTGTTCATCGATGGCACAAAGACCGCGTGCGAGGAGGGCGAGGCGCTCTTCACAGAGTATGGCATCTCTGGCATCTGCGCGTTTCAGCTCTCTCGGCATTGCGTGGAGGCGTGCGCGGCGGGGAAGGATGTGCGGCTTCATGTCGATCTTCTGCCAGAGCTTGAAGACGACATCGCCTGGCTTGATGATCGAATCGACGCGTGGCCCGAAGCGGACGCACAAGCGCTGCTTGTCGGCGCGCTGCCCAGGCTGCTCGCTCAGGCTGTCGTGCGACAAGCTGGGCTACCGGCAAATCATGCGGCGCGGGAACTCGATGCGCTGCAGCGACGCGCGCTCTGGAACGCTTTAAGGCGGTTCCCGCTTCCCGTCACCGGCACATTGGGTTTTGAACACGCGCAGGTCACGCGCGGCGGCGTCGCGCTTGATGAGGTCGATCAGACGACGATGCAGTCAAGGCTGTTTGATGGACTGTACCTGGCGGGTGAAGTGCTCGACGTCGATGGCCCCTGCGGCGGGTATAATCTGCATTTCGCGTTCGCGAGTGGATTGCTTGCCGCACAGTCGATCCTCAGCCGGTAGATGCGCTCAAAATGCTACATCATGCGATGCAAGAGGAGGATCACGCCATATGCTGCGCCTGAACGATATCCGTCTTCCCCTCGACTATACGTCTAAATCGCTCGTTCACGTGGCTGCAAGGCAGATCGGCGTGCCCGCAAATCGCATTGTCCACTGTGAAATCGCGCGCAAAAGCATCGACGCTCGCAAAAAGAGCGACATCTGTTTTGTCGTATCGCTCGATGTATCGCTCAGCCGCATGGAGGACGAACGGCGTATCGCCAAGCGCTTAGGCGGGAACAGTAGTTCGGACGTGCCCTACAATCCGCCGGTTCTCGCGCATCCCGTAAAGACGGAAACGCTGCGCCCTGTCGTCGTCGGCTTCGGCCCCGCGGGCATGTTTGCCGCATTGACGCTCGCCGAGGCAGGTGCGCGTCCCATCGTGCTGGAACGCGGACAGGACGCAATGACGCGCAGGCGTGATGTGGAACGCTATTGGTCACAGGGCGCGAAGGGCTTCAATCCCGCGTCGAATGTACAGTTTGGCGAGGGAGGCGCGGGATTGTTCTCGGACGGAAAGCTGAATACGGGCACAAAGGATCAGCGCGCTGAATACATATTGCGCACATTCGTCCGCTTTGGCGCCCCAAATGACATACTCATTTGCGCTAAACCGCATATCGGAACGGACAAGCTGGCAGGCGTCGTCGAGGCCATGCGCGAACACATCGTCAAAAGAGGCGGTGATGTGCACTTTGGTGCGCGCGTGACAGGGATCGCTCGCTCAAACGGTACGGTCTCAGAGGTGACGTGGGAGGATGCACAGGGCACACACGAGCGTGCGGTGCGTTTTGTCATTCTCGCCGTCGGCCACAGCGCCCGCGATACATTCACCATGCTCCATGAGCGCGGTTTTTCGCTGCAACAAAAGCCGTTCTCCATCGGCGCGCGCATCGAGCACCCACAATCGCTGATCGACCGTGCGCAGTATGGCGCGTTTGCCGGCCACCCCGCGTTGGGCGCCGCGGATTACAAGCTTGCCGTGCATCTTCCTGGCGGGCGCGGCGTGTATACATTCTGCATGTGCCCGGGCGGCGAGGTCGTCGCGGCGGCAAGTGAGAGGGACAGCATCGTCACCAATGGCATGAGCACATACGCGCGCGATGGAGAAAATGCCAACAGCGCATTGCTCGTCGGCATCGGTCCCGAGGATTTTCCAAGCGATCATCCACTGTCGGGCATGTACCTCCAGCGGGAGATCGAGCGACGCGCGTTCTTGTTGGGTGAGCGCAGCGGTATGGCGCCCTGCCAGCGCGTAGGCGATCTGCTCGCGGGCCGCCCGAGCGACCATGTCGGCGATGTCAAGCCCAGCTATCGGCCAGGCGTCGTGCCCAGTGATATGGCAGCGCTGCTTCCTGCGTATGTCGTCGACGCGATGCGCGAGGCCCTGCCGCTGATGGGCCGTCGCATTGCGGGATTTGACATGCCGGACGCGCTGCTGACCGGACCTGAGACGCGCTCATCATCGCCTGTGCGCATGCCGCGCGCTGAATCGCTGCAGAGCATCGACGCATCTTTGCTGTATCCATGCGGTGAAGGCGCGGGTTACGCGGGCGGCATCATGTCCGCTGCGGTCGACGGTGTGCGCTGCGCTGAGGCCGTGCTCAGGAACATCTTGGCGCTGTGAGAGCGGCTAGGCGGCAAGCACTGAGGTTTGTGACTCCATCAATTTATAGTGAATTGAAGGGCCGTTTGTGAGCAGAAGCCGCATGAGCGGGGGGAAATAAAGAATCCATAGTGATGGATCTGTGGTAGAATGGAGTTAACGCAACACATATCATTCGGTTACAGAGCGGGTTTTATACTCTATGACGGTTTGACCACGGGCATGTCCCTACTTAAATGCCTCGTCTTTCCTTAATTGAACATGCTTATCAAGCTGTCAGCCTTTGCGCTCTCTTGGCCGGGCCCCAATTCGTCAAGGCAACCTTCATGTTCAACTTGGCCGTCTGCTGCAAAAGCCTTGGTATCACGTCTTTCGATACCACAATTGCCCCTTTGACGATGGTAAAACATGTTCAAGTATTGCCCCTATGGACGACTTTTCATGCTCCCTGCACTTGATCAGTGCTTGTGGAACGGCTGGGATTTTCGTGTTTTGTGGCGGCTTGCGGCGGGTTTTGTGCTTGACATTTTTCCTCGCTCGTTCGTTACCAATGACTTCTGTCACGGCGTCCTGTCAGACAAGCTGTAGTGATTTAAAGCAGGAAGCTCCCGAGCATCCATATCAAATGAAGACCGCACACGGGAGTAGCGATAACCCGAACGCGGCCTTTTTGTTTGCGAAAAGAAAATATTCATATGAAAAACATGGTCTGCGTGCGTTATTATGATATATGCATCGTAAGTGCTCCACAAACTCACGGTATGAATAAAGCAGATTCCTTGTTATGAACTGAGCAAG
>CAYUZP010000011.1:0-304 GCA_964449655.1 uncultured Oscillospiraceae bacterium
GCACGTCTTTATTCTACGGGCAGCGATGCTTTCAGTGTGCTGTGGGATCACCATTACAATGGTTCTGGCGACGCTATCGGCTGGGCGCTGACATCTGGCTTCATTGGCGGTCATTCAGCCGCGGAACACGCATTGAACTGATGTTCTGGCATCTAACTGAATCTTTTCTGGATCTCATCTCTGCAATCTTCCCGTAATGCTTTCGATATTGCTCAGGATTTGTAGCGCTTGTTTCGTTCGCTTCTGATCCTTCCATTATAAACACATTATTTCCATGAATTTTGATTTATGGTGAAGGGTAAGC
>CAYUZP010000011.1:314-1288 GCA_964449655.1 uncultured Oscillospiraceae bacterium
TTTTCTATATAATATCAATCGCCGGAGCCTTTCCTACTTTGCTGGGCTGGCTGTTTGGCCCGTTTAGGTAGACGATTTAAAATGTTCTTGCTAATGCAGTCGCCTGTATATGACCTGGGAAAATCTGTTTTAATTGCTCTATTGGCTCGATTTGCCCCCGGAACAAGGAAAGCAGTAGAAATGGTCTTAAACTTTACATTGTGAATATGCTCCTGACTTCAATGAACATTTCCTATACTTTTGCGCCGATGAAGAACCTCATAGGTTCGAAGCAGGCGTTCCAGATGACCAACGTCGATGGTTTGATCCTGGAGAATGTGACCATCACCGGCTCAACCGGTCTGGACACGCTGGTTAACTGCATCAATTTCCAATTTACAAACTGTGATTTTACAGATTCCGCGATTACACGTGTCGAGTTTGACAGTGTTCCGAACGCGAGTCTTACAGGTACTATGTTTGACAATTGAGCAGCAGCATACTGAGATTTCTGCAATAGATGATATACGCCAACAATAAGACATTAAAAAAAAGAGGGAGCGCATTCGTCAAAACAGTGCGCTCTTTTATATCATTTATTATCATTTATTTTCGCGTCCATTACAAAACAGAGCGTTCGTCTCATGCTTCGCAAAAGTCTTACTCACCGGCCAATGTTGCGCCTGCCGCAAGTTCCGCATATAGTCCGCCTTGCTTGACCAACTCGGCGTGCGTCCCGCGTTCGAGAATTCCATGCTCGCCGATGACGACAATCTCGTCCGCGTTTTTGATGGTCGAAAGCCTGTGTGCGATGACGAGCGTTGTGCGCCCTTCCGCGAGTCGGTCAAAGGCCGCTTGAATTTTTCGTTCGGTCGCGGTGTCAAGAGCGCTGGTCGCCTCGTCTAGGATGAGTACGCGCGGATTTTTGAGAAAAATGCGCGCAATGGATACGCGTTGTTTTTGCCCGCCGGAGAGCATGACACCGCGTTCACCGA
>CAYUZP010000011.1:1298-24487 GCA_964449655.1 uncultured Oscillospiraceae bacterium
TGTCGTATCCGTCGGGCATGGCCATCACGTCATCGTGTATCTCCGCGAGTTTTGCGGCGTTGATGATCTCGTCCATCGTCGCGTCCGGCTTGCCATAACGAATGTTGTCGAGCACTGTTCCTGCGAAGAGAAACACATCCTGCTGCACAATGCCGATGTTGCGGCGCAGGTCGGCGATCTTGACATCGCGTATATCCTGTCCATCGATCGTAATGCGGCCACTGGTGATCTCATAAAAGCGGGGGATGAGCTGACAAAGCGTCGTCTTGCCACCACCGCTCGGGCCGACCAGCGCAAGCATCTCGCCTGGCCTGATGTGCAAATTGACATGGGAGAGTACATTGCCTTTCTCTTCATCATATGTGAAAGAAACGTCGTCAAAAACGATGTCTCCCTTGACATCTTCAAGGGGCTTGGCGTCGGGAGCGTCCTGTATGTCCGGCTCTTCGTGCATGATCGCGCGGAAGCGCTGGAAGCCCGCCATGCCGGCGGTGAACTGCTCGGTGAACTGTGTCAGTTTGCGAATCGGGCTTTGAACGCTGGCAACATACATATTGAATGTGACAAGCGTCGCGATATCCATTCGTCCACGCATGATGAGCCAGCTGCCTACGCAGATGACCGACAGGCTCATCATGTTCATGAAGAATTCAGTGCCTGAAAAGAAGCCCGCCATAACCTTGTAATATCCGCGCTTCGCATCGACATATTGATCCGTGCAATTTGAGAATTTGCGGATTTCTTCACGTTCGTTTCCGAAAGCTTTAGCGACACGGATGCCGGAAATCGAGCTTTCGATCTCTGCGTTGATGCTTGCCGTGCGCTGTTTGACGCGCCTTGAGACGCGCATCATGTTGGATCGCCGCGCGGACACGAAGAGAACCGTCACGGGAATGGCGATCAGCAGTACGAGTGCCAGCGTCGGTTGTATATTCATGAGCACGATCAAAGCGCCAACCAGCGTCGTGATCGATATGAACAGATCCTCAGGACCGTGGTGTGCGAGTTCCGTGATGTCAAAAAGATCGGTGGTCACGCGTGACATGAGCAAACCCGTGCGGTTTTTATCATAGAAGCTGAAGCCAAGTTTCTGCAGGTGTTCAAAGATCGCCATGCGCATATCGGCCTCGATGCGAACGCCCATCAGATGACCTAGATAGGTGACGATCCACTGTGCGGCGGTTCGAATCACGTATGCGAAGAACATGACGAGCATGGCCCATACGAACGTACGCACAGCTTGATTGGGAATGTAGTCATAGAGCACTCTGCGCGTTACGACCGGGAACATGATGTCAACCAATGCGATGAGCAGTGCGCAGAACATATCTAGCAAGAACAGTTTCATGTGCGGCTTATAAAATGAAGCGAATTCACGGAGCGCACCGCTTTCCGGTGCGGATTTTTCTTCAAAGGCATCTAAATTCTTCTGTTGGCTCATAGGCTCCTCCTCTTCCGATCTTTTCAATTGTTGTCAATGTATTGAAACCGCTCAAACTGGATTATAGCAAAACGACTGATGGAGATCAAGAGGTGAACAAATAGGAACAGCGGGATCTTTTCATCTCGCTGTTCCCTATGTTGATCTGATGAAAGCAGCAGGGTATATGGAACCCATGCGCAACCGCTCGCTGCGTGAATGCGGTTGATGATCACTTTTTGTGAAGGTACATCGCTTGCTATTCCTTCTAGATGTTATGCCGCGAATTCTGCATGGCTTTAACCGGCAGCTCCGGACAGCACCTGAAATACAGGGCTATGCTCGATGATAAAAGGGCCATCCTGAACAAAGAACAACGTGCCTGTCACAGGCGTCTTGAGCACCTCGCGAACAGAACCATCCAGCGGATTGATGATGAAGGCGAGCTGTTCTCCGCGCCTCACATGCGCTCCGGCAAATTTGATGCGTCGGAACAGTCCTGCCGATGTCGAACTCACCGTCATCAAATCCCCATCTGCGATCACGCTCGACGCGTGTCCTGGTGTCACCTCGCTGCGGATGATGCCGCGTCGGTTGAGGAATCGCACGATGGCCCGAAGCGTTTGATCCGCCGCTGTCTCGTCAATTTCCTGCGTCTTGCCCGCATAGAGGGAATATGCCTGTGTATTTGCAAGCTGCCAATTATAGTTTAGCGTCGTGTGATCGATCGTTCGGGGTGTGCGGATGTACACGTAAGGCAGGCCGAATTCACGCGCAAGTTCCGGATTCTGTCGTCCCGTATCCATCATGCGCACATGGGGGATGAACGATCCAGCCTGATAAAAGCTTGTGAGCTGTATGCCATAGCGATATTGCTTGAGTCGCTCAAACAGCGCTCCCGCGATGCGTTCCGTCGTCGAGCCGTCCGCAGTGCCGGGAAAGCAGCGATTGATATCGCGGTTTTCGGGCGCCCAAAGACGTTCGCCGACGTTCATCGAAAATCCAATGGCGGTCGGAATGACCATCACGCTTCTGCCGGGCATGATGCCGTCGTCACGTTCCACCTCGCGCAAAAATGCCACCAGCCGCGCGCAGACATAGAGCTGCTGAACCTCGTCGCCACGCAGCGCGCCAAGCACGGCGCAGCTCTTTTCTCCCTTTCCAAATCGGTAGGCCATGACCTCCATGTCTTCTCGAAAATAGGATGGAACGGTGAAAAGCACGTCTTTTTTCATGGCCGCTCCTTTCTGCACATGCGGGCGATCAATGTGCCCGGATAGACGGGAGAGTAGCTGCGCTGGCTGAAGACCAGCCCCGCCTCTCTGGCGCGAACCAGTTCACGTGCTTCTCCTTGAAGCGCATCGATGACCTCGCCCAGCACGTCGCCCGATTTCACCCATTGACCGATACAGTTGTGCGGAACAAAGATCCCCGGCGCTTCACAGGTGATGCGCAGCACATCTTGCGGCATGCACAGGCAAGGCTCTCCAGCGGAGATGTCCGGCACCTCGCCCGTCCACAGGCCCATGCGCCGCATCTTGGTGAAAATGCTTGCGACAACGCGCTCAGCGACGGCCTGCGGATGCTGTCTGCGCTCATCGACTTCCAATACAATTGCGCGGCAGCCTGCATTGCAAAGCGCGCCGGTCAGCGAGGCGCCGGAATCCGTCTTTTCGGGCAGTACCCAGATCAAATCCGGCCGCAGGTCACGCGCATCCTCTAGCAGTAAATCCTGATAGCCGGCATGTACACGCGCTTCATACAGTTCGCTTTTAAGCGACGTGCTGGCGTGGATGTCAAGCACGAGATCGGCGTCCTGCATGTCGCACAGCACACGGTCACAGATGCATTCCAGCGCGGTGCCATCCGGCGAACCGGGGAATGCACGGTTCATGTCAAGACGCGTGCTGGAAGGAACCATGCGCTCGCCTATGTCAAGCCCCAGTGGGTTGAGCATGGGGTAGAGATCCAATGTGCCGCGAAGGGATTCCGGCTCACGCAGCACGCGCGAAGCGATGCCGTAGACGATGAGCTGACCCATCATCTCATCACCGTGAATGCCTGTGGCAATGCAAAGCCGTCCGCTCCCGCCTTCCTCGGGTGCATAACGGCAGCGGTGTATGCTCAGATGCTCACCCACCGGCATACTGACGCTGACGACGGTTGAGACGTTTCTGATGATTTGCAAACCGTTTTTCTCCCCTTTAAAAGAACGTAAGACAGTCAATAGTATTGAAATCCGTCTTTTAGAGCAAATGCGTAAATTTCATTAAGAGCCTTCATGATCCTATCACAAAACAGTTGATTTTGCAAGTCAATTCGGGATGAATTGAGATCAATCCGTCCAGCACAGGACCAGGCGTTTTACCTTCTAAAATGCCATACTTCCCATGATCGTCTTGACGTGCCATGCATGCCATATCGGTGATATTGAGATGAAGGAGATGCCATAAATATAGTCGTTTTCATCTTGTCAAATCTGCCAAAATGGGCTACAATAAAATAAACGGGTTTCGCGTTTTCCGTAAAATACGCGCGGCGGAGGATTGGACGATGAGCAGATGAAGCGACGCGAAACGGACAGATGAACTTTCATCGTCGTTTTTAAATCGACAAAGAGCGGGGCAAGACTGATGAACAGGTTTTCCTATTTAATCCGCCGCGCCACGAAGATGGATTATGGCGCGATGTACAAGACCGCTGTCATGCTGCATAAGAAGACCGGCAAGAGCCGTCTGTGGCTGATGGCGGATATGGCGAAGTGCGCGGTGAAGTACAACGCTGGATATATCGACTATAAGATCGCCGAGATGTATCGGCTGAACGATGCACAACGCGCGACGCAGATCACTCGTGGCATCTCCAACAGCATCGTTGCAAGGATGAACGATAAGCAGTACTGGCATTTCTTTGACAACAAGGCCGAATTCAACACGCTGTTCAAGGATCAGGTTCGGCGGGAATGGATCGATTTGACGAGCGCGACACCTGAAGCGTTCGCGGCTTTTTTACAGGGAAGAGGGGACATCATCTGTAAGCCGATCGATGGCTCCAGCGGGCAAGGCATCTTCAAATGCACACCGGAGGAATATGACGATCCCGCTGCGCTGTTTAACCGTCTTCGCGACTCCGGCATAGGCATCGTCGAGGATGTCGTGCGACAGCATGATGTGATCGCCGCGCTCTGTCCGACGTCTGTGAACACCATTCGCGTTGCCACGCTGCTGGGAGATAAGCGTGAAGGCATTGTCTACGCCTATATCCGCATCGGAAATGGTCGTGTGATGGACAACGTCGACTGCGGTGGCATGGCCGCGCCTGTCGATCTAAAGACGGGCGTCATCAGCGGCGTCGGTGCGAATAAAGCGGGCGAGGTTTATGAGGTTCACCCGATGACCGGCAAACGCATTCCCGGTACACAGATTCCATATTGGGAGGAGGTCACGGCCATGTGTCTTTCCGCGATGCACGTCGTGCCACAGGTACGCTATGTCGCATGGGACGTTGCAATCGCGCCGGATGGACCGCTGTTCATCGAGGGCAATTCATTCCCAAGCCATGCAATTCCACAGTTTGCCGCGCATTTTCCGGACGGCATCGGCATACTGCCGCGTTTTGAGGAGTTCATCGACCTATGATCTGTTCGCTCTGTCCACGTCATTGCCTTGCGAAACGCGGTTTAGAGACGGGAGACGGCTTTTGCCGCGTCGGGACATTGCCTCGCATTGCCCGTGCCGCGCTGCACTTCTGGGAGGAGCCCTGCATCAGCGGTACACGCGGGAGCGGTGCCATCTTCTTTTCCGGCTGTGCGCTGCGATGCGCATATTGTCAAAATGAGCCGATCAGCCACGGCGGCGTGGGCGAGAACATCAAAGCGACGCGTCTTGCGGAGATCTATAGGGAACTGGAGGCGCAAGGCGCGCACAACATCAACCTTGTCACGGCATCGCATTTCGTTCCCGCGGTGCTGGAGGCGCTTTCGATCTATCGACCTCGGATACCGATCGTCTACAATTGCAGCGGTTATGAAAGCATCGAAACGCTGCGCATGCTCGAAGGCTTCATCGATATCTATCTACCGGATTATAAGTATATTGACGCGTCGATAGCAAGGCTGCTTTCCGGCGCAGAGGACTATCCCGACATCGCATTTAAAGCGATCAAAGAGATGCGCAGGCAGACCGGCCCTGCTGTCTATGATGCGAATGGTTTGATGCTTCGCGGCACACTGATTCGTCATCTCGTGCTTCCCGGACTTTCCAGCGATGCCATGCGCATACTGAATCGGATCCGCGATGAGTTACCGGCTGGAACGCCTGTATCGATCATGGGACAGTACGTGCCCTGTGGTCGGGCGATGCGCATTCCCGGCATGAACAGGCGTATCACGCGCAAGGAGTATGACCGCGTCTGTGCTCAGATGCGTCTGCTCGAATTGCCTGGATACATGCAGGAACTGGAAGCGGCGAGCGACGCCTATGTGCCCGCATTTGATGGGACAGGCGTCAAAGAGAGAGTTTCAAGTCAGTTTCGGAGCAGCGCATTTGACTTGGGACAACAGCAAGGCATCACAGCGCGCGAGAACAATGAAATTTCATGAGAAGACTCCATAGTGCTTTTACCGTCTGCATCGGTTCGCATTGCGAAGATTTCGCATTTCACACAGGATCTAATTTGTAAAGGAGAGAGCAACATGTTTACAGTGAATCGCGGGAAGCTTGAGGGCTACGGCTACGATCTCGTGACCATGACAGGCGCGGGACACGAGGTTCGCATACTGCCACAGGCCGGTTTCAATCTCTATTATTGGACGTTCGAGGGAAAAGAGATCTTCATGGAGCCAACCGACATCACGGCATTTGGCACTAAATACGGCAATCCCATCCTTTTCCCGACGCCTAACCGCATTCGCAATGCCACCTATGTTTGGCATGGCAAGGAATATGTCATGACCAAGCGCGGCCAGAAGGTGCTGCTGCATGGCCTGGTCAATGATGAGACGTTCACAATCACCCGTCTTGAAGCGAAGGACGATTGTGCCATATGCGCTGCGACGATTTCCATTGCGCCGGATAACGCGCTCTATGAGGGCTATCCATTCCCTTGCACGCTCCTTGTCACCTATACCCTCAGCGCTGCCGGATTGCACATGGATATCTCCATCAAAAATGACGGCGGAGAGGAAATGCCCTTCGGTTTTGCCGTTCATCCCTACTTTTCAAAGCGCGGCGATGCCAATAAGGTTGCGATCAAAGTGCCCGTCAAGCGCTATTACGAGGCGGACGATGCGCTCATCCCCAGCGGCAAAATCCTGCCTGCCGACGAGGGCAAGGTTCTTTGGGATGACTTTCACAGTGTAGAAAGCCTGTATCTGGACAATGTGTTCCGTGGCATGTCGTCCGACACAGAATCGCTTGTGCGCTATGAAGACGTGATCGTGCATATCCATGCATCGGACTGCTTCCGCAATGCTGTCGTCTATACGCCGCACGACCGTCCAGGTTTTTGCATTGAGCCGCAGACCTGCGCGACCAATTTCATCAATATGCACGAGCAGGGCTTGATCGACGAGAGTGGCTTGATGGTGCTCCCCGCGGGAAAGACGTTTAAATGCACCGTCGATTTGACCGTCGAAAAGAGGTAAAGTGTCCGAAAACCATTTCATTATCGATGATGGGGGAGGGATTCACACGAGAAAGACGAAAATCGTCTGCACGCTAGGGCCCGCGTCGGACAGCGAAGAGATGCTGTCCATGCTGATGGACGCAGGCATGAATGTGTGCCGCCTGAATATGTCGCATGGAAGCTACGAAGAGACCGCCGCGCGCATCGAACGCATCAAGCGCTTGCGCAAGGAGAAGGATATCCCTGTCGCCATTCTCCTAGACACAAAGGGCCCCGAGGTGCGCACAAAGACCATCGAGGGCGGCAAGGTCACCATTGAAGCTGGAAGCGAATTCATATTGACCAGCCGCGACATCGAGGGCAACGGCAAAGAAGTCTCCATCACCTATCCCAAGATGGTTGAACTGGTGCGCCCAGGAACGCGCATACTGATCGATGACGGCCTTCTGGCGATGGAAGTCACGCGCATCGAACGCGGTACGGACATCGTCTGCACCGTGAACAATGGGGGCGTGCTTGGAAACCGCAAGGGCATCTCTGTCCCTGACATCGATCTGCAAATGCCTTCTATTGGAGAAAAAGATCGCAGCGATATCCTCTTTGGCATTGAGCAGGGGATCGATATGATCGCCGCTTCCTTTGTCTGCCGTCCGAGCGATGTGCTGACGATCCGCAAGCTCTGCCAGGACAATAATGGCAGTCATGTCAAGATCATCTCCAAGATTGAAAACCGCATGGGCGTGAACAACTTCGATGATATCCTCAAGGTCTCCGACGGCATCATGGTCGCGCGTGGAGATCTGGGTGTGGAGGTCGACCTCGAGGAAGTGCCCGTGCTGCAAAAGCAGTTCATCCGCAAGTGCAACATCGCGGCTAAGCCGGTCATCACCGCCACGCAGATGCTCGATTCGATGATCCGCAATCCACGTCCGACGCGCGCCGAGGCAAGCGACGTCGCCAATTCCATCATCGACGGCACGGACGCCATCATGCTCTCTGGCGAAACCGCGGCAGGCAAGTATCCGCTAGAGGCTGTCCGCACGATGGTTCGCATCGCCAACTACGTCGAGCGATGCGGCCTGCGCAGTGACGGCGATAAGGTTCAAAGCGATCTTGTCAATGCAAACAAGGCCCGCACCATCGCAGATGCCGTCTCCTATGCCTGTGTTGCCATGGCGGAGGATCTCGGTGCGACGGCGATCATCAGCCCGAGCAACTCTGGAACGACCGCTCGTATGGTCGCGCGTTTTCATCCGAATTGCACCGTCATTGCGCCGACGACCAGTGAGCATACCTATCATCAACTTGTCATGAGCTATGGCGTTGTGCCCGCGCGCATGGAGATGAGCAAGGACACGGATGAGATGATCCAGTCCGCCGTCGATGTCGCGCAGAATGCAGGCCTCGTCAAGACCGGCGATGTCGTGATCATCTCCGCTGGCGTTCCGACGGGCGTATCCGGCACGACCAACCTGATCAAGGCGCATATCGTCGGCAATGTGTTGCTGCGCGGTATCGGCGTGGGCACCGGCAAGGCGAGCGGCAAGGTATGCAACGTCAATACCCTCAGTGATCTGGAGAGCAATTTCAAAGACGGAGACATCATCGTCGCCAATGCCACAAACGCCAGCATGCTTCCATATATGCGCAAAGCAGCTGCCGTCGTCGTCGAAGGCACAGATGAAGACTGCCACGCTGCTGTCGCCGGTCAAGCGCTGGGCATTCCGGTATTCCTCGATCGAACCAATCTGGCCGTGCATATGCTCAAGCAGGGCATGGTCGTCACCATCGATGCGTCTCAGGGGTTTGTTTTTAATGGCATTGTGAAATAATGTCAACCTAAAAAAGCGGAGGAGCGGCGGTGCTCGGGATGTCGCTCCTCGCTTCATATTGCGGATGACAGTGGAATATTTCAATGGAGCATAGAAATTGCGAAGAATCTCGAAAAAACATTGACAGGAACGCAATAAGTTGATATGATATGGAGGACAGCCGCTCGGGAGAGGCTTTTTAAATGCGCGCTTGCGCTGCCCCAGCCCGGCGAGTATTTCATGAGGAGGTGTCACCCACAATGTATGCAATCATTGCGACTGGTGGCAAGCAGTACCGCGTCAGCGAAGGCGACGTGATCTACATCGAGAAGATCGATGCGCAGACCGATGAGACGGTGAGCTTTGATGCTTTGTTCGTCGGCGGCGAGGGCGACGTCAAGATTGGCACGCCGATTGTGGAGGGCGTGAAGGTCGAAGGCAGGGTTCTGGGCCAAGTGCGTGGCGAGAAGATCATCGTGTTCAAGTACAAGTCAAAAAAGAATTACCGTCGTAAGCAAGGTCACCGTCAGCCATATACGAAAGTGGAGATCACCGCGATCGGCTGATTGTCGGCGTGATGACCGTATGACGAAAATCACGATCTATGCCAAGGCAGACGGCACGATCGCAGGCTTTGAGGCCTCAGGACACGCGGATGGAAACCGCGTTCGCGGCTATGATCTCGTTTGCTGCGCTGTATCGACGCTCACGCAGACTGGCGTCAATGCGCTATGCACTGTCGCTGAAGTGGAGCCGCAGGTCGATGTCTGTGATGGATATTTGAAATGCGTGCTGCCCGACAGGCTCGATGAACAGAGGGATCAGCGCGCACAGATTGTGCTGCAGACGGTCATTCAGGGGCTGACGGATATTCAAAAGGTCTATCCGAAACTGATTCGGATTCAACATGAAGAATGGAGGCAAGCAGATGCTTACGATGGATCTTCAGCTCTTCGCTCATAAGAAGGGCACTGGTTCTTCCCATAACGGTCGTGACAGCGAGTCCAAGCGGCTCGGCGCAAAGCGCGCGGACGGCCAGTTCGTATTGGCGGGCAACATACTGTATCGCCAGCGCGGCACGCGCATTCATCCGGGTCTGAACTGCGGCATCGGCGGCGACGACACACTCTACGCGCTGGTGGACGGTGTGGTTCGTTATGAGCACTTGGGCAAGAAAAAGACCCGCTGCAGCGTTCATCCGGTTACGGCTGCACAGTGAGGAAAATGTGGAGCGTCGGCTTTCGGCGCTCCGTTTTGTTGTTTTGTGAACTGTGAAAAAGCGCGATTTGGAATAGATGAGGAGGCTTGCGTGTGCGTGCGGGGTTTCGGTTTGACCAGATCTATGAGACGATGCCGTGGAATCAGGTGGACGCTGTGGTCTTTGATATCGGCAATGTGCTCATTCGCTTTGCGCCTCAAGAATTTGTTCGTGCGCTTTTCCCGGATGACGAGACAGAGCAGAGGCATATGTTAGAGCGCGTCTACAACGGTCCAGAGTGGCAGGAATTCGACCGCGGCACGCTGAGTTTTGAGGTAGCAGCGCGGCAGTTCCATGCGCGCTTTGGCTACCCTGAGGAGGATTATCTGCGCACCATTCGCGAATGCCTTGAGCTGAAGGAACCGATCCAAGAGGGCTGGCGGGCTGTGTCGCGCTGTCGTCTGGCAGGGAAACGGCTCTATCTGCTGAGCAATTATTCTCGTGAGGGTTACAAGGCAGTGCGCGAGCGGTTCAAGGATCGCTTTGCGCAGTTCGATGGGGACTGCATATCCGCATATTATCATCAGATCAAGCCGGAGCGTGCGATTTATGAGACGCTGCTTCAGAAGTTCAGCCTGGAACCGTCGCGCACATTGTTCATAGATGATACGCTACCCAATATCGAGCGGGCAATTGAGATGGGGATTCACGGCTTTCATATGCATGAATCGGGGATGTTGGATCGTTTTTTCTGTGAAAAAGATTGAAATCACAATGTGAGCATATATTTTCAAAGCGTGCCGCTTGCGCTGCAGCGCTTGCACGAAACACGCAGAAGGGACGGACATAGTCGATGGATCGAGGACGAAAAATCGCGCTGGCGCTAACCGTGCTGCTCGTGTTTGGCGTGGGTGGCGAAAGAGGCGTACCGGAAACGGATGATATCGCCACACCGCAGGAAGCGCAATTGTTGCAGCCGACCGTCAACTCCACTAAAACGCCGGTGCCAGACGAGGAAGAATACGCGCTTGGAGAACGCATATTGCAATACGGCATGCGCGGCAAGGATGTGGCGGAGATGCAGGACATTTTATCCGGTTTGGGATATGACGTAGGCGAGACCGACGGCGTATTTGGCCGTAAAACACGCGCTGCAGTCTTTGCCTTTCAGCGTGCGAACGGACTTCATAAAATCGACGGCAAGGTCGGACCGGAGACACTGAGCTGGATGCTTGCGGAAATGGCGATCAACCAGGTGACACAAACGCCTAGCCCTACGCCGACGCCTGTTTTGACGCCCTCGCCGGTTCCAACTTCAAGTCCCACGCCTGAACCCGATATGGACAATGCACCGTTTGAGATGGGCAGCATCGAGATGCAGATCGCAGGGGAGTCGGTAAAGCTGTTCATCGGTCGCAATGAGGCTGGGGATTTGCTCTATCCGCTTTGTGGCGTGATGACGCATCTCGGGTTTGACTGTTTTTACGATGACGCAGGCAGCTTTCAACTTCAGCACAGCGAGGATGGCACAGAGATCGCACTGATGACCAGCGGAGAGGAAGGACTGTGCGAGAGCGCAATGGCATCGGTTGACGGCGTGATCTTTTTGATGGATAGCCAGCGGCAGGTCTATCTTTACAGTGGCGAGGCCTATGTGACACAGTCGATTCTAGAACAGCTCGGTGCAGACTTTGAGCTGATCGATGGCAGCATATCCATCGCTTGGTGAACAACCGTCATGGCTTGACGATATACATTATAACAAATGCGTGATCTGCTGGCGCGGCGGATCACGTTTTGTGAAATGCTGAAAAATCAAATCACCCGCTAGGGGATACTCTGGCGATGCTTCATAGAGGAGGATACGCGAGGAATGCAGTTATATTCAAAGAGCTTTTTTTGCTTTAAAAATACCTAAGATATGTGCGCTCTTGCGAGTGCGCACTGCTCTTGACAGGCATGATATAATAATATTTGAGTTGTGTGTCATTTCGATGTGTGCGATTTTCTTTGGATGAGCGATGGACAGCATATGATTGCGTCGATATTTTTATTCTTACGAACTGTCGTTTGATAAACAAGGAGTCCGTATCCGTTTTGTAGGTAAACAGCGGGCGGCGGACAGTCGCGTGATGAAAAAGCATACAAAGGGGAGACAACAGATTTGCGCCGGAGTATGTTTTGATAGGCTCGGAGGAAAGCTGGGGAATCTCGGTGTTCGTGACCCAATGGGAGGTGCAAACTGTCCCGTGATGAGCGATGGCGCGTATATAGAAGAACATATGAAATTTGTGCGGGATAGCGCGCTCACAGATCATGAATGGAAGAAGGAGGCGGGAGGATGGCGATCCTTCCTGAGATTCACGGGCCGGACGATGTCAAAAAACTCTCGCCACAACAGTGCAGGGAGTTGGCTGTCGAGCTGCGCCAGACGATCATTGATACGGTTTCCCGGCAAGGCGGCCATCTGGCCTCCAATTTGGGCGATATTGAATTGACCATTGCGCTGCATCGCGCATTCGACAGTCCTCGTGACAAGCTGATATTCGATGTCGGTCATCAGATCTATGCGCATAAGCTGCTCACAGGACGGCAGGACAGCTTCCCAACGCTGCGCTCTTACCATGGCATCAGTGGCTTTCCATGCCGAGCGGAGAGCGAGCATGATCTTTTTGATACAGGTCATTCCTCGACATCCATTTCGATGGCGCTGGGCATGGCGCGCGCGCGCGATCTGATGCATGAGGACTATCACGTCGTGGCCATCATCGGCGATGGTGCGCTGACCGGGGGCATGAGCTATGAAGCGATGAACGACGCGAACGGTTGCCGTCTCATCGTTGTGCTCAATGACAACGGCATGTCCATCTCACAAAATGTCGGCGCACTTTCCAATTATCTCAAGCATCTGCGCGCGAGCGCTTCATGGTACAGCGGCAAGAAACTCTTGCGAAATCGGTTGGAGCACGTACCCATTGTCGGCAAAGCGCTTGTGCGCTTGATTGAAAATGCAAAAAACATGCTCAAAACCGTGCTGACGGATGGCCAGATGTTCGAAGCGCTGGGCTTTCGCTATCTAGGGCCGTTTAATGGGCATGACATCGAAGAGATGACGCATGTATTTGAAGAGGCAAAACGCATCGACGATACGCCGCTGCTCATTCATGTCATCACACAGAAAGGTCATGGCTACGATCTGGCAGAGCGCCAACCCGAAAAGTTTCATGGTGTTCCGCCGTTTCGCGTGGAAAACGGCCTGCGCCGCGGCTATTCAGCCAACAAGAGCGCTGCCCATATCGTCGGAAAAACCCTTGTCGCGATCGGCGCGGAGAACCCGCGCATTGTTGCGGTGACCGCTGCAATGACGTCGGGCACGGGATTGACCGAGTTTGCTCATCAATTTCCGGAACGCTTTTTTGATGTGGGCATCGCTGAACAGCATGCTGTAAGCATGTCCGCAGGTTTGGCGCGGGCAGGTATGCGCCCTTTTTTCGCCGTCTATGCGACTTTCCTTCAACGCGCATACGATCAGATTGTACACGATGTTTGCCTGCAGAATCTTCCCGTCTGCATTCTAGCGGATCATGTCGGGCTGGTCGGTGACGACGGGAAGACGCACCATGGCGTGCTCACTGTGCCAATGTTGTTGCCGCTGCCCAACATGACGCTTTTTGCGCCTCGCGATACCCGTCAATTGGAACTTGCCATCCGGGCGTCGCTGACGATAGAGGGTCCATGCGTGATTCAGTATCCTAAGGAAGGCATCGAACCGTATGCCGGGACTGAGGATCGCTTTGTACCCGGTAAATGGCAGACGCTCATCGACGATGACGAGCGGATGATTCTCTCCTATGGCCGCATGACGAAACACGCCATGCTGGCAGCGAAACTGCTTGAGGCGCATGGCTTGCACGTGGGCGTGACGGATTGCGCGTCGCTCAAACCGATGGATATGGAGAAACTGACAGGCTGGTTCAGACGAGGGACAGCGCTCATCACGATTGAGGAAGGCGAATTAACCGGCGGCTTTGGCGCGGAAATCGCAAGGCTGTGCGCTGAGTATGACGCGCGCCCACTGGTCTGTGCACTCGGCATTGGCGACCGGTTTATATTACACGGCTCGGTTGAGCAACTGTTGACAGAATGTGGCTTGATGCCGGAACAGATCGCGGCGCGTGTATACGAAGCGTTTACGTCCCAGGAGAGAGCAAATGGAACATCACGATGATATGGCAGTGAGCAAAAAGCGCGTCGATGTTGTGCTCGTCGAGCGTGGCTTGGCGGCCAGCCGCGAAAAGGCGCAGGCGCTCGTGATGGCAGGAGCGGTCTATATCGGCAAGACGCGGGTGGATAAGCCGTCCGTGCGCGTGGGAAACGCGGATGAGCTGACTGTACACCAAAGCGGAAATGGATACGTCAGCCGAGGCGCGCTCAAGCTTTTAAAAGGTCTGCGCGTGTTCGACGTCGAACCGAAGGGCACCGTGGCGATGGACTTAGGCGCCTCGACGGGGGGATTTACCGATGTGCTTTTGCAGGGCGGCGCATCGCATGTTTACGCGGTCGATGTGGGCTATGGTCAGCTTGACTGGTCGCTGCGCAACGACCCTCGTGTGACCGTCATGGAGCGGACGAACGCGCGCTATCTCAAACCTGAGGATATGCCGCTGCATCCGACGCTCGGCGTGATGGATGTCTCGTTCATCTCGATCACGAAGATTTTGCCCGCCGCTTTTTCCATTCTTGACGAGGATGGGGCATTCATTTCGCTGATCAAGCCGCAATTTGAAGCAGGACGCGACCGTGTTGGGAAGAAGGGCGTGATCCGTGACCCGATGGTGCATCGGGATGTCATATGGAAAATTGTGCGCTTTGTCGAGGATGAGCTGGGATGGGCAGCGCAGGGGCTTTCTTTTTCTCCGATCAAGGGACCGATGGGGAATATCGAGTTCCTGCTCTATATGCTGCCGCACGCGCGTGGATCGCATCATGTCTCGATGGGGGAGATCGATGAAATGGTGTATCAGGCACATGAGAGCCTGCGCGATGTTGAGGCGGATCCATACAAGTGATGAGGATATCCACAATCGCAGAGGAACAAAGGGAAGAAGAATATGATTCATAACGTGCTGTTTCATCTCAACTGCAGCAAGCAGGCGGTTTTTGGTGCTGCGCGCACGTGTGCCGAGCTTTGTCGGGAACGCGGCATACAGCTCTTCCTGCTGCGCGAGTGCGAAATGGAGCTGAGATGCGAATCTCCCGATCTATTGTCCTTTTTCACCATCCTTGACAAGCTGCGCGCAGGCGATGTGGATGCTGTCTTTGTGTTTGGCGGAGACGGAACCATGTTGCGTGCGCTGAATACCTATGCCTGCTATGGACTTCCACTGCTGGGCATCAATCTCGGCAGAATGGGATTTTTGCTTGAGATCATGACGGAAGAACTGGTGTGCGCGCTCGATCTCATCTGCAGGCAGGAGTTTCAGATTGAGCGCAGGATGATGCTGCGCATACAGGCACATTGCGAGGATCAGGATGTGGACACCTACGCGGTCAACGAAGCGTGCATCTCCAGAGGCACTTCTCAGCGGATGATCGCGCTGGACGCATTTGTCGGGGATACGCTGGTCGATCACTATATCGCCGACGGTGTCGTCGTCGCCAGCCCAACCGGCTCCACCGCTTATTCGCTCTCGGCAGGCGGCCCGATCGTCAGCCCCGATGTCCATTGCTTTGTGCTCAGCCCGATCTGCCCACATACGCTGCAATCGAGGCCAATCGTGCTCTCTCACAGGGAACGCATCACGCTGCGCATCGATATGAAGGAGGAGCGTCCCGGCATTTTGCTCTCCGTAGACGGGCAGAGTATCTGTCAGATGCGCAACCTTGAAGAGGCGGTCATCAGTCGATCGCCGTATGATGCCAAGCTGATTCGCTTTCCGAAAGAGCGCAATTTTTTCTCGCTGCTGAAGGATAAGCTCTCGCAATGGAGTTTGTAAGAGGAATCCCATACCGCCGGCTAGGAAAGACGCTTTTATGCACTGCATACGCCGTTTGGATGTTTTGATAGGGAAGGAGAAGCCCACGATGAAGGCGAACCGACAAGCACTGATACGCGATATCATCGATAATGAGGTGATCCAAACGCAGGAAGAGCTGGCGGAGAAGCTGCGCGAATGCGGCATGGAGGTCACGCAGGCGACAGTTTCGCGAGATATCAAGGAGATGCACTTGCTCAAGGTGCTCAGCGATGGCGCTTACCGATACGTGACGATGGACAAGGGCGAGCATGGCGTCAACGATCGTCTCATCCGCATGTTGGCTGAATCCGTCATTGTCGTTGCGAGTGCGAACAACCTCATCGTCGTACATACCATCGCAGGCAGTGCGCATGTGGCCGGCGAAGCGCTTGACAGCCTCAAATGGCCCGAGGTATTGGGTACCATCGCAGGGGACAATACGATTCTCGTGATCGTGCGGACGAACGAAGAGGTTGAAACGGTGCTCAAGCGGTTTCAAGCGATCATCAAATAACAATACGGAAAACGACTCGACCGTCACGGCGTCGCCTTGAGCAGGAGGGAGATCATGCTGCTGCAGCTGAGCATCGACAATCTGGCGCTGATCGATCGTATGACGCTTGATTTTGCGCCGGGCTTGAATGTGCTGACAGGCGAAACCGGCGCGGGCAAGTCGATTGTCGTAGACGCGGTCAACCTCGTGCTGGGTGAACGCGCAGACCGGGATCTGATCGCCAATGGCCAAAGCAAGGCTCGCGTCGAGGCCGTTTTTGACATCGCCGACAATGACAAAGTGCGCGACTTGCTCAAGGAGATGGAACTGACCGGTGACGAGGGTATTGTCTCCATATCGCGGGAATTGACGGTTTCGGGCAAGAATTTTTGCCGAATCAATGGCATCATCGTCCCCCTTCAAACATTGCGGCGCGTCTGCGAACAGCTCCTGGATATCCACGGCCAGCACGAACATCAGCTCCTGCTAGACAGCAAGAACCATCTAGGGTACCTTGACGAGTACGCGGCAGACGAGATTCAGCCGCTTCTGGACGAGACAAGTCGGCTATATGCCGCATGGCGAGTGATCGCGCAAAAGCTCTCAAGGCTCAGAAAGAGCGTCAGGGAGCGCGAGCAGCGCATCGATATGCTCCGTTTCCAACTCGAAGAATTGACATCAGCGCAGCTGGTCGAAGGTGAGGAAGAGGAACTGGAGCATCAAAAGGCCTTCTTTCGCAACGCGGGCAAGATCACATCCGCGTTTGACGAGGCGTGTGCACTGTTGCAGCGTGGGACGACGCGTGGAGCCTCTGCCGTCGAGCTGTTGAGGGAAGGTATCGATGCGCTCTCCTCGGTCGCAACGCTCGATTCGCGCTATGAAGAGATATACACACGGCTTGACAGCCTCTATTATGAAGTCGAGGACGCGGCGACAGAGGTCAGTGACCTTCGCGACGAGATGGATTATGACGAGCGGAAAGCGGAAGCTGTCGAGGCGCGACTGGATCTCCTTCACAGGTTGAACCGGAAGTATGGCGCGACCACGCAGGAGATGATCGCTTATCGCGACAGGATTGCCGCTGAGCTAGCGGAACTGGAGAGCTCCGACGAGACGATGGAACAGCTCGAAAAAGATTACCGTCGGAGCACAAAGCAGCTGGATGCCGCATGTATGGCGCTGACGCATGCGCGGGAGAGCGCCGCAAGGCGATTTGAAAAGAGCATTGTCGAGCAGCTTCATGAATTGGGCATGGAGAATGCCCGGCTGTCTATCGCGTTTGCGCCGCTTGCGGAGGGTGAAAAGCGCAGTGAACGGTTCAGCGCGCAGGGCGTGGACAGGATTGAGATGATGTTTTGCGCGAATCTCGGTCAGCCGCTCAAGCCGTTGGCAAAGGTGGCATCCGGCGGCGAACTCTCGCGCATCATGCTGGCGCTGAAAAACCTGCAGGCACAAAAGCCTGGCATCCCCCGCAGCATGGTCTTTGACGAAATCGATACGGGCATCAGCGGCCATATCGCGCAGGTCGTCGCCGAGAAGATGTCCCAAATCGGCGACCACCATCAGGTCATTTGCGTCACGCATCTGCCTCAGATCGCCGCGATGGCTGACGAACAGTTTTTGGTGCAGAAGCGAGATATCGATGGTGTCACGCAAACCGAGGTTTTCCATCTGACACGCGATCAGCGCGCTTGCGAGCTCGCTCGGATGGTCGGCGGTGCGGACGCCCAGAGCGAGAGCAGCGTGCGGCATGCTTTTATCATGCTGGACGACGCTGATGCCAGAAAACGCGTGCTGCGCGAGCAGTATCGCCTCAAAAAAGACGCATGATGTGATTCAAAATGAAACGCCAAATCCCGCAGAAAACGCGAGTTTCGGCGCTTTTTTGTTTTGGATTCATCGACTATGTCGCCTCTATGGCTCGGCAAGTGGACTGCCCGGAAAATATGATTTTCTCTGCCTCATCCCTAAACGCCGCAAGTTCGTTGCTTTGTGATCATGGACTTATCACGGCAACGTCGCGCGTTTACAAAATCGTTCAAGTACAAAAAGCGTTTACAATCATCGCATTAGAACCCAAACGCTTCGTAATCCTGTTTTGTGAAGCGATGATATGTCATATGGCAAGGCTCCTGCGTGATGCAGTAATAAAACGCGTCGGGCTTCCCATCCTGAAAATAGACGAGATAGTCAAACTCGCCGTTGTGGAGCGGCTTCACCACGACCGAATCGGAAAAGCGATGAAAGATCGACAGCAGATCCTCGATCGAAGTATCGTGACGCGCTATCGCGGCAATGAACTGCGCCAGAAAGCCATTCCTGTCCGTGTGCGCGTTGATGGCCTCTACGCCTTCCGGAGGGATCGTCAGGCAAAAGCGGTTTTTGAACTGCGAGATGGTGATGGACCCAAACGTATTTTGCTCGGCATCGGCAAAGCGCTTGAGCGTTTCGAGCATCTGTGACGCGTTTTGCGTCGTGCCCCAAAAAGCGTTCAGCGTATCCAAAGGGTAATACAGCCGAATCGGTTCCCTACGATAACCCAGCTTGAGCAATCCTTCCTGAACGACATCGATGATGTTTTGTTTCAGTTCATTCATAGTGCGACTCCTTCATGGTCACGGATATTTGATCCTCATGCGAACTGTCCTCAGCGACATGATCTTCACATGGACAGATTATAGCGTGAGGTGCTGACCTTGTACAGCCTTTTGAATACCCAACACATTGAAACAACATTTTATATATCATCATTCATTGAACGATTTATGACAGTATATTATATAGATATTTGTGCATCACTTACAATATGAAAGACAAAAAGAATTGATTTTAAAAAATCGAGAAAAAAGCGGATTCTATTCAAAATCCACTTGAATCCATTTGTTAAATCGTGTATAATATTTGAAGCATTGGCAGAAATGAGATTCGTCTAGATTGTTTAAATGAAAAGTTTTTTTGCCTCGCGCACGTCATCTCATACGAATCAATCATATTGTGCATGGTCTTCAGATATCTTCACGATCATGGTGATTGAAGGAATACGTCGTTTTCCTGCACGCTCATGAGGGGAATGACGGGTTCTGATATATTTTAACCAAGGAGGTCTTTTCATGAAGGACATGAAGAAGAGCCTGCTGAGCATCGTTCTCGCGGCGCTGCTGGTCCTCAGCCCGGTCGCAGGCGCGTTCGCTGAGCGCAACCTGTTTACCAGCGATGAGGTCACCGAGCATGAAATGCACAGCGCCATGATTTCGCTTCAGCTGGCGACAGAGGGCATGGTGCTTCTAGACAACCGCGGCGGCGCATTGCCGATCGCCAATGTTCCGGGCGACCAGCCGGCGATCGCGTTGTTTGGCGCGGCTGCGATTCAGACCGTCAAGGGCGGCACCGGTTCCGGCGCGGTCAACAACCGCATCGTGTATCCGGACGGCACCAAGGTTGACGGTGTGGCCATCGCTTCTTCCGTGCTGGACGGCTTCAAGAACGCGGGCTACGAGGTCGTGACAGAGGACTACCTTGTCGAGTTCAATGAGACTCACTCCATCGAGTCCTCCGGCATGATGGGCGTTTCGCTGCCTGCGGACATCGCGGTGACCTATGCGCAGGCTAAGGCTGCCGCCGAGAAGACGGATACCGCTTTCTACGTCATCAACCGCAACGCCGGCGAGGGCGCAGACCGCACCCCGACCAAGGGCGACTACTATCTCTCCGACATCGAGCTGGCCAATATCCAGCTTCTGAGCGCGGTGTTTGAGAACATGGTCGTCATCCTGAACGTCGTGAGTATCGACGCGAGCTGGTATGCTGACTGCGGCGCGGACGCGCTGGTGCTCATGTCTAACCCGGGCATGCTCGCCGGTGACGCTGTCGTGCGCGTGCTCAACGGCTCCGTCAATCCTTCCGGCAAACTGGTTGACACTTGGGCGGACAGCCTCGAATCCTATCCGTCTACCGAGTTCTTCAGCAACATCAACCCGGATGATCCCTACGGCGCACGCGTTGAGTATTACGGCGAGGGCATCTACAACGGCTATCGTTATTTTGACACCTTTGCGCCTGACAAAGTCGTATTCCCATTTGGCTTTGGCTTGAGCTATACCGACTTTGACATCGCGGTTGACAATGTGGAAGTCAACGGCGGCGACATCACCGTGACCGCTACCGTCACCAACACGGGTGACACCTATGCCGGCAAGGAAGTCGTCGAGGTTTACTTCTCCGCTCCGGCGGGCGAATTGGACAAGCCGTATCAGGAGCTGATCGCGTATGCCAAGACCGATGAGCTCGATCCTTTTGAGAAGCAGACACTGACCATCACCTTTAAGGCCAGCGAAATGTCTTCCTATGACGAAGCGAAGGCGGCATATGTGATGGAAGCGGGCGACTACATCATCCGTGTAGGCAACAGCTCCCGCAACACCACGCCTGCTGCGGTCATCACACTGGCGGACACCGTCATCACCGAGCAGCTCACCAATCAGATGCAGCCCGGCCGTAACGGCAATGCTGCTGGTGCGCTTGAGAGCGCAGCGAATCCTCCGTATGTGAAGGTTTATGATTTGACCCCTGAGGACACCGTTGCCAACCTAGCCGCTGCCGAGGCTTCCTTTGCCGAGAAGAATGCGGATGGCGTTGCTTATGACGATGGCAAGAGCACCGATGACGCTGTGAAGCTCACGCTTGCTGCCGCGGATGTCGAGAACACCGAATCTGTCTATCAGGAGCTTGCCGAGGGCGAGACCTATGAAGATGTCAATGAGTACATCTCCGCGACGACAGAGCTCGTCGATGTCAATGGCTACAACTATGAGAGCGGCGTGGACTACAATGTGAACCGCGTGTACTTTGACGCCGATGGCAATGCGACCTCCGAGGAGCCGGCTGAGCTGAAGAACTTCCGTGTGAAGAGCGGCAGCGAAGAGGATGGCACCGCCGAGTATTACACGCTGCTGGATGTTTACAATGGAGAGCTCACGCTAGAGCAGTTCGTCTCTGGCCTGACGATCGAAGAGCTTGCTGACTTTGTCGAGGGCGGCAACAAGTCCCCGACGGCGAATGGTCAGTCTGCCGGCGGCGCTTCCCGCAGCGGCGAGAATGCTCCGCAGAGCGTCAATCAGGCGATCGACGACAACTATGTCCGTGGCGGCGCTGGCGAGACCAACGGCTTGATGATCGAGTCCCGTCTGATCCCGAACACGACCAATGCGGATGGCCCTGCTGGCCTGCGCGTCGATCAGAGCTACGAGCTGGATGGCACCACCTATTATCAGTTTGAGACCGCTTATCCGGTTGGCAACATGATCGCCCAGGCTTGGGATACGGATGTCGCGTTTGCAATGGGCGAGGCGGTTGGCGCGGACATGGTCAATGCTGGCGTCACCATGTGGCTGGCTCCTGGCATGAACATCCATCGCAACCTGCTGTGCGGCCGTAACTTCGAGTACTACTCCGAGGATCCGCTGATCGCCGGCATGACGGCTGGTTCCGAGGCGCTGGGCGTCCAGTCCAATCCTGGCGTTGGCGTCACCTTCAAGCACTATGCGGGCAACGATCAGGAGAACAATCGTAACTCCTCCAACTCCGTTGCGAGCGAGCGCGCTTTCCGTGAGATTTACCTGAAGGGCTTTGAGACCGCTGTGAAGTTGGCTCAGCCGATGGGCATCATGACGTCCTATAACCAGAACAACAATGTTCCGGCGGCTTCTGACTATGAACTCATTGAAAACATCCTCCGTCGTGAGTGGGGCTTCAATGGCATGGTCATGACCGACTGGGGCGGATCCGGTGGATATTCTGATGCTCGCGCGATGCATGCCGGCAACGACATCATCATGGCGGGTCACAATGTCTCCTATATCCTCGGCTACATCAAGGATTATCCGCCGTACATCCACTTTGATGAGGACGGCATGGCGACCGATGGCGGCTATCCGAAGACTGTTGCTTCTTCCTTCGCTTTCGGCACGTTCGTGTGGAACTCCGTCAGCTCTGACTGGGGCGACTATGCGCTCGATCCGGAAGGCGGCGACTATGTCGTGAAGACGACATCTGAGCTGTTTGACAACGAGAAGCGCACGAGGCTGGTCAACAATGAGTTTGAAGAGGTCTCTATCCGCGATCTCGTCGAGGGCTTGGCTGCCGACGGCACCGCTTCCTATGAAGAGGCTGACGGCATTGTCACCATCACCTATAAGCTCTCCAAGGTTTCCGCGCGTGACAACATCAGCGTGGGCCATCAGGAGCCGACGACCAAGGATATCACCGGCGCGGATGATTTCAACACCCTGACGCTGGGCGATCTCCAGAAGAGCGTCATCAACATCCTGCACATGGTGCTGAATTCCAGCCAGTTCTTCGATTTGGCCGGTCTTGAGCATACCTCCTACAGCGCACAGTATGCCGACATCCTTGTTGACTACATCGACGTTGTGAAGGGCGAAGTTGGACTTTGATCCGTTTTTGTTGACAGTGCGATAAAAACCTTGAGGCTGTCAGATCGATGAGGTCTGGCAGCCTCTTTTTGGTATGACGTCATCCCGTGTTCTGTGGTGAAAGTCCACAAAGGCGTAACTACCGACGAACTGGATAGCGACTTACAAGGTTTGTCATGAGGTACGAGCGAAAA
>CAYUZP010000012.1:0-2388 GCA_964449655.1 uncultured Oscillospiraceae bacterium
AAAAGATCTTCTCCGACCGCGGCATGAGAGAGTATCTGGGTCATCATCACCGTGAACGAATGACAGCATGCCTGTTGGAACGTGTCTAGCATAAAGCGGCAGGGAAGTATGAACCGTTTCCGCTGATGCATCCGAGGAATGTGGACAGGATAGAGCAATCAGGACTTTAGCGCACAGCACTCATCAGGCTGCTTGCATCTCCCGCAACGCAAAAGACCACGGTCATGATCACAGAGCCGCCGCCCTGATGCTCCATGGCGCGAAGAAACGCTTGGATTCGAGTGTCGGCTCTGTTTTTTCATACATTTTTTAAGGATTTTTAAGAGATATCGAGCATTCCTTATCATCGGCAGTTTGAACATGGATGCCATCGCTTCCACTGCGCGTATGCCCAACTCGGGTGAAACAGTCATCGGCTGGAAGTTCATGAGAATGGCACGCAGAACCGCATCACTGTCTGTCCTGGCGCCAACTATACGATTTGTATGGAAGGATGATCAATCCCGCGCCGGCTGCACCCATGTCGGATAGACTGCTCTTCTGTGCTACCTATCTCTCTCCCAACGAGCATGAGGCCGCACTGCTAGCAGGTCATCCCATCCATACCGGGCATATGCTTTGATGATGTGAAGGCCGTCTCCAATCTCTTCCATGCGCGTGGCGTGCAGAACTTGATCATCACGATGGGCGAAAACGGCGCTGTAATCGCCGGTCGTGCGGCTCTTGCAGGAACGTGGCAGTGAACAGCGCCCGAAGGCATTCCTGGAAGCGTTGAACACGGAGGATGGACTGATGAAGCTGGGTGGCTTCGGATTCATCAAGGACTACGAATTCATAGAGAAAGCAGGTTATAATTACGCGGAGCTTGACATACCGGAATGAGAAGCGTTAAGCGAGCGGGAATTTGCGCACTTCCTTGATCGAGTGCAGCATGTTTTTTTCCCATTTTCACCAGCGCGCGGGTCATGCGCCGCTCATGATCACCTATCCGGTACCGAACCATTTCATTGACAAATCGCATGAAATGTGATAGATATATTTAGGTACCGAATGTTCTGATACCATCGCAGAACACATTGTGACACATCCATTTTGATGCGCAAAACGCGCGCTCATGAAGGGCCGCTTTCGCGGTGCGGATGTCGGCAGCTTGCTTTTTACAGGAGAATGTGTGATCATGGAGCCAACCTGTCAGGCGTGATGCGCAGCGCTGAGACATGCTTGATCGACGGGGTCGCTGGAGGAACCGTTGGGCGTCGATTGAAGAAAGCTCTCGCTGTTCGCGCATACAGTGCAGGCCATTGGATTGGGAACGGGAACAGTAACCGGATCGTTCGCGGCGACGGATGGACATCAACACATCAAGCGAAGATATCGAAAACGACGGCATGGGATTCATGGGGGAGCGACGGCTTCATTGGATATGTTCATGAATTTTTATCGATGTTCTGTCACGGCACGTGTCAACGCTTGCGAAACGCAGTATCCATGGATTGATCAGCGTGTGCCAGTCTCTGTTCAATGCCGCTCAATCATTCGACTCACTCTGGATTTTGCATGGTATGGCCTGTGATTACGGATCTGTCCATCGATCCATTGCGATGCGAGGTCAAGAAAGGGGCGCCCATGATCAGCATACTGTTTGTCTGCCACGGAAACATCTGCCGCAGCCCGATGGCGGAATTTCTCATGAAGGATCTGGTTCGGCGCGAGGGCCTGCAGGATTGTTTTCACATCGAATCCGCGGCCACGACCGGCGAGGAGATCGGCAGCTCCGTCTATCCGATGGCCAGGCGCAAGCTCAAGGAGCACGGCATTTCCTGCGCGGGAAAGACGGCCAGGCAGATGACGCGCGAGGATTATCGCCGCTTTGATCTGCTCGTGGGGATGGATGAGGAGAACCTGCGCCACATGCGAAGGATTTGCGGCGGAGACCCGGACGGCAAGATGCACCTTTTGCTCGATTACACGGCGCGCAAAGGCGAGGTGGCCGATCCTTGGTACACGGGCGATTTTGACAGCGCATGGCGTGACATCCGAGAGGGCTGCGAGGGCCTTTTAGAGCGCCTGAGACCGTGAAAAGACGCGCGGGCTGCTTGGCGCTGGACGCACAACCCGCTATGAGATCAGCGTGCTTTTTGGCTGCTCCTCATGAAAGAAACAAAAATAGGATCCCTTGCGGGATCCCTTGTTTGGTGGTCGCAACAGGACGTAAGCCTCGTCAGGCAGCCTCTTCTTCCGTCACAGACGGCGGCTGCCTGCCGACCTCCATCGGTGTGAACGATGAATGATCAAAATGAACAAAAAGAGGATCCCTTGCGGGATCCCTTGTTTGGTGGTCGCAACAGGACTCGAACCTGTGACCCCATCGATGTGAACGATGTGCTC
>CAYUZP010000012.1:2488-24328 GCA_964449655.1 uncultured Oscillospiraceae bacterium
TGGTGGTCGCAACAGGACTCGAACCTGTGACCCCATCGATGTGAACGATGTGCTCTACCAACTGAGCCATGCGACCTTTGATGCGCTTCTTTCTACAACGATGGATTATAGCACAGGAAAACAAGACTGTCAACCCCTCAATTGCAAATTCGATATTCAAACAATCGTCAGTCAAAATGGATGTGACAATAGCCGTTTGGGTTCTTTTCAAGGTATTTTTGATGGGATTCCTCCGCGGGATAGAAGTTTTGCAGCGGCATGAACTCGATGGCCGGCGTTTGGCCGATGCGCGATGCGAGCGCGGCAAGCGCGTCACGCACGATGGGTTCGTCCTGCGCGCGAACGGTGTATATGCCCGTGCGGTACTGATGCCCGAAGTCCTCCCCCTGATGATCGACCGCCGTCGGATCGATGACGCTGAAGTAGCGCTCAAGCAGCGTTTGAAGCGGCAGCACCTGCGGATCGTACGTCACGCGCACGGTCTCCGCGTGGCCCGTGTTGCAGTGCTTTACCTGCTCATATGTCGGATGCGCTGTATTGCCGTTCGCGTAGCCGACCTCTGTGGAGAGCACGCCGCAGATCCGGTCAAAGAACTTTTGACAGCCCCAGAAACAGCCGCCCGCCAGGTAGATTTCCCGTGTTTCCATCGATGTTGCTCCTTTCCCGAATTTAGCGCGATAGCGGCGCACGAGCTTTGATGCCGGTCCGCCCGGGCGAACGCGCTGCTGGGCCGTATCGGGCGATACCCACTGCGCGCGGATCACCTCGCTTGAAAGCGCGAAATCGGTCTGTGCCACGTGGGCAAACACGCCGATCATCAGCTGTTCGCGGCGCTCAAACCAGAATGTCTCCTCAAGCGTCACATCGACAGGCGAGAGCCCCAGCTCCTCTTGTATTTCGCGGCGCGCGGCCTCCTCCGCCGTCTCGCCCGGCTTGATGTACCCGGAGACGAGCCCGCAATAGACGCCCTGTCCGCTGTCCTGGTCTAGCACGGCGATCTCGCCTTGGGGACTGACGACGAGCGCGATGACGCAGGTGCTGAAGCTGTCAAAAAACGGCCTGCCGCACGATTCGCATGTGGGCACGGGGCCTTCGTCGCCCAGCACGCGCGCGCGCAGCTTAGCGCCGCAGATGGGGCAATAGGTGAATTTCAATCGCGCTTCCTCCATTCGCTTTGCGGTTCTTTGGGCATTATAGCACGTTTTTTAGCGCGGTTCAAGCGGGAGTCTGTCAAGGGTCTATGCGGGGAAGATGCGCGCTTTACGCCGCCTGCCTTTCAGCGCGGCTTTTTGCTCTGCGGTCCCCACCGCGCCCGCCCACACGCTTTTCCGTTCTCTCGCCATCGCGATATTCAGCGCGAAAAAAGGGCTGCCGGCAGTGCCGGTGGCCCTCCTTAAAATCGTCGTGTTGACTTGAGCTTACGGGTTGTCCGCGGTCACGGTCTTCGCGGCGGTGCGCCCGGATACGAAGATCTCGACGATCGCGTTGCCGCCCAGACGGTTGCCGCCATGGATGCCGCCGGTCACCTCGCCAGCCGCGTACAATCCGGGAATGGCGTTGCCGTTTGCGTCAAGGACATGGCGCTCGGTATCGACCACAAGGCCGCCCATCGTGTGATGCGTGGACGGGGCCATCAGCCGGATGCGGACCGTCGTGTTGGCCAGATCATACGTATCTAGGTTGTATGTGCCGTCCTCGTTCTTCTCGACGTCGCCGATCGTGCGCGAGGCGATGGCCTTCGGCGCGTCCTCAAACTCGCCCTGTCCCATGACGGCCATGTCATATTTCTCGATGGTGTCATAGACGACGTCCGGATCCGCCTCGATGCCCAGCTGGTCAAACAATCCGGCCAGATCGTTCATCTTGCGCAGGTAGTAGCGGCCCTCGTAGTCCTCTTCTCCAAGCTGCGCGCTGGGCGGGCCGGGGATGTGCTCGGTCGCGTTGTAGATCTCCAGGAACACGCCCTTCGTGCCGTTCACGTCGATGCCATTTTTGAACTCCGCCAGGGACAGAACGTCGCGCTCGGAACCCTCGTCGACAAAGCGCTTGCCCGTCGTCGGGTTGATCCAGGCCGCGTAGTTGCCGCCGCCAAACGCGAGGTTGCCGTTGTCAATCCAGGAGATCGGCATCAGCTGCGTAAAGCCCATGCCCGTCGTCGCGGCGCCCACAGCCTCGGCCATGCGAATGCCGTCGCCCTGCAGCGAGGAGCGGTTGGTCGTCTTGGTCGCCATGGACAGATATTCGCTGGACCAGTAGATGTTCTTGTCCACCACCTCGGCGATGTTCGCCGCATAGCCGCCGGTCGCCAATATGACGCCCTTCGTCGCGTGCGCTGTGACCTCGGTGCCGTCAGCCATCGTCGCCTTGACGCCGGTCACGCGGCCATCCTCTGAGATCAGCTCGTTGGCCGTCGTGCGGCGCATGATCTGATTGGCCTCGTTCGCGTTCAGGAACGCGGTCATCGGCGCGACAAAGTAGGAACCCCAGCGCTCGGGATAGAACTCCGTTTCGCCGTCGCCGTCCGTGTCCACGTTCGCGCCGGCATACTCATTTTCCCTGTACCACAGCGCGCCAATCAGCGTGGGCTGCGTATCCTCGATGAAAGCGGAGCCCATCGACTCCAGCCAGGGCTTGAGCTCCTGACCGTCCCTGATGAACTGGCTGACCAGATCGACGTCGCCGTAGACCCACTGCGTCTTGTCCGCGCTCTGGCGCAGTCCGCCATAGTAGGTCTGGAAGATGTGCAGATTGAGCGTGGAGAAGAGCGTCAATTGATCCTCGGGCACGCCCGCGTCAAGCTGCGGCTGCGCCCAAGCGAGATACGCCTTGATCTCCTCTTTCAGCTCCTTGAGCACGGGCAGGTAGTCCGCGTGCACGCCGTGCTTTGAAAGCTCGACCATGTCGCCGGCGACATACTCGTGATCGATATAGTAGCCCTCGTCAAAGGGTTCCTCGTTCCACTCAAGGATGTGCTCAAGCTCCGCGATGCAGCCTGGCACGGATTTCACCTTGTTATAGGTGTTGCCGTCAAAGCCCACGCCGGTCGTGGCGTCCGGGTCGTCCGGATCCCACACGAGATAGGGCATGACGCTCTGATACTGGCCGCCGGAGACGAGCGTGTTGCCGCCGATCTCGGCATTCTTTTCGATGACGAGCACGGTGTTGCCGTCCTGCGCGGCCTGTGCCGCCGCCGCAATGCCCGCGCCGCCCGCGCCTACGATGACCACGTCATAGGTGACGTCAATGGGCGCTTGCGCCTGAACCGCGATCGTGTTCGCCTTGAACGCGTCCATGTTCGTGCAAGCGGCCTGCTGCGCGGCATCGTTTACCGCACCGCGTATCGCCATGCTGGTGAACGTCGCGCCGGAAACGCTGTCCACGCCGGAACCGTTGGCCTCGATCATCTGCGGGATCATGATGCCGTACGCGACGTCGCCCACGTGCTCCGTTTCGCTCGTGGCCACGATCTCGATGTCGGTCAGCGCGCTGTCAGAGAACGTGACGGACAGCGTCACATCCCCGTTGTAGCCCGCTGCGCTGGCCGTGTACGTGCCCGCGGTAAAGGAAAGCGGCGCGTCATTGACCTGCGCGCTCTCTCCGGCCGCCTGCGCGAGTGCGGCGGCGACGGCCTCCTTCACGGCGGTTCTGGTGAACGTCGCGCCGGTCGCGACATCCATGTCGATCTCATCCGCGGAGGAAAGGCCTATAAGCTCCGTGGCCAGCGTCTCGGCCTGCACACCGCCTATGGAGGGCGTCTGCGTCGAGGCGTCGATCTCAACGGCCGTGATCTTCGACTCGTCGACCGTCACCTTGACCGTGACCGGCGCGTCGCCAAAGCCGTTTGCGCTGGCCTCATAGGTGCCTGGCGTAAATCCCTCCGCGAGGGCTGCGCAGCAGGACAAAAGGGCCAACGCGAGAAGCAATGCGAGTGTCTTTTTCATGTGTATTCCTCCTCACCAGGTTTTATAACCTTGGCTCCATTATAACACACTGTTAAAAAAAGAACAAGGTCATTTGTCCTATTGGACAGACAAATCGGCAATCCACTCGCTTTCGGGCAGGCTTTCGCAGATCCTCCTGTCCTTAAAGTAGATCGCGCGGTCGCGCTCGCCGATCTTTCGCATCACGCGGCAGGGATTGCCCGCGGCCACGACGCCGGAGGGGATGTCCCTTGTGACGACGCTGCCCGCGCCGATGACCGTATTGTCGCCGATGGTGACGCCGGGCAGCACGATGACGCCCGCGCCGAGCCAGCAGTTTTGGCCGATATGCACGGGCGCGTTGTACTGATATCCCCGCCCTCGCAGTTCGGGCAGTATCGGATGGCCTGCGGTGGCGAGCGTCACGTTTGGACCGATCATCGTGTAATCGCCCACATAGATGTGCGTATCGTCGATCAGCGTCAGGTTGAAATTGGCGTAGACACCGCGGCCAAAGTGGACGAAATGCGCACCCCAATTCGCGTGCAGCGGCGGCTCGATCAAGCAGTCCGGCCCGATCTCCGCGAACATCCCATGAAGCAGCGCTTCCCGCCTTTGGAGCTCCGTCGGGCGCGTCTGATTGAAATCATAGACACGATTCATCCATTCATGCTGCTTAGCGACGAGCGCCTCGTCACAGGCGCGATAGAGATCCCCGCTGTGCATTCTTTCCCAGTTGTCCATGGTTTGTCCCCCTCCAAAGTTTTAGTCATTGCGCGCGGGCAGTTTCCCTTGTGATTCCCGCGATTTCTAGGGGCGCTTAGTAGCCACGCGCGTACATTATGATTATACCATGTTCAGCCGGCTTTAGATAGCCTTGTGATTTGACGCAAAGAAAGCGCGCAAAGGGCTTTCATTTTTTCGTTCCGCGTGATATAATAAAAGGAAAAGGCGCGCGAAAACCGCTTCATTTACGGCGCGCTGCGATAAAACTGTCAACGAAGGAGAGGTCGATGACGTGCAAAGCATGACGGGCTATGGCCGCTGCCAACGCATGGAGGACGGGCGCGAGATGACCTGCGAGCTCAAGAGTGTCAACCACAGGTTTTTGGATCTGTCCTACAGGCTGCCGCGCAATCTGACGTTCCTGGATGACGCGCTGCGGGGTTCCATCGCCGCTCGGCTCTCCCGTGGGCATGTGGACGTGTTCGTCACATACGCAAATCACAGGCAGGACGCGCGCGAGGTTTGCGTGGACACGGCGCTGGCACAGGCGTACGCGCGGGCGTTTGGTGAGCTTCAAGAAGCGCTCGGGCTGCCGGACGCGCCGGTGGCGCTGAGCGAATACGCGCATCTGCCGGATGTGCTGAGCGTGCGGGAGCGCGAGGAGGATCAGCAGGCCGTGCGCGAGCTGTTCACCAGTACGCTTGACGGGGCGCTTGACGCGCTTTTTGACATGCGTGCGCGCGAGGGGGAAAAGCTGCGCGAGGATGTGCTTGACAAAATCGCAGCGATCGAGGCGCTGAAGGAGCAGATCGCGCTGCGCGCGCCGGTCGTCGTCGAGGAGGCCCGCGAAAGGCTGCGCCAGCGCATCGGACAGCTCACGGACGCGGAGATCGACGAGGGGCGGTTGGCGATGGAGGTCGCGCTCTTCGCGGACCGCGCGGCGATTGACGAGGAGCTGGTCAGGCTGTCAAGCCACATCGAGCAGGTGAAATCCGTCTGCGCAGGGGATGGGCCGTCGGGCAGGAAGCTCGATTTCCTCGTGCAGGAGATGGGCCGCGAGATCAACACGATCGGCTCCAAGGCGCAGGATACGCAGATCGCAGGTCTCGTCATCGCGGCCAAGGGCGAACTGGAGAAGCTGCGCGAGCAGGTGCAGAACATCGAGTGAGCGCGTCCCATGACGAAAGCGGAAAGACGATTAAACGCGAGGCGGGAGGGATTCGGTGGACATCAAACTGATCAACATCGGCTATGGCAACTTCATCTCCTCTGGCCGCATCATCGCCATCATCGGGCCGGATTCAGCGCCGGTCAAGCGCATCATACAGGAAGCGCGCGAGGAGCGGCGGCTGATTGACGCGACATATGGCCGGCGCAACCGCGCGGTGATCATCGCGGACAGCGACCATGTGATCCTCTCTGCGGTTCAGCCGGAGACCATCGCGCATCGCTTCGATCTCAAGGACAACGCGTCGCTTGTGGAGGAGGAGGAAGAGGAGCTGTGAGGGAAACGCCAAACGGCGGCGGACAGCGCGGCGTGCTGTTCGTCTTTTCAGGCCCGGCCGGCGTGGGCAAGGGGACGCTCAAGGCGAGGCTCTTTGAGGAGTTCGGGGAGCGCGTCGCCTATTCCGTCTCGGCGACGACGCGCGCGCCGCGCCCGGGCGAGCGGGACGGCGTCGATTATTTCTTCATCACGCGCGAGGAGTTTGAGCGGAGATTGTCGCGCGGAGCGTTTTTGGAGCACGCCTGTTACGCCGGCAATCTCTACGGCACGCCGCGATCCAATGTGCAAAGCCTGCTCTCAAAAGGCGTCAACGTGCTATTGGAGATCGAGGTACAGGGCGCCATGCAGGTCAAGCGGAGCATGCCCGACTGCGTGAGCGTGTTCATCTTGCCGCCCGATGCCAAAGAACTGGAACGCCGCCTTCGCGCGCGCGGTACGGAGACGGAGGAGAAGATCCGCGAACGGCTTGACGCCTCGCGCAGAGAACTCGCCTGCGCGGACGCGTATGATTACCGCATCGTCAACGACGACATTGACACCGCGTATGCAGCGCTGAAAGACGTGTTCCTCACGGTGACGCGCGGGCATACGACAGCCGAGGCAAAGGAGGAAAACGCCCATGTCCATGATCAATCCCACGATACTGCAGCTCCTTGATAAGGTCGATTGCCGCTACACGCTCGTCGTATTGGTGGCCAAGCGCGCGCGTCAGATCGTCGATGACGTAAAACCCCTGGTGGACACGAAGGACAAAGAGCACATGCCCGTCTCCATCGCCATAGACGAGGTGAACCGCGGCCTGATCACATACGAGCGCACGACGAAGGGCGAAGAGTGACGATGGAGAAAAAATGCGTCGTCCTCGGCGTGACCGGGGGCATTGCCGCCTACAAGGCATGCGAAGTGGTGCGCCTATTGCAGAAGCGGGGCGCCGATGTGTTCGTCGTGATGACGAAAAACGCCTGCCAATTCGTATCCCCCCTGACGTTTGAGACGCTCTCCGGTCATCCCGTGGCGACGGACACATTTGACCGGCGCGCGCCCTGGGAGGTCGAACACATCGCGCTCGCCAAACGCGCGGATCTGTTTTTGATCGCGCCGGCGACGGCCAACTGCATAGGCAAGCTCGCATGTGGCATCGCGGACGACATGCTGACGACCACGGCGATGGCCACGCGCGCACCGCTTTTGATCGCGCCCGCAATGAACACGGCCATGTGGCAAAGCCCCGCGGTGCAGGAGAACATCGAAAAGCTCAAGGCCCGGGGCGCGCTGATCGTAGGCCCGGCGACAGGACATCTGGCCTGCGGCGACAGCGGCGAGGGGAAGCTGGAGGACATCTGTGTCATCGTCGAGTGCGCGATGCGTGCGCTGCGCATACAGGACATGCGGGGGATTCGCGTGCTGGTGACCGCGGGCCCGACGCGGGAGATGATCGATCCCGTGCGCTATCTGACCAACCGCTCTTCCGGAAAGATGGGCTACGCGCTGGCTCGCGCGGCCGCGGGGCGGGGCGCGCAGGTGACGCTGCTCACAGGTCCCGTCGCGCTTGAGGTGCCGGCGGGCGTGCGCTGTGAGCGCTTTACGACGACGCAGGAACTATATCGCCTCGCCTCCTCGCTTGTTGGCGCACAGGACATGATTTTGCAGGCGGCCGCGCCCGCGGACTACCGCGTGAAGGACTTTTCGCCCCAAAAGATCAAAAAGCGGGACGGCGCGGGGCTGACGCTGGAGCTCATCGAAAACCCGGACGTCGCATCGGCGCTCGGCGCGGCCAAAAAGCCCGGGCAGGTGTTCGTAGGCTTCGCGGCGGAGACGGACAGCGTGAACGCGCACGCGCGGGAAAAGCTGGAGCGCAAGAACCTTGACATGATCGTCGCCAACGACGTCACAGCGCCAGGCGCGGGCTTTGATGTCGATACGAACATCGTCACGCTCATCACGCGCGAGGGCGAAAAGGCGCTGCCGCTGATGAGCAAGGAGGATGTGGCGGAGGAAATCCTCTCCCGGGCGCTGTCGCTGTTTCGCGATACGCATAGGTCATGACGGCGCTAGCTGGGGCAGGCGGCTTGATGCCGCTTTTTTAAAGAGCGTCATTGGTTTCATCGATGAAAATCTTGACGTGAAGCGATTTTTTGCATATAATTCATGGGTATAAGCGCGCGGAGGATGGCGGACGAAATGCCTTGTCCGCTGTTTTTAAAAGGCGGCACAGCGCTTTTATGTGTAGGGGACATGAACCGGAAGGAGGGCGGGAACATGCGCGCGGCAAGCTTGCGGACGCTGTTTTTTTCGCTCTTCATGGCGCTCTTCGCTGCGCTCGTGCTGCACGGCGCGCCCAGGCTGTTTATGTCCGGTGATCCCTCCTGCGCGCAGCGCGTTCGGCCCACCGAGCAGGTCTATCTTTCCGCCGCGGCGCCCGCGCCTCAAAGGGAGCGCGCGTTCAAGGCGGCGCACCCCGAGTGCCAGAACGCGGCACGCGTGCCGTCCACGCAAGAGATGCGCGAGGTGCCGCACGCGCCAAACCGGGACGCCAACGGCAACGTCCTGCGCGGCGCGCCGTATCTGCGCACGGTCTATCAGGCGTTTTCGCTGGGGGACGGCTTCGCGTAGGACGACGCGACTGTTGAAGGCAAAAACGACTGAAGGAGAGAAGCGTTATGGCAAGCAAAAAGAAAGCGATATCGCAGCGCACGCGCTCGATCATCGCGCTGATCGTGATCCTGGTGCTGATCGCCGTCACGGCATATCTGGCGCTCTTTGGCTTTGGCAAGGGCACGATGATCAACTATCTGAAGCCATGGGGCGAGGCCATCAGCCTCGGGCTTGACCTGCGCGGCGGCGTCTACACCGTCTATCAGGCGGAGGACACCTCGCAGGAGGACTTTGACGCGAAGATGAATTCGACCGTCAACATACTGAGCAGCCGTCTGACCCGCCAGGGCTTCACCGAGGCGACCGTCACGCGCCAGGGCAGCGACCGCATCCGCGTCGAGATCCCGAACGTCACCGATCCCAACGAGATCCTGCGCATCATCGGCACACCGGCGCAGCTCTATTTCGTGGACGAGTCCGGCAATCAGGTGCTGGAGGGCTCCATGATCCGTGACGCGCAGGCGTCGATGGACGAAAATGGACAGCCCTGCGTCGCCTTTGAGCTGAACGAGGAGGGCACGAAGCGCTTTGCCGAGGCGACGGCCGCGAACCTGGGCCGCACGATCTCCATCACGCTGGACGGCGAGACGATCTCCACCGCGACGGTCAACAGCGTCATCGCCGGCGGCCGCGGACAGATCACAAGCCCCAACTTCACGGCGGAAGAGGTCATCAACCTCTCTACGCTGATCCTCTCCGGCGCGCTGCCGCTGAACCTGACGCAGCTTGAGGTGAGCGCCATCTCGGCGACGCTGGGCGTTGAGGCGCTGGACCGCGCGATACAGGCCGGCATCATCGGCTTGCTGCTGGTCATGCTCTTCATGGCGCTGCGCTATCGTCTGTGCGGCATCGTCGCCGATATCGCGCTGACCATCTACGTGCTGATCGTCATACTGCTGCTGGCGGTGACCGGCGCACAGCTCACGCTGCCGGGCGTCGCGGGCATCATATTGGGCATCGGCATGGCTGTAGACGCGAATGTCGTCATCTTTGAGCGCATACGCGAGGAAATGCGTTTAGGCCGTCCGCTGACGAGCGCGATCCGCAAGGGCTTCTCAAACGCCCTTTCCGCCATCATCGACGCGAACGTGACGACGATCATCGCCGCCGTGGTGCTCTACGTGTTCGGCACGGGCACGATTCGCGGCTTCGCGCTGACCTTGGGCATCAGCGTGGCGACTTCGATGTTCACCGCGGTCTTTGTGACCCACAAGCTGCTTGACATCTTCGCCGGCTTTGGCATAAAGAACGAGAAGATCTACCTGAACTGAGGCGAGGAGGGATTACGATGAAATTCATGATGAAAAATCACCTGAAGCCGTGCGCCGCGATCTCTCTCGCCATCATGCTCGTTGCGCTCATCATGGCGCTGACAGGACATGGCATGGATCTGGGCATCGACTTTACAGGCGGCACGCTGATGACCTACAACATGGGCAGCGAATTTGACGTCGCCGATATCGAAAGCGCGCTGGCCGCAAACGGCGTGACCGACCCGCAGATCGCCAAGACGGGTTCCGAAAACACGCAGGTGCAGATCCGCATCGCGGACAACGAGAACACGGACGAGCTGCGAGACGCGCTGGAGGAAGCGCTAAAGCCGAAATATCCGGACATCGCGTATGTGGATATATCGCGCGTGGGCGCCGTCGCGGGCCGCGATCTGGTGAGCAACGCGATCAAGAGCGTGCTGCTCGCCAGCTTGCTGATGCTGCTCTACATCGCCGTGCGCTTTGACTTCTTCTCCGGCCTCGCGGCCGTGATAGGCCTACTGCACGACGTGCTGATCATGCTCTCCTTTGTGACGATACTGCACAACTTCATCCGCGTGGAGACGACGTTCATCGCGGCGCTGCTGACGATTGTGGGCTACTCGATCAACAACACGATCATCATCTTTGACCGCATCCGCGAGAACTCGCGCCGGCCGGATCTGCGCCGTCAGCCGCGCGATGAGATCGTATCCCTTTCTGTGACAGAGAGCCTGCCGCGCACGCTGAACACGACGATCACCACGCTGATCACCGTCGTGGCGCTCTACGTGCTGGGCGTCAGCTCGATTCGCCAGTTCACGCTTCCGCTGATCATCGGCATACTCGCGGGCACGTATTCCGCGAACATGATCAACGGCTACGTCTGGGCGCTGCTGATGGACCTGTACGACAAGCACAAGGCCGAAAAGAAGACCGAAAAGAAACCCGAGAAGAAACCCGAACAGAAGGCCGCGAAGGCATAATGGGATACGCGTAAGGGTGGGGGCCATCCCGCCCTTACGATGGTTTTAATGGCATGATGCGCGCGGGTTCATCGCGGTAGACAAGAGGATCGCCTGCACAAGGAAGGGAGGATGTGCATGCTGCGTTTTAAACCCAAGGGCCGCGAAAAACGGAGCATCCCTCCGGAGCTTGCGTCCCTCGGTGTGCCGCAAAGGCTGCTTGAGCTCCTCTGTGACAGGGGCATCAACACGCCCGAGGCCATAGCGCACTACCTGCACCCGCGCAAGGAGGATCTGCACGACCCGATGCTCATGCAGGACATGGACAAGGCGGTTACCGTCGTGCGCGACGCGCTTTGTAACGGCGAGGAGATCGTCATATTTGGCGACTACGATGTGGACGGCGTGACCGCGACGGCGATACTGCTGACGTACCTGCGCAAGCAGGGGGCAAGCGCCACATTCTACATTCCGGACCGGCATGGCGAGGGCTATGGACTGAACATGGCCGCCATAGAGCAGATCGCCGCGCACGCAAAGCTGCTGATCACCGTGGACTGCGGCATCACCTGCGCCAAGGAAGTGGCGCGCGCGCGGGAGCTGGGTATGCGTGTGATCGTCACGGATCACCATCAGCTGGGCGAGGAGCTGCCCCAGTGCGAGGCTGTGCTCAACCCGCTGCTGGGCGATTATCCGTTCAAAAAGCTGTGCGGCGCGGGCGTGGCGTTCAAGCTGGTGCAGGCGCTGGGCGGTATGCAGGCGGTCGAGCCGCTGTGGGAACTGTGCGCGCTGGCGACCATCGCGGACATCGTGCCGCTGCTGGGCGAAAACCGCGTGATCGTTTCCTGCGGACTTCAGGCGATGAGCGAGACGCAAAGGCCGGGACTGCTCGCGCTGATGGAATCCTCGGGCGTGAACCCGTCGTCCATCACGGCATCGGACATCGCCTACCGCATGGCCCCGCGCATCAACGCGGGCGGGCGGCTCGCACTGGCCTCGCGCGGCGTAGAGCTGCTGATCACGCGCAGGACACAGACCGCGCGGCAGATCGCGGCGGAACTCAACCAGGACAACATCTGTCGGCGCGAATTGGAGATGGACATCTACAAGAGCGCGGACGAACGCGCGCGGCGCGAGATCGACTTTTTAAACGAGCGCGCGATTGTGCTGTGCGGCGAGGGCTGGAACCCCGGCGTGATCGGTCTGGCCGCGAGTCGATTGGCGGACAAGTATCGTTGGCCGACGGTGCTGCTTTCGCAGGACGGGGAGATCTGCGTGGGCTCCGCGCGCTCGATCCCGGGCGTCGATATCCACGCGGCGATGGCGACATGCCGCGATCTGTTCATGCGCTTTGGCGGGCACGCGCAGGCGGCGGGACTCACACTAAAGGCGGAGCACGTGCCGGAATTTCGGCGCAGGCTCACCGAGGCGATCAAGGCGCAGGCCGCGCCCGACGCGTTCATACCGACGGAGGAATACGACCTTGAACTGGAACTTTCCGAGATGACGGAATCGCTCGTCGAAGCGTTTGAGGCGATGCAGCCCACGGGCTTTGGCAATCCCTCGCCGGTGTTCTGCGTGCGCGGCGCACAGGCGCTCGATGCGCGGGCGTTTGGCAAGGACGACGCGCATCTGCGTTTAAGACTCATGCAGGGGGGCGAGACGCGCAGCGCGATCGCGTTTCGCATGGGCGAGATGGCACCCAGTATGCCCGAGGTCATCGACGCGGTCGTATCTTTGTCCTTTAACGAATGGCAGGGACGGCGCAGCGTGCAGTGCGAGGTGCGAAAGTTCAAGGCACACGCGCCCGCGGAGGCGTTCTTGGAGGAATGCCAGCGACGCGAATTGGAGATCGACGAGCGCTTTTTGAGCGCCATTTCGCTGCGTGAAAGCGCGCCGGTTCAGGCTGGGCGCGTGCAGCGCGTGACGTTTGAGCAGGCCCTGCGGCTTGTGGACGATGAGCAGCTTTATGAGCGCCAGGGGACGGTGCTGTGTGTGCACACGCTTCCCGCGCTCAAGCAGATCAAAGCGCGTATTGAAGGCTCCTGTGAGCAGCTGGATTACGCGCTTGGCGCGCTTGAGGATGTGCGCATGTTCAGCACGCTGCTGATGGCGCCGGACTGGGAAGCGTTCGCGCGCGAGCCCGTGACGATCCTCGCGCTGGACGGCTTTTTGTGCGAGGGCGAGCGCGCGCAGGCGGCATCCCGCTTCCCCGGTGCTCAGCTCATCGAGGTCACGGACATGGGACAGCACCAAAGCGCCGAGGCGTCAAGGCTGCTGCCGGAGGACGGCACGCTGCGCGAAATCTACCGCGCGCTTTTGCAGCGGGAACAGACGGGCATCGCGCTTTCCGTGCTTGCCGCGCAGACGAACGTATCACAGAGCGCCGTGCTCTGCGCGCTGCACATCTTTAGGGAATTGGAGCTGCTCGACTTCACGCTGCAGCCGTTTGAGGTCCATCTGACGCGCATAGGACACGTCTCTTTGGAGGACAGCGCGCTTCGCGCAAGGCTTAGAGCGCTGCGCGAAAAGACACTTCACTGACGATACATCATCAAAGCGCTTGCGCAGGAGAGGAGGAACCGATGATGACGCAGGAATCCTGTAAAAATCTGGATGAACTGATCGGCACCCTGGTGAAATATCACCCGGAGGCCAACGTTGAACTGGTCACGAAGGCATATGATTTTGCAAAGACCGCGCACGAGGGGCAGCTGCGCAAATCCGGCGAACCCTATTTTGTGCATCCGCTGACCGTGGCGGGCATACTCGCCGACCTGATGCTGGACGCGCCGACCATCGCCGCGGGCCTTCTGCACGACACGGTCGAGGACTGCGAGGGCGTCACGCTGGAGCGAATCGAGCAGGAGTTCGGGCAGGAGGTCGCGCTTCTCGTGGACGGGGTCACAAAGCTCAGGCGGCTTGACTTTTCCTCCCGCGCGGAGCAGCAGGCGGAATCGATCCGCAAGATGATCCTCGCCATGAGCAAGGACATACGCGTCGTGCTCATCAAGCTGGCCGACCGCACGCACAACATGCGCACGCTCAAGTCACAGCCGCCCGAGAGCCAAAAGCGCATCGCGCAGGAGACGCTGGACATCTACGCGCCGCTGGCCCACCGCCTGGGCGTATACAAGATCAAGCAGGAATTGGAGGATCTCTCCCTGCGCTATCTGGACCCCGAGGGCTATCAAAACCTGGCCGTGCGCGTGGGCATGAAGCGCGCCGAGCGCGAGGAGACGATCAAGCAGGTGATCAGCGAGCTGAGCGAAAAGATCACCGAGGCGGGCATCCATTTTGAGATCGACGGCAGGCCCAAGCACTTTTACAGCATATACCGCAAGATGGTGCTGCAGAACAAGCCGTTTGAACAGATATACGATCTGACCGCGATACGCGTGCTCGTCGACACGGTACAGGACTGTTACGCCGTGCTGGGCATCGTCCACACGCTTTGGATGCAGGTGCCCAACCGCTTCAAGGACTACATCTCCATGCCCAAGCCGAACATGTATCAGTCGCTGCACACGACGGTCGTCGGCAAGAACGGCACGCCGTTTGAGGTGCAGATTCGCACATTTGAAATGCACCGCCTCGCGGAATACGGCATCGCGGCCCACTGGCGCTACAAGGAGGGCAAGCAGGTCGTCGACGAGCTGGACAACAAGCTCTATTGGCTCAGGCAGATCCTCGACTGGCAGAACGACATGCGCGACTCGGAGGAGTTCATCCGCTCGCTCAAGGTCGATCTGTTCAGCGACGAGGTGTTCGTCTTTACGCCAAAGGGCGAGATCATCGACATGCCCAAGGGCGCGACGCCCATCGATTTCGCGTACCGCATTCACAGCGCCGTGGGCAACAAGTGCGTCGGCGCGCGTGTCAACGGCAAGATCGTGACACTGGATACGCCGCTCAACACGGGCGATTTTGTCGAGATCATCACGCAGCAGAACAGCAAGGGGCCCAGTCGCGACTGGCTCAAGATCGTCAAGACATCGCAGGCAAAGGCGAAGATACGGCAGTTCTTCAAGAAGGAGCTGCGCGATGAGAACATCACGAGCGGCAAGCAGATGCTGGAATTGGAGGCCAAGCGACAGAGCGTGAACCTGCCCGCGCTGCTGCGCGCGGAATACATCGAGCCCGTGCTGCGCCGTTTCTCCTTTGCGGATCTCGACGACATGTACGCGGCCATCGGCTGCGGCGGCATCACGACGGTGCAGATCATCACGCGCCTGCGCGAGGAACAGCAAAACCACGACAGGCCGCTCATCCCCGTCGCGCCGCGCGCGCAGGTCGAGGAGACGCACGTGCGCCCGGGCTTTCACGCGCGGGACGATCTGGGCATCATGGTCGCGGGGCTGCCGGGCTGTCAGGTGCATTTCGCCAAGTGCTGCGCGCCGCTTCCGGGCGATGAGATCATAGGCTTCGTCACCCGCGGGCGGGGCGTGACGATACATTCCAAGCAGTGCGTCAACGTCAACGACTCGCACGATCCCGCGCGCTGGGTCGAGGCCGAGTGGATGGATACGACCAACAGCAGCTACAACGGCTCGATACAGATTCGCGCGTATGACCGGCACAACCTCGTCGCCGATCTGATGGGCTATCTCGCGCTACAAAAGGTGACGGTCACGGCGGTCAGCGCCAGGCTGAACCCGAACAACCCGCAGCTTTGCACGATCGATCTGACGCTTCAGGTCGCCAACAAGCAGGAGCTGGACTGGCTCATCCGCCAGCTCGGCAAGCGCGAGGACACGATTGAAATCTTCAGGACTTGACGGGTGAGGCGGGAAAAGTCGGCAGGCGCGTTGTGCCTTTGGGATATTTATAAAAAACAGCCCGCAAGCGTCATGCCTGTGGGCTTTTATGTTTCTTTTAGCAAAAGCTCCAGCGCGCGGCGCGCGACGCCTACGGAAAAGCCTCGCCTTGAAAGCGCGCCCAATACCTTCTGCCTGTCTGACCGGTTTGTGAGATCCCGCCCGCGGGACGCCTTTTTCGCGGCGAGCAGCGCGCTCTCAAGCTGCGCGTCCTCGTCAAACGCGGCCATCGCATCGCGGATTTCGCTGTCGCCTAGGCCCTTTTGCCGAAGCTCCATCGCCACACGCCTGGGCCCCAGCCCGCGTTCAGCGCGAGAGGATGCATATTGCGCGGCAAAATCCATGTCATCGATGTACCCGGCGTCCTCAAGCCGCGAGAGCACGCGCGCGATGGTCTCCTCGGGATACGCGCAGGACAGCAGCGCGCAGCGAATCTCCCGCGCGGATCTTGACCTGACGGACAGCAGCGCGACCGCCTTTTGCATCGCGAAGGGATAGGCGCGTTCCCGCATGAAATCGTCAAAGGCGGAGCGGTCAAACGGCGCGCCGGCGCGATACGGGCGCTCCTTGAGCATCGCGCGGGGCATACAGAGCGTTTCGCCCGTGGAGAGCGTCAATACCGCCTTCCCGCCCTGGCGATCGATACACAACAGCGTCTGCATTCAGGCCTCCACGCCCCGGCGAGCGCTGGCGTCAGGGCACAGCGGCGAGTAGAGCAGCCAACCGCAGAGGATGAGCTGCACCATCGCGGCGCACTGCCGAAGGGTCACGTAATAGGTATTGTTCGCGTTTGCGCGCCCGATGCCCGCCAACAAAAGCGCGACGATGGCCGCGCCGTCCATAAAAAGCGGCAGTGCCGTGTGCAGGTCGAACCGTCCGCAGTCCAGCGTCCACAGCGCGATGATCACGAGCTGTGACAGCAGCAGCGCGATCAGCCCTATCTGTGACCAGACGAACAGCGAGCTGTATGCGCCGCGCTCAAATTCGCCCAGGAACACGACCACCAGACAGAGAACCGCGCTGACCACAGGCGCCACGGTCACCGCGCTGATCCTGTCGCGGATGAGATAGAAGAAATAGACGACGATGGCCAGCGCGGCGAGCGCGGAGAGGATCTGCGATATGCGCACGAAGTCGCTCAGGAAGGTCAGACTGTCGCTGCGCAGGCCCTCGATCACAGTGCGTCCGGAGCAGTACAGCAGGATATACCAGGAGAACACGTCGCCGTTTCGCCTGGCGCGCCGCCCGATGTAAAGCAGCAGCGCGAACACGAGCATGTCCCAACAAAACTCATAGAAGAACGTCGCCATGTGCCAATACCACGTCTGCCCGACCGGTATCTCCACGGCGAAGGGGAAGAACTGCAGATAGGGTTCGTTGACGCGCAGGCCGTAGGCTTCCATGTTGATGTAGTTGCCCCAGCGCCCGATGCCCTGCCCGAGCACGAGCGCCGGCGCGAGGACGTCGAGGAGCGCGAGAAAGGGGACGTCGTGCTTTTTTGAGACGATGCGCGCGGCGATCAGCCCGCCGATGATGCCGCCGTATATCGCTAGACCGCCCTCGCGGATGTTGAATATGGACAGCCAATTTTCGCTGTACTGGTTAAAGCGGAAGAGCACGTAATAAAGCCGTGCGCCGATGATGCCCAAAGGGATCGCGAGGAGCAGGAAATCGACCATCAAGTCCTTGGGCCAGTGCCTGCGCCGCGCCTCATGGGAACAGAGGATGAAGCCGATCAATATCGCAAGGACGATCAGTATCGCGTACCAGCTGATGCCGCCGAACGCGACGCGGTCGATCATGGGTCTGCTGAGCATGGGAACTCCTCCAGTCGGCTTTTGCCGGCGTTCGATCTTTAAAGGGATGGGCGGCCGCGCGCGAGTCCGCCGCGTGAGAAATGGGCAGGAAAGCCGCGCTTGACAGTATAACGCCCAGGCCTTTCCCTGTCAAGCGCGGGGAAAAGCGCTCAGGCGATTTGCCGGAACTCGTCCTTCCTTCGCGCGCGCTTTTATGCTATAATGGATGAAGACTTGTATCGGAGGGAGAACGAATGGTGCATGTGCTCATCATCGAGGACGATGTCCGCCTCAATCAGATCGTCTGTGCCAGCCTGAACGCGGCGGGCTATACGGCGCATGGCTGTGTGAGCGCGCAGCAGGCGTTTGACACGCTCGCGCAGGGCGGGATCGACCTGATCGTATCGGATATCATGATGCCCGGCATGGACGGCTTCGAGCTCGTCGCGCGCGTGCGCGAGTTCAACAGCCGCATTCCCATACTGATGATGACCGCACGGGATGATCTCGCGGCCAAGAAGCGCGCTTTCCGCTCGGGGATCGACGATTACATGGTCAAGCCCATCGACGTGGACGAGCTTCTGCTGCGCATCGAGGCCCTTTTGCGCCGTGCGCGCATCGAGGCGGAAAAGCGGATCGTATTGGGCTCCATCGTGATGGACGCGGAGGAGATGAGCGCGTACGTGGGCGGCAGAGAGGTTCCGCTGACCGTGCGCGAATTCAACATCCTCTATAAGATGCTCTCCTATCCCAGACGGACGTTTTCCCGCGCGCAGCTGATGGACGAGTTCTGGGCCGGGGAATCCACGGCGAGCCTGCGCGCTGTGGACGTCTATATCACGAGGCTGCGCGATAAATTTTCGGACTGCCCGGATTTTAAGATCGTGACCGTGCACGGCCTGGGCTATAAGGTGGTGCCCGCGCTGTGAACGAAAGACGATGGATGCGTATGAACGCGCTGCTGGGCGTGCTGGAACACGGGCGCACGGAGGACCCGCGCGTGCGCAGACGGCTGTTCTCCTGGCGCATGTTCCTGGTGATCCTGCTCGTGCTGTGCGTGCTGAGCGCGGGCAACGTGCTGATGATGGAGGTCGTGCTCAAGACGGAGGTCTTTAGCATCCTGGCGAGCATGGGCGTGGGCGCGTACTGGGTGCTGATGGCGCTGCTCGCGGCGGTCATACTGCACCAGTTCACCTGCGCGAAGTTTGACAGGCCTATGCGCATACTCAGCAGGGCCATGCGCGCCGTCTCGGGCGGGGACTATTCCGTGCGCGTGAAGCCGTTCCATTCGCGCAACAAGTTCGATTACATGGATATCATGTTCGAGGACTTCAACCGCATGGCGCAGGAGCTGGGCAGCACAGAGACGATGAAGGAGGATTTCATCGCCAATGTGTCCCATGAGATCAAGACGCCTTTGGCCGTGATCCAAAGCTACGCGGCGGCGCTTCAGCGCGAGGAGCTGACGGAGGACGAGCGCCGGGAATACGCGCGCACCATCGCATCCGCCAGTGACGGCCTGAGCGCGCTGGTCAGCAATATATTAAGGCTCAATAAGCTGGAAAATCAGGAGATCGTACCCAACGCGGCGGTCTATGACCTGACGCGGCAGCTCTACGACTGCGCGCTCGCGCACGAAAATGACTGGGAGCGAAAGGGCATCGAGTTCGAGGCGCACCTGGAGGAACGCGTGACCGTGCTCGCGGACGAGAGCATGATGGAGATCGTGTTCAACAACCTGATCGCGAACGCCGTGAAGTTCACAGAGACGGGCGGGCGCATATCGCTTCAGCAGGCCTGTGAAGGGGACGACGTGCTGGTCACGGTCACCGATACGGGCTGCGGCATGGACAGTGAGACGATGTCGCACATCTTTGACAAGTTTTATCAGGGCGACACGTCGCATTCCGGCGAGGGAAACGGGCTGGGGCTCGCGCTCGCGCGGCGTGTGCTGGAAATCTCGGGCGGACAGATCAGCGTCTCCAGCACGCCGGGGAAGGGATCGACGTTCTGTGTGCGGCTGCATCGCGCGATCGCGGAGCGTGCCGTCGAGGGGAAAAAGTAAAAGGGTTTAGCGCTGCCCTATGCCATACCATGAAACGGAGGAATAAGCCGGTGAACGAGCAGATCAAGAAGGGCAAAGAGGCATATGCGCTGATGCGGCAGACCTGCGATGCGCTGGTTGAAAGCGGCAATTGGCAGCGCGTCGGCGCGAGCGACATACAGCTGTTCCTTGACATGTACACGCAGTCGCTTCTCTTGCGCCTGGCACAGACGGGCGGCATCAGCGACGATATGCTCCATTTTATCGCGGAGGTGCCCTCGCGCGATGTGCTGAACATCGGCAAGGCGACAAAGGAGGCCGCGCTCAATATCGGCCACAAGAACCGCTCCTTCGCGGAGGGCACGCCGCTTCTTTTGCGCTGCTGCGTCGCCATGGACGACAAGGACGGCACAGACTGCGCGCAGCGGTTCGTGGACGGTGTCACGCGCTTGCTCTATGCCGCGGCGTCCGTGGATGATGACATGACCGGCGAGGAACTCTCCTTCATCACATCCTACGCAGGAAGCCTGCGCACATTCCTGATGACGCGCGCGGCAGGCCGCCACGCATCCGGCACGCAAGACGCGGTCAGGCGCGCCGAAACCCCTAGCATGGATAGCCCAGAAAGCGCGCCCAAAGCGCAGGATACGGGAGAGCCGCAGCAGACATTGGAGGAACTCATATCCGAGCTTGACGGGCTCATTGGTCTTGAAGGCGTCAAGCGCGAGGTGCATACGCTGGTCAACCTCATCAAGATACGCAAGCTGCGCGAAAAGCACGGGCTCAAGATCATGGACATGAGCTTTCACATGGTCTTTACCGGCAACCCCGGCACGGGCAAGACGACCGTCGCCAGGCTCGTCGCGAAGATCTATAGGCAGCTCGGCTTCCTCAGTCAAGGCCAGCTCATCGAGACCGACCGCAGCGGGCTCGTCGCCGGTTACGTCGGACAGACCGCCGGCAAGGTCACGCAGGTCGTAAACAGCGCGCTGGGCGGCATACTGTTCATCGACGAGGCCTACGCGCTCGCGCGCAAGGGCATGGACAACGACTTTGGCCGCGAGGCCATCGATACCCTCGTCAAGCTCATGGAGGATCACCGCGATGATCTCGTCGTCATCGTCGCGGGGTATACGGACGAGATGCATGACTTCCTCACCAGCAACCCCGGGCTCATCTCTAGATTCAATAAATACATCGATTTTCCGGATTACACAGACGATGAACTGATGGCCATACTCGATATGAACGCCGAAAAGCAGGGCTATTCGCTCAGCGAAGGGGCAAAGAGCGTCGTGCGCAATATGCTCTCTTGCATGACCCTCAGCGAACGCATGGACTTTGGCAACGCCCGCGGCATACGCAATACGCTGGAAAAGCTCGTGCAGGAACAGGCCAACCGCCTCGCCGCGACGCAGGAGGAGGTCACGCGCGAGATGCTCGTGCTGATCACCGAGGATGACGCCGTCAACGCGCTGCGCGCTCAAAGGGACGAAAACCAGCAGATGCCAGAGGAGCTCAAGACCGACGCAAAGCCGCCTGACAGCACTCGGGATTGCAGTGCGGATGACTAAAGGCGCAAAGGTTTCAGCATAAAAAACCGTTGACAGGAAAGGGTCATGCTGATATAATAGCCTCGAAGGGCGAAAAGCGATGTTTTTCGCTCAACAGATCCTGGGGTGTGCGCCAGTTATCTGTGTTTTCTCCTACATTTTCGTAACAGGAGCCTGCGTTGGTTCGTGGATGTCATGCCCCCGTCCATTGGATGCCAGGGGACGGCAGAAGCGCGCCACAGGGCACCGACCTACCGGAGGCGGTGGGTGAAAAGGGATGACAGCGGCACTTTGGGATTTCTGTAAAAAAAGACGCAGCCTGTGGTGGGCTGCGTTTTTGGTTCTCTGAATCCATCAATGGAGCGATATGCAAAAACCGATTCGCGCGTACTTACCTTTATCGCTCTCGACGATCGGCGTGACGCGTCCGGGATGACCGCCATGCCTCGCGAATACGGGCCGATCTCCGCATAGGCGGTCATGCTGTCCTCGCCTAGCGTGTTGAGCGCGCGGCCTAGACGGTTGACGCGCGCGTGGAAACCCGTGCGAAGAGCGCGCCGCAAAGCATCACTTTGAAGTGAATCGACAGCACAAAAGGCACCTTTACAGT
>CAYUZP010000013.1:0-7828 GCA_964449655.1 uncultured Oscillospiraceae bacterium
TGGAAGGCATCTGCAATAGCTTTCCCGGCGTAAAAGCTCTCGACAACGCGCAGCTGACGGTGCGGGCCGGAACAGTGCATGCGCTGATGGGCGAGAACGGCGCGGGCAAGTCCACGCTGATGAAATGCCTGTTCGGCATCTATTCAAAAGATTCGGGGCACATCTATCTGGAGGGCAAGGAGATCAATTTCAAATCCTCCCGTGAAGCGCTGGACAACGGCGTGGCGATGGTGCACCAGGAACTGAACTGGCACTTAAGCGCACCGTCATGGACAACATCTGGCTGGGCCGCTATCCGCTTGTGCACAAGGGGTTGCCTTTCGTCTCGGACAAACAGTCCTATCAGATGACCAAAGAGGTCTTCGATGAGCTGGGCATCGACGTCAATCCGAAGACGGTCATGAGCACGATGCCGGTTTCGCAGCGGCAGATGGTTGAAATCGCGAAGGCGGTTTCGTTCCATTCAAAGGTCATCGTCTTTGACGAACCGACTTCCTCGCTGACGGAGACAGAGGTCGAGCATCTGTTTAAGATCATCGACATGCTCAAGTCACGCGGCGTGGGCATCATCTACATTTCCCACAAGATGGAAGAGATCCTGCGCATCTCCGACGAAGTGACGATCATGCGCGACGGACAGTGGATCGCGACCCGCCCGGCAAAGGAGCTGACAATGGACGAGATCATCCGTCTGATGGTCGGCCGTCCCCTCACGAATCGCTATCCGCCGAAGGACAACGTCGTCAGCGACGAGGAAATCCTCAAGGTGGAAGGCCTCACGGCGATGTATTCCCATCTGCGCGACGCGTCGATCACGCTCAAGAAGGGCGAGATATTGGGCATTGCGGGCCTGGACAGCTCCGGCCGCACAGAGCTGCTGGAGAATATATTCGGCAACGCGACGCGCAAGAGCGGCACGATCACCAAGGATGGTAAGGTTGTGACGAACAAATCGCCGCAGGAGTCCATCAAAAATGGCTTTGCGCTGGTCACGGAAGAGCGGCGCGCGACGGGCATCATGGGCATACTGAATATCCGCGAGAATACCGTCATTTCCAGCCTTAAGAAGTATTTGAACGGCATCATGCTCAGCGACAAAAAGATGGCGGCCGCGACTGACAGCATGATTCAGGCGATGCACATCAAGACGCCGAGCCAGAAGACAAAGATCAGCGCGCTCTCCGGCGGCAACCAACAGAAGGTCATTTTCGGCCGCTGGCTGTTGACGGAACCCGATGTGCTGCTGCTCGACGAACCGACGCGCGGCATCGATGTCGGCGCGAAGTATGAGATCTATGAGCTCATTCAGGGTCTGGTCAAGAATGGAAAGTCCGTCATCATGGTTTCCTCTGAAATGCCTGAGTTGCTGGGCGTGTGCAACCGCATCGTCGTCATGTCGGGTGGACGTGTCGCGGGCGAGGTGGACGCGGAGAACACAACGCAGGAAGAGATCATGACCCTCGCTGCTAAATACGCTTAAGGAGGACGAACAAAAATGTCCGAGAAGAAGAATGATCTGCCTGAGAAGAAGGCAGGAAAGCCGGCTGTTGCCATCAACGGCAAGACGATTGCGAATTGGCTGCTCGATCATGCGATGATCATCCTCATCCTGCTGTTGGCGTTGTTCGTCTTCATCAGGCGTCCCGCGTTCTTCGGCGTTCCGTCGCTGGTGAACATCCTGAACCTGACCGCGGCCCGTCTGCCGATGGCGCTCGGTGTTGCGGGTTGTATCGTACTGGCTGGTACCGACCTTTCCGGCGGCCGTATCGCAGGCCTGACTGCTTTTGTGGCGGCTATCCTGCTTCAGCGCGCGGATGCTTCTAACCGTTTCCTGCCAGGCGGCCCGTGGCCGGTCATCATCGTCATGCTGCTGGTCATGGTCATCGGCGCGGCGGTTGGCAGCGTCAACGGCTTCTGCATGGGCAAGTTCAAGCTGCATCCGTTCATCGTCACGTTGGCTACGCAGCTGATGGTTTACGGCATCTATCTGACCGCTTCCGGATCAAAGCAGATCTCCAGCTTCACCACGAGCTACACGACGAACTTCCTCACGCGTCCGCTGTTCAGAATTGGCCGTACGCCGATTCCAATGTTCGTGCTGCTGGCGATCATATTGACGGTCATCATGTGGTTTGTCTGGAATAAGACGACGTTCGGCAAGAACATGTTCGCGGTCGGCTCCAACGAGGAAGCAGCCCGCGTTTCCGGCGTCAACGTGCTGCTGACGATCGTCGGCGTCTTCATGCTGGCCGGCGCGATGTACGGCTACACCGGTTTTGTCGAGACGGCGCGTATCGGTTCCTCCACGGCGACGTTAGGCCTCAACTATGAGTCCGACGCCATCTCCGCTGCGGTTATCGGCGGCGTATCGTTCGTCGGTGGTACTGGTAAGATTTCCGGCGTCATCCTCGGCGTGTTCATGATGCAGTTGATCATGGCGTCCATGACGTTCCTAGGTATTTCCGGCAATATCACCTATATCATCAAGGGCGCGGTCATCTTGGTGGCCTGCATCCTCGACATGCGCAAGTACATGACCCGTAAGTAATGGCTAAACAAAGGCTCGCTGCTCATCGGGGCGGCGGGCCTTTTTTATGACGAGGCCGCGGTGTGTATAAGCACTTCACCATCCTGTGCTTAACGATGTTTTCAACCCTCGGAGGTTCATATGGAAGAGGAAAATAAAGAAATCGAAGCAAAAGAGGAAAACAGCGAAATTGATACGAAGACGGATCAACAGAATGCGCCGGATGCACAGCCGGACGCGGACAAAGACATGAAAAAAGGCCCGCGCAACATCGTCACGAACTTCTATGATTCGCTCAATATATCGGTTCGAACGCTGGATATCGCGTTGGTCGTGCTGTGCGCGTTCATACTGATCGTCATCATCGTCGCCAGTTTGCGTTGAGATTTGGGCCGCCCGACATCTCCCTTCACTTCATGGGAGAAACGGGCGGTTTTTTTCAGGCCTTCATTATGTTCAAAAAAATGGGTTCAAAACATTAAAATTTGATATAAAAAGATTGGAAAAATTCAAAAAAGGTGCTTGACAGTAAAAAGATATGGTTGTATAATCCAATTAAAATATATTGATAAAATCTTTTGATCTCATGGAAAAATGATCATGAAAAGGAGGCTTGAAGATGAACGCGTACGATTTTACAGTAAAAGCGCGAGACGGAAGCGATGTGCCGTTATCCGATTATCGCGGAAAAGCACTGTTGATCGTCAATACAGGGACGGATTGCGATTTTATGCCGCAGTACCGCGATTTGCAGGATCTCTATGAAGCGCATCGGAAGGATGGATTTGAGATCCTCGATTTTCCTTGTGACCAGTTCGGCACTCAAGCCCCTGGTGACGATGAAAAGATTCGTGAAAGCAGTACGGATCGGTCAGGCATCACTTTCCGGCAGTTTTCAAAGGTCGATGTCAATGGCGAACATGCCATTCCGCTTTTTAAGTGGTTGACGAACAATACGTGTTTCGCGGGTTCTGACGCGCAAAGTCCGATGGAACAGCTGCTGGATCAGATGGCATCGCCACGAAGCGAGGAGTCCGAACCCAGGGGCTGCGTCAAAAGGAATTTCACGAAATTCCTGATCGATGGGGAAGGAGAAATCGTCGCGCGTTTTGAACCGACAGCGCCGCTCAAGCAGGTCGCCGCGTGGGTACGGGAGGCGCTGTAAGATGCATGCCGATGTCGAAGGCGACAGGCTAAAATGGGCATCTCCTTTGACACTTCTTCATCATGAGCGCGCGATAATGACAAACTTCACTAGGCGGAACTGAGCGTGAAAGCTGATCATCATAAAGGAACTTGATGTGTGATTTGAGAGAGAGAGGGGAGCGGCAAAACCCTGAAGCGCTTCGATTTGGGCGGAGAATCGAGTAAGCAGGTCATTGATTTGCCGGACTGTAAAATCCCGCTGTGTCGCAAAATCAATTTTGAGATGAAAGGTGCGCAATATGAACGAAGTCTATGAATTTTTAAAAAACTGCGAGACATATTATCTCGCGACGATGGATGGCGATCAGCCTCGCGTGCGTCCGTTCGGGACGGTCGATCTGTTTGAAGGAAAGTTGTACATACAGACGGGCAAGGCGAAAGAGGTTTCCAGACAGATGAAGGCGAATCCGAAGGTTGAGCTGTGCGGCATGTTTGAGGGACGCTGGATTCGCGTGACCGCAGAGGCTGTGCTCGATGAACGCATCGAAGCACAAAAGCACATGCTTGAGGCTTATCCGTCGCTTCAGGCGATGTATCAGCCTGGGGACGGAAACACGGAGGTCTTCTATCTGAAGAACGCGGTGGCGCAGATTTACTCCTTTACAGAAGCGCCGAAGACCATCCGTTTTTGATTCGAATGAACAGCGCAGAGATCAGCGGGACACGCGATTCCGCTGATCTTTTGATTTCGAAGTGTTGAGTGTGGCATCTTTTTGGGAAATCGCGGCGTTCAGGCGGGGCAATGGTGGGCGCGAATTTAAACGCCCTGTGTAAAATTTCATAAGTATATCCCTTGCGATTTTCACACGAACTTGGTATAATAATAAAGTTACTGTTCAGCGTGAATAATGAAAGGATGTGTCTTCTTCCCATGAACAATCTGCTGAAATTGTTGGCTGACGCCGCAGAGGCCACCGGTGAGGTTGCCGAAGAGATTCCTGCTAGCTCACGGTTTATCGTGACGCTCGTTCAGCTTCTGCCGTTTGTCCTCATCTTTGTCGTTTTCTACTTCTTTATGATTCGTCCGCAGCGCAAGAAGGATAAAGAAGCAAAAGCGATGCTCGATGCGCTGAAGGTTGGCGACCGCATCTGTACGATCGGTGGTATCTACGGCACCATAACGCGGATTAAGGATGATGTGCTGACCGTAGAGGTCGGCGATGCGAAGACGCCGATGAAATTCGCGCGATGGGCGGTTCGAGGTTTGGATACGTCCGATGTCACAAATGACATGGAGCCACTCGGTTGATTTCGTTTGTCTTTCATTGTCAGCTATATAACACACCCGCCTGCTCATAAACAATGCGTGAACAGGCGGGGTTTGTATGCTTCTGGACAATGCTATGCGACAGGCATACCGATAAACCATATGTGTGTTTATAGGCTGTTGTGACGTCAAAGCAGCAAGCTCATCAAGGGCACGCTCACCAAAGACAGCAGCGTCGAATAGGCAATGGCGCGCGCGGCAAACGCCGTATCGCCGTCGTAGAGCTCGGCCTGCATCGCGGTCATCGTGGCGGCGGGCATCGCGGTCAGCACAAAAACCGTGCTCGATACCGCGGCGGCGATCGGGAAAGGACGCATGAGCAGGAACGTGGCAAGCGGCATCACGACGAGGCGAAGCAGCGAGATGAGATGATAGTCGATGTCCTTGAATTCAGAGAGGCGCAGGCCGCACAGGCGTGTGCCGATGAGCAGCATCGACAGCGGCGTCGTCAGACCGCCGACCAGCGAGAGAACTTGCGCCGGTATTTCCGGCAGGGTAATGCCTGTGCAAAAGAGGACGAAACCGATTACCGCAGAGATGATGTTTGGATTGATCAGCACGCGGCGCAGGGAGATGCTGCCTTTTGCCTGAAACTGACTGACGCCAATGGTCCAGCTGAGGATGTTGTAAGCGACGTTGTACGCGACAGCATAGATCATATAGTCGGGGTTGATTGCCAATATGATCGGGTATCCCATGAAGCCGCAATTGGAGAACGCGGATAGATTCACAAGCACAGCACGCTTTTTTTTCGGGCGTTTGCGGAAGATCAGCATTCCCGCACACATCGATATGCCGATGACGAGCATCGAGATCACGATGGTGAGCAGGAAGTTTTGCAGGACTTCCATCGAAAACGGACGCTGCATGTTCGAAATGGTCAGGAATGGCAGCGTCACGTTGACGATGAGCTGCGTGATGCCGTGGATGCATTCATCTGTGAAATAGCCCAATTTACGGCAGACAACGCCGACGAGCACGACGAGGAAGAGGATGATGACCTGTTCGGTGATGGACATGGAAAGCTCCTTTTATCGTTTGATCAAATGGGCGGAAACAGGGAAGGCATGTGACCGGCTCTTAGAGATGTCCCGTGTAAACCCATCGGGTTCTGCATGAGAAATTTTCAGTCCTGCAGCGGGCGGATCAATATGAATGGCGTAAGCTCGTCGCCCTGTCCGGATGGATTGTCGGCCATCGCATCCTGGATCTGCGCGTCGGTGAGCGGGAAATCTTTGCCCTTGCCCAACTGATTCTGGTCAAAATCATTCGCGTCCATGATGACAGTCGGCACGCCTGTCGCTTCATACAGCGCGTCGCAGAGCTGCTGTGGATGTTCGGGATTGATCACGCCCATCGTGTGGTACACTTCAAACGATGAATCCGGATAGAATCCATCGATGCCCGCGACGCCATGCCCGCATATCTTGTAAAACATTCCGTGGACGCCAAAGGGTCGAGTTACAGCGGAAACAAATGCCGCAAGCAGCACGCGCGGCAGCCCGCAGATCTCGATGACGATCTGCATCTTATAGGGTTGATGCATGCCGATGCCGGTCGAATTATGTCCGGCAAACGGCGCGAGCAGCTTTGCGAAAAAGCCAGGATGCGTATCCTCCAGCGTCCGCACGTTGTTCGTGCACATGCCCATCACCTTTGCCGTGAAGGACAGACAGTCGCCCGACTGAAACAGCGGCAGCACATAACGCCGGACGAGTTCCGCCTGGTCCTCGCCTGGCTGCACAAAGTGCGTCTGAATCGCATAACGCTGATAGCGCTTTCCATCCTTGCCCGTGAGAATGCCCCGGTCGAAATAGATCACGCCGTCCTTTTCCCGGCGCGTGGCTTCCTGATTGCGGTTCATAGTTTGCCTCCTTTGGTCCGCCTGCCTGTACACGCGATGGATTTCATTGGTCAAGTTCGCCCCAATTTTACACGAACGCCGCGACGATGTCAATTTCCCGCGCGTTTTCCCATGCGATATTTTGCAGGATGGTCGTACCGAGTGACCGTATTGTGCGCGTGCAACGGTGACAATCGCAGAAAAAACGCGCCTGTATGCCTGAAAATGCCCATCGATGGTTGCAATAACACCTGGTTTGGTCTATAATCCGTTCCATGGGAAAGAACCCTGATGACATGAGGAAAGGAAGAGCCCGATGATTGACATCAATCTGATCCGCAAGACGCCCGACGTCGTGCGCGAAAATATCAAGAAGAAATTCCAGGACGAAAAGCTCGTTCTCGTCGACGAGGTCATCGACCTTGACAAGAAGAACCGCGAGGCGATGCAAAAGGCGGATTCTCTGCGCAATCAACGCAAGGTGCTCTCAAAGGAAATCGGCGGCCTCATGAAGCAGGGCAAAAGCGAGGAAGCTGAAAAGACCAAGGCACGCGTTGCGGAAATTGCCGACGAACTCGTGCAGCTTGAGACGCTGGAAGAACAGTATGCGGGAGAGATCAAGCGCCGCATGCAGGTCATCCCGCAGATCATCGATCCCAGTGTGCCCATCGGCCGCGATGACAGCGAGAACGTCGAGGTCGAGCGCTTCGGCGAACCCTTTGTTCCAGACTTTGAGATCCCCTATCACGTCGATATCATGGAGCGGTTATCCGGCATCGATATCGATGCCGCGCGTCGCACATCCGGCAATGGCTTCTATTATTTGAAAGGCGATATTGCGCGGCTGCACAGCGCGTGCCTCTCATATGCGCGTGACTTCATGATTGACCGCGGTTTTACATACTATATCCCGCCGTACATGATCCGCTCCAATGTGGTCACGGGCGTCATGAGCTTTGCCGAGATGGAGAACATGATGTACAAG
>CAYUZP010000013.1:7838-17436 GCA_964449655.1 uncultured Oscillospiraceae bacterium
ATCGGCACGAGTGAGCACTCGATGATCGGAAAGTTCATCGATACCATCCTCTCCGAGGACGAGCTGCCGCAGACGCTGACCAGCTATTCGCCCTGCTTCCGCAAAGAGGTCGGCGCGCACGGCATCGAGGAACGCGGTGTCTACCGCATCCATCAGTTCGAAAAGCAGGAGATGATCGTCGTCTGCAAGCCGGAGGATTCGATGATGTGGTATAATCGCCTTTGGCAAAACACAGTCGATTTCTTCCGTTCGCTGGATGTGCCCGTGCGCACGCTGGAATGCTGCTCGGGCGATCTGGCCGATTTGAAAGTCAAGAGCTGTGACGTCGAGGCATGGAGCCCGCGCCAGAAGAAGTATTTTGAGGTCGGAAGCTGCTCGACGCTCGGCGATGCGCAGGCACGCCGTCTCGGCATTCGCGTCAAGGACAAGGACGGCAACAAGTATTTTGCGCACACGCTGAACAACACCTGCGTAGCGCCGCCGCGTATGCTCATCGCGCTTCTTGAAAACAACCTGAACGCTGACGGAACCGTCCGCATTCCCGCGCCGCTTCGCCCATATATGGGCGGCAAGGAGGTCATCGGCTGATGTTCATCTGCGATACGCACTGCGATACGCTCTACATGCGCGCGCTGCAGCCGGATCACACGCCATGCGTCACCATGGAGAATTTGAAGCGCGGCGGCATAAGCCTGCAGACCTGCACGCTTTGGGCTGGAGCGAAGGGCGTAAGCGACCATCCGTATGAAAAAGCGATGGCAGAATACGCCGCGTTCGAGCGGCTGCGTGACAACGAGGGCTGGACGCGCGTCGATTCCGCGCTTGAGGCGAAGGACGGCGAGACGAGGATACTGCTGAGCATCGAAGGCGGCGAGGTCTTTGAAGGCAGCGTCGGACGCGTGCAGGAATTTTACGGGCTCGGCGTGCGCATGGCGGCGTTGACGTGGAACAACGAGAACGAGATCGGCTATCCGGCAAAAGGCGGTTCAAAGGAGCACATCAAACCCACGGGATGGGATATCCTGCGCGAAATGGCGCAGCTTCATATGGCTGTTGACACGAGCCATTTGAACGAGACGGGGTTTTGGGATCTGATCGACAAGCACACTCAGCCGCCGATGGCATCGCATTCCTGTGCGAAGGCACTTTGCGCCCATTTCCGCAACCTGACCGACGAGCAGATTCGCGCGATGGCCGCGCGCGGAGGATGGATCGGCGTGAACTTCTATCCGGTGTTTCTCACGGGGACGACCCGGGCGACAGTGCGCGATATCGTCGATCACATCGATCACATGTGTCAGCTCGGCGCGGAGAAGCACATCGGTTTCGGAAGCGATTTTGACGGCATCGAGTGCGTGCCGGAGGATTGCCAAAGTCCGGCGGATGTGCCGAATATCATCGCGGAACTGCGCCGGCGCGGTTACAGCGAGGAAGCCGTCGCCGATATCGCAGGCGGGAATTTTCTGCGTTATGTTCAGCGCCTTGAACAATGTTGATTTCGCGCGGTTACGCATCCATCCGGCAGCGCGCATGGAGCGGTTTTAAGCGATCTGTATCGATGGGCGGCTTTTTCCTTCATTACAAGCGGAAAACGCCAAAGCGAAGAAGACGCATGCGCTGTCGATCATTGACGCTTATACGGGCATGAGGCGAGAGAGGTTCTGAACCTTGACTTGCGCTTGTGCCCGTTTTGTATATCCGAGCGGGGCTTTGTTCTGGCGGGATGCTTCGCCGCCTGACCCGCCGATAGGACATGAATGCGATTCGGGGTATTTCGTTTTGGGACGGAGTCGTGTATAATAGAAGGGCGGGGATTGTCGTTCGGCCTTAGATGAATGCTGTGGAAAGGGGTGCGGCGAATGAAGACTTGCATGCGCTGGTTTTATATCCTCATCGTGGGACTGGTCGTGTTGACCGGCGCGCTGTGCATCATGCAGGGCTGGCGCGACGGTCGATTGGATCGCCTGAAACAGTCGACGCAATGGGCGTATCTTCCCTATACCGAAGGAGAATTCCATGCACGTGCCTAATCCCTATGGTCTTTTCTCGATGCCGGACATCGAAACATCGAGGCTGCTCCTCAGGCGAATCACCATGCGGGACGCGAAGGATATCTTTGAATACAGTTCCGATGCCGAGGTCGCCCGTCATGTGCTCTGGGCAGCTCAGACTTGTCTGCCGGAGGCGCGTGAATTTTGCCGCTATATGCTCCATCGTTACCGCAATGACGAGCCTTCCAGCTGGGGCATCGTCGATAAGCAGACCGGGCGCATGATCGGCACCATCGGTTATATGGCTTACAGCGAGGAAAACTGCAGCGTTGAAGTCGGTTATTCGCTCGCTAGATCCTGTTGGAATCGGGGGTACATGACGGAAGCCCTGGGCGGCGTCATCGAGCACACGTTTGATGTCATGCATATCAATCGCATCGAGGCGCAGCACGAGCTGGACAACCCCGCGTCCGGCCGCGTGATGGAGAAGTGCGGCATGAAGCGCGAAGGCGTGCTCAGGCAGCGGCTCTGCAACAAAGGCAAGTATGTGGACGTCGCGCTCTACGCGATTTTGAAGAGCGATCCGCGCCCTCTGCGAGCGCAGCGCACACAGGGAGGCGAAAACGCATGACGCGCCCGGCTGACGAGGCAAAAAACGGCGTCCTGTGCGCGCTGCTTGTGTCGCTTGCGATGGCGCTGCCCTCGGCGCTTGTTCTCTTTGCCTGCAACACACCGCTGGGGCCTTCTATCGGGAGCGATAACGCCATGTACCTGACGATGGGCACGGCACTCGCCCGAGGTTACGCGCCTTATACCGAGATTTTTGATCACAAGGGACCGCTTCTGTTTCTGCTGGAAATGATCCCGCAATGTTTTGCAGGCGGTTATCAGACGGGAACCGTTTTCCTGATGGAAGTGCTGTTTTTGACAGGCTGTCTGTTTGCGGTCGATCGAATTTGCGCGCTGCTGGACATAAAAAGAGGCCGCTGGATTGTTCAACTCGCGTATCTCGCGCTGTTTTCCCCCTGTGTGGACGGCGGCAACCTGTCGGAGGAATATGCCAATCTGTTTACGCTGGTTGGGCTGATCCTGATGCTGTGCACTTTTGGCGGCGTGGCGGATACGCGCCGAAAACACCTGTTCTTTCCGGCGATGGGCATGGGCGCGCTCACGATGCTGGCATTTCTGACGCGGGCGAACAATGCGCTGCCGCTATTGGGCGTCGTGGGCGGATTGTCTGTCGGGCTGATCGTCCGTCAGGAATGGAAGAGCCTCGGCCTGTGCGCGTTGGGATTCTTGAGCGGATGCGCGGCGGCGCTGCTGCCTATCGCGCTTTGGCTCTGGCACTTTGACGCGCTCGATGCGGCGTTCTACGGTTCGATCGTCCATAACATGATGTACGCCGAGACGGAAGGCGCAAGCAGGGTTGCGATGCTCTTTGGTTCCGGCTATGGCGGGCTCGCGATGGGCATGGCAGCGCTGACCGCGCTTGGCGCGGCGGCGTGTTTCGCGCGTACACGACAGAAGGAGGTGCCGCTGGCGATGCTCGCGGGCGCGCTTGGCGCGGGTGCGGCGGCTTTCATCTCCCATAAATTTTACATGCATTATTTGACGCTCGGCGTGCCGACGGCAGCGCTTGGCATTGCGCAGATGCTCGCGTTGGCGCAGCGGTATGACAAAAAACGCATCACGCTCGGCATGACTGCGCTGGTCAGCGGAGCAGCACTCTGTCTTTGCTGCGCGCAGGCCAATGCACGGCGAATCGCGGACCGCGTGGGGATGGATGCGTTTATCGAGGATGCGCAGGCGCTCTATGCGCAGGTGTCACAAGAGGATCAGGACAGCTTCATGGCATATCGCGTCGAGCCGAAGTGGTATGTCGCGGCAGAAGCGCTTCCGTGCATGCGGTTCTATTTTTTGCAGGAGATTTTGGGACAGGCCGATCCGCGCGTGATGGATGAGGTGGCGTTGCGCTTTGAGACCGATCCGCCCAAATGGCTCGTGCTGTTCTACAACAGACCATTCTCTCCGCCGTACGATGCGCGTGTGCAAAAGGTTTTTGACGAGCGGTATGTGTTCGTCGACGCGCGGGGGGAATATCAGCTTCTGCGGCTTGACGAGGAAGGCGCGGATGAACCGACGGGGAGGGCTTTATGCATAAACTGAATCGGCGCGCAACATTGCTTCGAAGCGGCATGGGCTGCTTCTTGTTTGCTGCGGTCGTGACAGCGGCAAACGTGCTGATTCTGCCGTATGCCCGCCGCTATTATGGCTATCCCGCGTTGGGCACATACATCGCCTTTGCCGCTGCGACGGCGCTGTTTTCGGCGCTCGGGCGGTATCTTCGTGGGTGCGATGAAGCGCGTATTGCGCGTGCCAAGAGGATCGCCCTTCCCCTGTTTTTGGCCGTGATGTTCGTAATACAGACATCGCTTGGGTATTGGATGGCTTATACGCCGTCTGGAGACAATCACATGCTCATCGACGGCGCAAAGATGCTCGCCGCCGATGGGAATTTCAGCAAAAATCCGGATTTTTCGCTGTATCTGAGCCGGTTTTCGAATCAATGGGGATTTCTGCTGATGCTCACAGGGATATTCAAGCTGTTCGGAGCGCTCGGGCTGGCGGATTTCCTCTTCCCGCTCGCCGTCATACAAGCCGCGCTGTATACGGCCGGTTTTTGCGCTGCGCTGTCCATCGCAAGGGACATGCGAGGCTCGCGCGGTGCGCTGATGTTGATGGCGCTGCTTGCGTGTTGTCCGCCGGTTTATCTCGCCGCCGCAGTGCTGTACACAGATACGTTTTCTCTGCCCTTCGTGCTGTTCACGCTCTATGCCGCCCATCACGTGCTTCACGCGAAGTGCCTGCGCACGCGCTTGTGTTGGGCAGGGTTATGCGCGGTGTTCGCGCTTGTCGGTTCTCAGATCAAGATGACGGTGCTGATCGTGCTGCTCGCTGCGGGCATCGTTTGGCTGCTATCGATGCGCCCTAGGCATGCGCTGCTGTGTGCGGGATTGTGCGCGGTCATTGTTGCGGCGGGAATGGGGGCGATGCAGCATGTCATGCTTGAGGATGTGCTCGATCCCGCCGTCGTGCGTCAGCAGCACACGCCTGCGGTGCATTGGGTCATGATGTCGATTCCCACGGGCGATAATCCCTATGGCAGCATGAATAACGGCGATTACGCGCTGACGTGGGGCATGATGGACGAGGGAGCGACGCGTGAGGAAGTCACCGCTTCTATCCTTGAACGGATGAAGGATCGCATCTATACGCTTCGTTACCCAAATCGGCTGGTCACAGCGGCGCTGCGCAAGAATGCCAACGCGTTCGGGGATGGCACCTTTGGCATGACAGAGATGCTGGATGACGGGCCGCTGCGGGAGAACATGGTGTCTGCCTTTGTTTTGGAAGGGAGAAGCGGCTATGCGGCATACAGCGCGATCTGTTCGGGAATCTATCTGGCAATCCTGGTGTTTGCGGCGCTTGGCTGTCTGTCGGATATCCGCAGCCGAGATTTGAGCGCCGCGACGCTGTATGTGGCGATGTTCGGCATGATGCTCTTTCTCATGCTTTGGGAAGCGAGAAGCCGCTATGCCTTTGGATTTGTGCCCGTGCTTTTGCTGCTCTGCTGCTTCTATCTCGTGCGGGGATACGAACCAAAGCGAAGCGCTAAGCTGCCGCGGCTGCATTATCCGCTTTCATATCGAATGAATGCTGTTAAGGTCAGACAGGGGAAGGGGGAGCGCGCTGCGTGAAGTGGAGAAGGAATCTTCTTTTACTGGGCATGGGGCTGATGATCCCGTGCTATCTGTTCACGGTCGGAAATGTGCTGCTTGCCCCGTGGACGCTCTATAGCCGCAATCGACTCCTTTTGTTTTTTCTGACTGTGTTGGCGGCCATGGGCCTCCTTTGCGCCATGCGCGCTGTCAAAAAGCCGTTCTTTGCGCAGCATGAGCGGGCGATGTTGCTCGGCGCCGCAGTGTTTTATTTCACTGTGCAGATGGCGATGGGGCTATCTCTTCGTTATACCCCGATTACGGATACGGAACAGTGTTTTACCGCTGCGCAGCTGATCGTGGATACCGGCACGTTTGCCGATACGCCGCGCTATGCACAGTATATGTCGCGCTATCCGCACAACCTCAAACTGGTCTATCTTCTGGCCGGAATCTTCCGATTTTTCGGTATGTTCGGCTGGACAGACCGCTATGCGCAGGCGCTGCTGGTCAACAGTCTGTTGTTCACGGTGGGCCTTTTGGCGGCTGCGCGCGTCGCGAAACGACTGGGGGGGGCATCAACGCAGTCGCGCTTGCTTGTGCTCTTCGCGTCGTGCCTGCCGTTTCTCTATGCGACGACAGAGCTGTATACGGATGCGTTCTCCATCGCTTTTCCCACAATCGTCTTTTACTGTGCATGCCGCATTCGCGAGGCGAAGCGCCTGAGCGCTCGGGTGCTGTGGACGGGGCTGTTTGCACTGGCGGCATTTGTGGGCGCGCAGATTCGGCTGACATCGCTGATTGCGGCGATCGCCTGTCTCATCGCCATGCTTTTGTCCCGCAAACCGTCATGGACCGTAGCTGCCGCGGCAGCGCTGACCGTCGTGTTCGTCCTGGGCGGCACGGCGCTGAACGCTGAAGACGAAAAGTATCTTTCACGCGAGACGATAGAGAAAAATAAATTTCCGATATTGCATTATATCGCGATGGGGCTGCCCGTGCAGTCCGATGAGGGGTATGGGCAATACGGCGATGGACGGTGGCTCCTGTTCACGACGTCGTTTGAGGATACGCGGGAGCGGGACGCCGCGCTGCGCACGGAAGTGATCGATCGGATCTACTACCTAAGATATCCCAATCGGCTGCTGCACATGATGTCGCGCAAGAATCTGTCGACATTCGGGAATGGCACCTTTGGACTGGGCGCGCTGATTGAGGCCGATGAAAAGGAGCCGGATAATCCGGTCAAGCAGGTGATCTTCTCACAAGGCGCGTTATACGGCGCATATTATCATGTGACTACGGCGCTGTTTTTGGCGCAGATGCTGATCGCGTGCCTTGCCTGCGCACAGCGGATACACTCTCGTGATACGCGTGGCGCGGCGCTGTTCATCACATTGGTCGGCGCGTTTTTGTTCCTGTGCATATGGGAGACGCAGCCTCGGTACTTTTTCCAGTTCCAGATGGTGCTGCTCTGCGCGGCAGCGCTGTTCGGCGGGGATCGCGCGATTGCTCCTGCGCTGTAAAACGCGTTGCATGCGCATGTATATAAAGATAAAATCAACGCTTGCCTTTTGGCTTTCCATATGCTATACTGCCTGTAAACGGAGGTCTTATCGATGTTCTATTTCACGCCTGCACGATTTATGGGCTATGGCCGCTTTTGCCATGGTTTTGCTGTCGTGCGCGCGTGAGATGCATGTCGAATATCGACCTGTCAGGTTTGTCGATGGTTCAGGCTCTTGCCACACGCTGGCAGGAGCTTTTCTTTTGTATCGCTTTCGATTCGTTTGTGCTTTATTCATACGGCCGACAGAAGCGATACTGAAGCGCCAGAAGCACATATCGCGTTTTAAGCATCGGGATATGAAACCCGCTCGCATGACTGCCCGTCAAGAAAGGGGGAGGAACGATGATCATCATCATGAAACCGCAGGCGACCGAGGAGCAGATCGAAGCGTTGTGTCAACAACTTTATAAGGAAGGCATGCAGGTTCAGCGCAACGAAGGAGTCGACTGCACCGTGCTCGGCGTGATCGGAGACGTCGCACATTTGGATCCGACGGACTTTCTCATCTGTCCAGGCGTCGAACGCATCATGCCGGTCTCCGAGCCGTTCAAGAAGGCAAACCGCAAGTTTCACCCGACTGACAGCATCATCGACTGCAGCGGTGTGCAGGTTGGCGGGCGCAGGCTCGCGCTGTTCGCCGGGCCATGTTCCGTGGAGAATTATGAACAGATCACAGACACAGCGCTCAAGGTTCGCGCGAGCGGGGCGTCGATCCTGCGCGGCGGCGCGTATAAACCGCGCACATCGCCGTATGCATTCCAAGGACTCAAACTCGAAGGTCTCGCGCTGCTTGAACAGGCGCGCGAGTTGACCGGTATGCCCATCTGCACAGAGATCATGAGCCCAAAACTCGTCGAAGAGTTCGACCGGCGCGTCGATGTCATTCAGGTCGGCGCACGCAACATGCAGAATTTCGATCTGCTGACCGAGCTGGGACAGACCCGCAGACCCATACTGCTCAAGCGCGGCCTCAGCGCTACGATCACGGAATGGCTGATGAGCGCCGAGTACATCATGGCGGCGGGCAATCCCAATGTGATCCTCTGCGAGCGCGGCATACGCACATTTGAGACGTATACGAGAAACACGCTCGACCTTTCCGCCGTGCAGGCTGTCAAGCAGCTCAGCCATTTGCCCGTGATCGTCGATCCGTCGCACGCGACCGGCCTGAACTGGATGGTCGAACGCATGTCGCTTGCCGCGATCGCCGCAGGTGCGGACGGACTCATCATCGAGGTGCACAACAATCCTTCCCGCGCCCTCTGTGACGGCGCGCAGAGCCTCACCCCGCCGCAGTTCGCGCAGCTCGTGGGGAAGATATCGGCTATGGCGCCGATTGTCGAACGAACGCTGTAAAAGCATGGGAAAAACTCTGCGCTTTGAGCTGTGACGGATGGGGCTATGGCTGTGCGCCAAACGGCAAAATTCGCGCATTCTGTGCGCACAACCGCCGAAATCTGTGATACAATGAGTCAGACGGCGCATTTGAGCGACGAGCTGCTGCGCACAGATCACGACGAGGAAGGGGCGCTGAACCATGACAAAGGTGATGTTTATAGGCCTGGGCCTCATCGGCGGCAGCATGGCGCTCGCGTTATGCGGCATGCCCGGCATGGAGCTCTATGCGGTTGACACCGACGCGCGTACGCGTTTTGAGGCGCTGGAGCGGGGAGCGGTGCGCGCCTGCTGGGAAAGCGCCAGGAGTGCGCCCCTCGAAGAGATGGATGTGACGGTTCTCTGCCTTCATCCACTCGCCGCTGCCGATTTCGTGCGGGAACACGCGGCGCGCCTGCGGCATGATTCGCTGCTCACCGACGTATGCGGCGTCAAAAGACCGCTCTATGAGGCTGTGCAGGCCTTACCTGGGCGGCATTTCGTCTACCTCGGTGGGCATCCCATGGCCGGGCTGGAACGCGGCGGCTTTGCGAATGCCAGCGCGGATCTGTTCAGAGGCGCGCACTATATCCTCACGCCGGACGAACAGACGCCACGCGCATGCGTCGAATTCATGCAGCGATTGGCGATCTATATCGGCTGCTGCGATGTCGTGCTGACCACACCCGATGCCCATGATGAGCGCATAGGCTACACGAGTCAGCTCATGCACGTCATCGCGCTTGCGCTCTGCGACCAGCATCTGTTCGCTGACAGCTATGGATTTGAAGGCGGATCGTTCAGAGGCGCGACGCGCGTGGCTGCGCTCGATCCGGCGCTGTGGTGCGAATTGTTCTGGGCGAACAGGGAGACGCTTGCCGATCTGACGGATGAACTGTGTGGCAAGCTGGGCGAATACAGCGCGCTCTTGCGCGGCGGAGACA
>CAYUZP010000013.1:17446-23448 GCA_964449655.1 uncultured Oscillospiraceae bacterium
TCTCAAGGCTTCCAGCGACCGCAAGAAGGCGTTCGATCATCTGCGCGAGTCGGCGGAGCTTTAGTCAGCGCATGAAGGCCGACGAAGTAGACGAGATGCGATTGCGCTTTTAGAAGGAGGGATATCCATATGCCCATCGTCACCGTCACCGCGCCCGCGCGGGAGGAACGCTATGACATACACATCGGTCACGGTCTGCTCGCACAGGTTGCGCCGCTGCTTTCAGCTTATCAGGGCTGCCGCGCCGCTGTGGTCGCAGATGAACACACCGCGCCGCTCTATGGGGAAGCCTTGCTTAAACAGCTCGCGCAGGCGGGCATGGCCGCGTCGATCATCACGCTTCCGGCAGGCGAGACGACCAAGTGTCCGGAGCAGCTCGCGCACCTCTACGATGCGTTTCTCGATGCGCACATCACGCGTTCAGACGTCGTGTTTGCGCTGGGCGGCGGCGTGATCGGGGATTTGGCGGGCTACGCGGCATGTACCTATCTGCGGGGTGTGCATTTCGTGCAGGTTCCGACGACGCTGCTCGCGCAGGTCGATTCATCCGTCGGGGGCAAGGTCGCCGTCAACCATCCGCGAGGGAAGAACATGCTCGGTGCGTTTTATCAGCCGGAGCTCGTGCTCGTCGACTGCGGTACGCTGGGTACCCTAGACGCACGGCAGGTCGGCGCAGGACTGGGCGAGGTGATCAAGTATGGCTGTATCGCGGATGCGGCGCTGTTTGATGGGATCGAATCGCTCGGTTCGCGCGCTGCGCTGATGCTGCACATCGGGGAGATCGTCGCGCGCTGCTGTGCCATCAAGGCGCGCTATGTGGCGGAGGATCCGTTCGATCGCGGCGTGCGCATACAGCTCAACTTTGGGCACACACTGGCACACGCACTGGAGAATGCGATGGGGTATGGCACCCTGCTGCACGGTGAAGCGGTCTGCATCGGCATGGTCGCGTCCGCACGCTGGGGTGAGAGGCTCGGCGTCACGCCGGCGGGCACAGCCGAGCGGATCGTGCGCGTGTTGGAGGCGTACGATCTGCCCACAAGCATGCCGGAGGGGTTGGACGCGCGAACGCTTGCCTCGGCTATGGCGCTTGACAAGAAGGCTGCAGGAAGCATCGTGCGGACAGTGCTCCTGACGCGGATAGGCGCTTGTACGGTGGCGCCGATGACGGTGGAGCAGCTCATGGAATTGTTGGCGTAACGCGGCGTTTGGATCATGGCAGGCGCAGGGTTTCAAGGGCTCTGCGATGCGCGCGTGGTTGGTTTTTGGAGGGAGCCATGTATAGGACAGTCTATCCCTCCCGCCTCGGCGGGACACTGGCCGTGATGCCCAGCAAATCCGCGTCACATCGTGCGGTGATGATGTCCGCACTCTGTTCCGGCACGACGACGATAGAACCGCTTCAGCGTTCCCTCGATGTGGACGCGACGCTCTCCTGTGCCCAGGCACTCGGTTTAACACATGATATTTCGATCACGCCCCTCGATGGCATGCCCGGCTTTGTCCGCGCGCGGATCGTCGGCGGCGCGAGTCGAACCGGTTTGCGGGCGCTGAACTGCGGTGAATCCGGTTCGACGCTCCGTTTCTTTATCCCGCTTGCGCTCGATGGGCGTGGTCCCGTTCGCTTCACTGGTCATGGGCGGCTCATGCAGCGCCCGCTCTCGGTTTACGAATCGCTGTTTCGTCCGCGCGGCATCATGTGGCGGCTTGATGGAGACACGCTGACCATCGACGGACGTCTCACATCCGGCACATATGCGCTTGCAGGCGATGTCAGCAGTCAATTCATCACGGGCCTTTTGCTCGCGCTGCCGCAGCTTGTGGGAGACAGCCGCATCGAACTGACGACACCGCTCGAATCCCGCGCGTATGTCGAACTGACGCGGCGTGTACAGGCGGATTTCGGTGTCATCTCGCATTGGGACGGGGATAGAGCACTCGTCATTCCGGGCGGTCAGGCTGCGCGTTCGCCAGGCACAGCCCGCGTCGAAAGCGATTGGAGCCATGCGGCATTCTATCTCGTCGCAGGCGCGTTTGGGGAAAGACCTGTCCGCCTGACTGGACTGGATCAGAACAGCGCGCAGGGCGATCGCGCGATTGTCGACATTCTGCGCGGCATGGGCGCGGATATCGTTTGGGAAGACGGCGCGCTTCTCTCGCGTCCAGCCCGTCTTCATGCAGCCTGCGTCGACGCATCGCAGGTTCCGGATTTGGTTCCGATACTCGCCGTAGCGATGGCCGCCGCGCGGGGTGAAAGCCGCATCACAGGCGCGGCGCGGCTGCGCATCAAGGAGAGCGACCGGCTTCGCGCGATGTGCGCAGCGCTGTGTGCGGCGGGAGCGGATGTCAGCGAGCTGCAGGACGGGCTGATCGTGCGTGGCGGACGGACGCTGCATGCGGCAGCAATCGACGGATGCGGGGATCACCGGATTGTGATGGCGATGGCGATCGCTTCGGCGGCCGCGGATGGCCCATTTGTGATCTCCGACGCCGAGGCGGTGGCGAAGTCCGCGCCCGCGTTTTGGGAGGAATTCGCCGCGCTGGGCGGCAAAACGGATTGAGGCAACATTTTTCGGACGGTGAGCGCGCGTTTGAGCGTTTGTTTTCCGTACGCCAAACATGTGACGGCGCTTTGATCACTCTGGCCATGTCACGGAAGGAGGAAGGCGCGATGAGGGCGAACTTTGGCGAACACTTCAAATTGACGCTGTTCGGGGAATCGCATGGGGATGCGATCGGCATGGTGATCGATGGCATTCCGGCGGGCATGCGCATCGACGAGGACGCGATCGCGCAGGACATGGCCAGGCGTGCACCCGGCGGAGATCCCACCGCCACAGCCCGTAAGGAGGCTGACGCCGTGCGCATCGTTTCGGGGCTGCTGGATGGCCATGCGACCGGCGCGCCGCTCTGCGGGGTCATCGAAAACACCAACGTCCGCTCCGGCGATTACGCGCAGCTGCGTGCGCGCATGCGTCCGGGACACGCGGATTACGCAGGCTATGTCAAGTATCACGGCTTCAACGATCCGCGCGGTGGCGGGCATTTTTCAGGTCGGCTCACCGCGCCGCTCGTATTTGCCGGGAGCATTGCGCGGCAGATGCTGGCCAACCGTGAGATTGAAATCGGCGCGCATATCGCGGCCATTGCGGGCATCGAGGATGTTCCGTTGAATCCGGTGGATGTTGACGCCGATACGCTTCGTAAACTGCGCGGGAATCGTTTTCCGCTGCTCGATCCGTTCAAAGAAGAGCCTATGCGTCGGGCTGTGCGCGAGGCCAGGGAAGCACTGGACAGCGTTGGCGGCGTGATAGAATGCGCGGCGGTCGGCGTGCCGGCGGGCATCGGGTCTCCGTTCTTTGGATCTGTAGAGAGTGTCGTATCGAGCCTGGCATTTTCCATTCCCGCTGTGAAGGCAGTCGAGTTCGGCGACGGCATGGCGATCGCCGGAATGCGCGCGAGCGCTGCGAACGATCCGATGGTGATGCGCGGTGAACATGTCGTGGCACTGAGCAACCACAACGGCGGAGTGACCGGCGGCATCACGAACGGCATGCCGATTGTGATGCGGGTTGCGGTCAAGCCGACGCCGTCCATCGCTCGGGAACAGCAAACGGTCGATATGATCGAGAAGAGAGATGTGATGTTGCGCGTCGAGGGACGGCATGACCCGTGCATCGTGCCCAGGGCCGTCGTCGTCGTGGAGAGTGTGCTGGCTATCGCGCTGGTCGAATTGATGATGGATGACCTGGCGACGAATTTCTCATCGGCCAAATGAACAGCTGGCCGCCCCTGCGATAGCATTCGATTTTGCCGCAGTTTGCCCGGATACGGCGGCTGAACGAGGAAGGAGATGTGATATGGCGCTTCAAATTTACGCTGGTAAGGGATTCGATACGCAGAAAGCGGAGCGCTTTTTCAAGGAGAGGCGCATCGCCTATCAGCGCGTCGATGTGCTCAAATACGGCATCGGCAGGCGAGAACTGGAGACCATCGCGGCGGCGGTCGGGCTGGATGCGCTCTGCGACAGGGACACCAAGGCCTATCGTGAGAGCGTGATCGCCTATACGAGCAGCCGCGAGGCCATACTCGCAGGACTGATCGAAAGACCGCAGCTGCTGCATCTGCCCATCGTTCGCTGCGGAAAGCTCGCGACCGTCGGAAACCAGCCCGACATCTGGGAAAAGTGGATTGCGGAGGGGAAGGTGTAGACCGTGCTGGAGGTGACGGCGGCCATCATACGGCGGGACAATCGTGTGCTCCTCTGTCAGCGTCCGGCAGGCAAGCGTGACGGGCTCTTATGGGAATTCCCGGGCGGCAAGATCGAGATGGGGGAGAGCGCGCGGCACTGCGTCATTCGCGAATGTCTGGAGGAGCTTTCCGTCGCGCTGCGGCTCATCGGAAAACTTGCGGTGATCGAGCAAAGCGATCTGCGGCTTCACTTTTTCGTCGCGGAGATCGAATCCGGCGAGCTGACGTGCTGTGAACACAACGCATGGGCATGGGTGACGCTCAATGAGGCAAGGGCATATCCGCTTTGCCTGCCGGACGCGCGGATGCTTGCGGACCCGCGCGCGGAAGGGATATTCTCCATGCGCATGGACCTGACGCAATAATTCCGAACGATTTATACGATTCGCTTGATTCTGCTCGGAAAAACGGATATGATCGGGATGTGTCCGTGACGCGTGCAAAGGGATCGACGCCCGCCAGCCCGCTTGAAGGATCCATAGGACTCCGCAATGAATATCTGCAAATCACTGCATGAAGAAACGTGCTCGGCGGAAAATCGGGAAGCAGGCGGCGCCGGGCCTGTTCTGACCGCTATCCGGGAGATCTCCGGAGACATGATTTTTGAAGAACCGATGATGAAGTGGCAAAATCCATCAGGCTGTCTCCGTTTCGCGCATTCGAAACAGACGAAGGAGGAATTCCATGCAAAACGTCCAGTGCATCGTGATCGTCGACTTTGGCGCGCAGTATACGCAGCTGATCGCACGACGTGTCCGCGAGGCGAGTGTCTTCTGCGAGGTGCTTCCCTACACGACGCCGTTTGATGAAATCTGTGCCCGAAATCCCATCGGCGTGATCCTCTCGGGCGGACCCGCTTCCGTGCTCGACGAAGGCGCGCCCGGCATCGACCCGGCCATCCTCTCGTTGGGCGTGCCCGTTCTCGGCATCTGTTACGGCATGCAGTGGATTGCGCACACGCTTGGCGGTCTCGTCGAGCGCGCCGCTCAGCGCGAGTATGGACGCGTTCCCGTTCAGTTCGACACGCACAGTTTGCTCTTTGCCGGCATGCGCGAGCAGTCCGATGCCTGGATGAGCCACACCTATCATGTGACGCGTGCGCCTCAGGGTTTTCGCGCCATCGCTCACAGCGGGAATTGCGCGTTTTGCGCGATGGAAAATTCCGAAAAGCGCATCTATGCCGTTCAGTTTCATCCCGAGGTCACGCACACCGAGGAGGGGCGCTGCGTAATTCGCAATTTTCTCTACAATATCTGCGGCTGTTCAGGTGACTGGACGATGAGCGCGTTCATCGAGCAGGCTATCGCCTCGATCCGCGAAAAAGTCGGCTCACAAGGCCGCGTGATGCTCGGTCTGTCCGGCGGCGTCGATTCCTCCGTCGCGGCGGCGCTCATCTCCCGTGCTGTCGGCGAACGGCTGACCTGTGTCTACGTCGATCACGGTTTCATGCGCAAGGGCGAGACGGCGTCCGTTCGTGAGGTGTTTACGCGTCAGTTTCCGGTCAAACTGATCGTCGTAGACGCGAAGGATCGCTTCCTTTCCAAAATCGCAGGGATCAGCGATCCCGAGGAGAAGCGCAAGCGCATCGGCAGCGAATTTGTCTACTGTTTTTCGGATGAAGCGGTCAAGCTGACCGGTGTAGACTTTCTCGCACAGGGCACGATCTATCCGGAAGTGATCGAGTCCGGTTCGGCGAGGGGGAGCGCTGAGATCAAATCACATCACAACGTAGGCTGCCTGCCGCACGACGA
>CAYUZP010000013.1:23458-24298 GCA_964449655.1 uncultured Oscillospiraceae bacterium
GGCGGACTGGTCGAGCCGCTCCGTATGTTGTTCAAGGATGAAGTACGCCGTGTGGGCGAAACGCTGGGCATGCCGCATGAGATGGTTTGGCGTCAGCCGTTCCCCGGTCCCGGCCTTGCTATCCGCATCATGGGCGAGGTCACAGAGGAAAAGCTGTATATTGTCCGCGAATCCGACGCCATACTGCGCGAGGAAGTCGCGCTTGCCGGCCTTGAGCGCGATGTAAACCAGTTTTTCACGGTTTTGACGAATACGCGTTCCGTCGGCGTGATGGGTGATGAGCGCACGCATGAGAATGTACTCGCCATTCGCGCCGTGACGACCGACGATTTCATGACGGTCGATTGGGCGCGTCTGCCCTATGAGCTGCTGGCAAAGGTCTCCGCGCGCATCGTCAACGAAGTGCCGCACGTCAATCGAGTCGTCTACGATATCACCACGAAGCCGCCGGCCACGGTGGAGTGGGAATAAGCGAAGCGCCAGATTCGGGGCCGATGCCGTCACAGGGCCGTTTTTTCAAAAATGCCGCGGTTTTAGCGGCAGTTCAGGGCGTTATCGAGAGAGACGGACGGACCGTCAGTGCGATTGCGCCGGTATGCGCTTTGAAGATTGCACACCGGTCCGCGTCGCTGCGATCATAAAGAACGCTGGGTGGACGGGAAACCGGACGCTATGCCCGTCTCGAAAAACCGGCTGAAAAAGGCGGACGGACTTTTTTGAGACTGTGCAGCGGATCGTCAAGGCATACAGATGCCAGGCTTGGCAAGCGATCCCATCTAGCCAGAAAACAATGAGGATTTCCCATTGACGTCATAAAGGAGAGAATGATATGAAAAAATT
>CAYUZP010000014.1:0-23040 GCA_964449655.1 uncultured Oscillospiraceae bacterium
CGGTCAACCCAGCGCATGTCGGAGAACGGGAAGATCACGGCGCGCACATGGCCTTTGATCATATTGCGCGGAATCGGGCCCACCATGATGCTTCGGCTGTCACGCGAGTTGTTGCGATTATCACCCATCACAAAGTAATGTCCCTCGGGCACCGTGAACGGTCCAAAGTTCGTCTGATTCTCTGTCATGTCAAAATTCTGTTCCACGTGTTCGCCATCGATGTACAACTCCCCCGCGCGAAGCTCAATCGTTTCGCCGGGAAGGCCGATGATGCGTTTGACACGATAGTAATGATCTTCCGTGTTCGGGTAGTCACAGACGACGATATCAAAGCGCTCCGGATCGCCCCATAGGTAATCAAGCTTTGTCGCGATCATGAAATCACGGTCATGCAGCGTGTTGAGCATCGATTCGCCATCCACGTTGATCGCCTCAAACAGGAATGTGCGCACGAACAACGCGATCAACACGGCGACGACGAAAACCATCACCCACTCGAAGATCTCGCGTTTGAGCGACTTCTTGGGTTTTTCCTTTTTCTCCTCTTTGTCTGCTTTTTTCCCTTTTTGAGATTGGGCGCTCTGAGATGTCGCCGCGCGGGCTTCTCCTTTGCCTTCCCCGTCTCTGCCCATATCCTCCCTCGCGCCTTCTTTTACGCCCTTGTCTTCATCTGCAGTCTGGGCATCGGTCTCAGCCGCTTGAGCGTCAAAGCTCTCCCCTTCGCTTTCTATGCCCTTATCCGCTTCTTCAGATAAAGCGCGATTTGCAGGTTCTTCCGCTTGCGAATTTGGGTTTTCCTTGTTTGTACGATCCATGAGCAGTCGCCTCTTTCTTTTCGCGTGATATGAGATTATCCTTCAGTCGTCCGTTTCGTTTGTGCCTCGTATGGGCTCGACACTGTGCCCGACAATCTTCTTCATACGTTTTGTAAAATCCACACGATCCATCATCACGATACGCCCACAGCCCTGACAGCGGATTTTGATGTCTGCGCCTACGCGAATGATCATCCACTTGTCGCTTCCACAGGGATGAACCTTCCGCATCTGGACGATATCGCCCAGCGAAAACTCATTCATGTCATCCGCCTCCCTGCGCATGGCGCTCGCCGTTTTCCACACGGTTACACCACATGCCTGATCCTTTTTAATGCTGAAAGATGCCGCGTTCATTATACGCATTCTCAGAGGGATTGTCAATTTTATTTGTCATTTCTAATGTTGCGCAAATCACTTGCCCACGGATCATCCATTCCCTAGTCCTTGGCGTAAGCGATGGCCGCGCCGACGAAATCCCGAAAGAGCGGATGCGGGCGGTTGGGTCTGCTCTTAAACTCCGGGTGATACTGCACGCCGACAAACCACGGATGATTGGGCAGCTCGATGATCTCCACCAAATCACGGTCTGGATTGACGCCGCCTATGCGCATGCCGGCTTCAACGAACTTCTCACGATATAGATTGTTGAACTCATACCGATGACGATGCCGCTCAAAGATATCGGCGACGCCATAGGAAGCCAGAGCCAAAGACCCTTCCTCGAGATGACAGGGATACTTGCCCAGCCGCATCGTGCCGCCCTTTTCGTCGATGTGTTGCTGATCGGGCATCAGGTCGATGACGGGATAAGGCGTGTTTGGATCGACTTCGCTGGTATGCGCTCCATTTAAGCCCAACACATGCCTGGCGTATTCGACAACGGCCATCTGCATACCCAGGCAAATCCCGAGAAACGGCACGTTATTTTCGCGCGCATACTGCACCGCGGCGATCTTGCCTTCCAGTCCGCGCTCGCCAAATCCGCCCGGCACGAGCACACCGCCGCATTGGCAAAGAAGCTCCTTCACGTTGTCCGTCGTCACGCTCTCCGCCGAGATCCATTCGATATTCACATGCGCGTGGTGGTATATGCCGCCATGTGTGAGCGATTCAGCGATGGACAGATAGGCATCCTGCAATTCGACATACTTGCCGACGATGGCGATGCGCACCTCGCGCTGCGGTGTCATGAGGCGATCGACCATATCGCGCCACTCGTCGAGATCCGCGTTCGGCGCGTTGATGCCCAATAGACGGCAGACGCATGCGTCCATGCCCTCTTCGTAGAGCATCAATGGAACCTCGTATATGCTCTTTGCGTTCAGATTTTCAAACACGCAGTCGCTCGGTATGTTGCAAAACAGGCCAATCTTGGAGCGCACATCCCGGGAGATCGGCATTTCGCAGCGGCAGACGATGATGTCCGGCTGGATGCCCAGACCGGTCAGCTCTTTGACGGAATGCTGCGTCGGCTTGGTCTTCAGTTCGCCCGCTGCGGAAATGTATGGCACGAGCGTCACATGGATGTAGAGCACGTTCTCGCGCCCCACCTCGCTCTTCAGCTGGCGTATCGCTTCAAGGAACGGAAGACTCTCGATGTCGCCGACGGTGCCGCCGATCTCCGTGATGACGATGTCCGGGGCATTCTCGCCGAGCGAAACCTCGAGCATACGGCGCTTGATCTCGTTGGTGATGTGCGGTATGACCTGGATGGTCGCGCCAAGATATTCGCCCTTGCGTTCGCGGGAGATGACCGTCCAATAGACGCGGCCGCTGGTTACATTGGCCGCCTGAGTCAGGGATTCGTCGATGAAGCGTTCATAATGCCCCAGATCCAAATCCGTCTCTGCGCCGTCATCTGTCACATAGACCTCGCCGTGCTGATAGGGGTTCATCGTGCCGGGATCGACATTGATATAAGGGTCGAATTTTTGTATGGAGACCTTCAGCCCGCGGCTCTTGAGCAGACAGCCCAGAGACGCCGCCGTGATCCCTTTGCCCAGAGATGAGACGACGCCGCCGGTTACAAAAATGAACTTGGTGTGCATTTTGCTTCCTCTCTCTTCCCATTTCTCTCGCTATCGTCCGCGATATGACTTTGTCATGCGGCCGCAAAGGTATGCACTTTGCGCAGGATCCATCAAGCGCGATGAAATCTGACCAAGCCTGTTTGGTGTTTGGCATGATCAGGCGATGCTCATGACGGTGATTCGACGCTACCGAAACGCTTGTCGGGCGCGGCTCGGCCCACATACACGCCACCAAAGATGCGCAGATTTGGCGCGCAGCCATCAAACGCGAGATCCGCCACGCGCGTGTTGGCCGGAAGCCGTACAAACAGCAGTCGGGAGCATCCAAAGAACGCCATGCGCTCGATGAGATCTGTGCCCTGCGGCAGTGTGATCTGCGTCAGCGACTCGCATCCGGCGAAAGCGCTCTCTCCGATATGCTCAACGCCGCTCACAAAAAGCACCTGGGCTAAAGAACGACAGCCAAAAAACGCGCTTTGACCGATCTCGCTGATGCCCGCGCCGACACTCAACATCTCAAGCGTATTGCTCGCAAAGAATGCTTTGGGTGCGATTCTGGCGATCCGCCGACCGCATAACTCGCTGGGAATGTCGATGCGCACAGGATTTTTTTCCCGGGCGCCGAGCACTGTGAGTGTGCCGTCCTCTTCCTCGCGCAGCACGAGCGTCTCATCTGCGCGCCAGCTCTCGCTGTCAAAGGACAGCCCATTGAGCGCAGCGTAACGTTCCGCACTCGATCCCTGCGCGCCAAAGAGCGTGAGCTGTCCGCCGCAACCAAAGAATACGCCGCCGCCAAACGATGTCACGCTGTTTGGGATGTCCACGCGTCTGAGACGAATGCATTTTGAAAAGCATGAGGGGCCGAGCACGGCAACGCCCGGTTCGATGCGCACGCGCTGAAGCGATGAGCATTTGGCGAACGCCAGCGTTCCCACGCGATGCACGCAGGCGGGAATGACGATCTCGCTTAGACGCGTACAGCCGGAGAAAGCCATCTCCCCGATCTGCCGCAGGCTGTCCGGCAGCGTCACGCGACAAAGCGCGGTTCCCTCAAAGGCGCGCGGCGCAATCGCTGTGACGGACCACGACCCCGCTTCCTGTTGTATATCGAGATCGTCGACCGAAGCGTCAAGGCAGCGCACAGCGGTCAGCGTGCCGTCTCCATTATCCGCAAATTCCACCGCTTGCCGCCGTCCGATCGTCGCGAAGTCATGACGCGCAGGTGAATTGGGCAAAGAGGCGGACGCATGTTCCTGCGCTTGCTGTGCCGCGGATTCCTCCTGCTGCTCCTTCGTCGGCTTCGTGCGCTGCCCTTCACGCCAAGGCCGCCGTGTCGCGCCTGTCGTCACCTGGGCGCTAAATCCGTCCTGGGCGACGGTCTTTTCGGGCTGGCGTGCGCCCTCCAGCCCCCGTGTGCTCTCGTGCATGTTTTCGCCTCCGCCTTTGCCTGGTGACGCTTTTGTTTTGCCTGCATGTGACACTTCAAAAGACCTACGCGAATAAATCGGTTCTTTTGCACTGCGCTCTTTCATAATTTACAAGAATTGATGATCCGATGAAGATTAATGACGCATGTCTTATCCAGGTTTTGTAGTATACGCTGCGTTTGATGACAGAGCGGGATCGTCCTCGCCGTACAGCGCGTGTTTCGTTTTGAGCGCAGACAATTGTGCAAAATCAGCCTCACGATCGCTTGATCTTTTGAACTCTTCGTCTTGGGCTTGATTATACCATTTTTTTTATCGCTTGGCAACTTTGTCGCAGCCTGCGCAGGATTTACAATTCTGTTACATTCAAAAAAACCGATTGGTCCGCTCATGAGACTTGACACGCGAATAGGATCGAAGTCTGTTTCCGGCGATGGAAAAAAGCGGGCAAGGGACCGAAAACATGCAGAACGCCTGGTATTTGTTCCCCCTAAGAAGTCGGATCGGCTCCTCGTTTATCCATTTTTTGAAAATGATGATTTCAATTCGAGGTGATTACGGGTCATGCGATCCTGTAAATCGGTGTTTTCCACTCAATTCTATAACCGAAGACCTGTTTTCTGCAACTTCATTTTACAATAGGCTGTGCGATATGCTATAATCAGGCATCGTCAACCGTCACCAAAGGAGGCATATGCATGGGACTGACAGCCCGCTTGACCGGAATAGACATGGACGAGGCATTGCGCTATATGGGCTGGCATGGCAAGACAGTCCCAGACAGTGTGCGCCGTGATGTCGAACGAAACGCAAAGGTCGTGATGGACGCGGCGATGCCTATGGCGGTCTTCAAACTGTTTGATCGCGCAGAGGACGGCGCGCTTTCCGGTACGTCTTTTCAGCCGGAAGGTAAGGACATTCACACGCGTCTTTGCGGCTGTAAACAGGTTGTGCTGCTATGCGTGACGCTCGGTGCTGATGTGGATGCGCAGATCCGACGTGCACAGATACGCAATATCGCTGACGCCGTGATGCTCGATGCATGTGCCAGCGCGGCGATTGAGAATGTAGCGGATCATCTTTGCCGCGACATTGAAACGACCATTGCGCCCGCGCGGCTTACAGATCGTTTCAGCCCAGGCTATGGTGACATGCCGCTTGATCAACAATCTGAACTGCTCATGGCGCTTGATGCCGTGCGCCGCATCGGTGTCAGCCTAACGCCGGGAGGCATGATGATTCCGCAGAAGACCATCACCGCACTGGCAGGCGTGTTGGACGCGCGTGAGATGAAATGTGTTGACATGACGAGGGGCTGCAGATCCTGCGCGCGGCGCGAGGATTGCCTGTATCGAAAGGACGGGATATGCTGTGAATGATTTCATCATCCTCGACGGCGCAATGGGTACCATGCTGCAAAAAGCGGGGTTGTCCGCAGGTCAGCTTCCGGAGCTGCTCAATCTGACCGCACCTGAGCAGATCGCAAGTATTCACAGCGCTTATGCAGCGTCTGGCAGCCGTGTGATTTACGCGAACACGTTCGGCGCGAATCGCAAAAAACTGGCAGGCAGCGGGATTTCTCCTGCCCAAGTGATCGCTGCAGGCATTCAAATTGCGCGTGAAGCGGTGCCGCAGGGCGTCAAGATTGCGCTCGACATAGGGCCAATCGGACAGATGATGGAACCGCTTGGCACGCTGACGTTTCGTGAAGCATATGACATATTTCGCGAGATGGTTGTCTCGGGGGAAGCGGCAGGAGCGGATCTCATCGTTTTTGAGACGATGGGCGACCTTGCCGAAGCACGCGCAGGCGTGCTTGCCGCAAAGGAAAATACATCGCTGCCCGTTTGGGTGACGATGACCTTTCAGGAGACAGGACGCACTTTCCTCGGCTGTACCCCCGCATCGATGGGACTGACGCTCTCAGGCCTTGGCGTCGATGCGATGGGTTTCAATTGCAGTCTTGGGCCGCGGGAACTTCTGCCGATGGTTCGCGAGCTTTCTCATTACACGGATGTACCGCTGATCCTCAAACCCAACGCAGGGTTGCCCGATCCTGCGACGGGAGAATACGCTGTGACGGCGGAGGAATTCGCTGACGCGCTGGCGGACGCTGTCCCGCTTGGCGTGCGCATCCTCGGCGGATGCTGCGGCACTACGCCCGAGTTCATCTGTGCGCTTCGCGAGAAGCTGAGCGTCATGACACCGGTTGCGCGTAAACCTGCCGACAGAAAGGGCGTCTGTTCGTCGAGACGTGCAGCGCTTTTTGACAGTGTGCGCGTGATCGGCGAGCGGATCAATCCGACGGGCAAGAAGCGCCTTGCACAAGCGCTGCGCGAGGGAGACATGGCCGCTGTGATGAAACTCGGCGTAGAACAGGAGGATGCCGGCGCGGACATACTCGATGTCAATGTCGGATTGCCGGGCATCGATGAAGCGGAGATGATGGAAAAGGCTGTCCGCGCGCTGCAGTCGGTGACGGATTTGCCGCTGCAAATCGATTCATCCGACCCCAAGGCCATCGAGGCTGGACTGCGCGTGACAAACGGCAAGGCGATTGTCAATTCCGTCAACGGGAACCAAGAGACGCTCGACAGTGTGCTGCCACTTTGCGCGAAATACGGCGCAGCCGTTGTGGGCCTCACCATGGATGAGCGTGGAATTCCGAGGACGGCTGCGGCGCGAGTGGACATCGCTAGGCACATTCTCGATGCAGCGCTCGCCTATGGTATACCGAAGGATGATGTGTTCATCGATTGTTTGACATTGACGGTCTCCGCCGAACAGGAGCAGGCGCGCGAGACGCTAGAGGCGGTGCGTCGCGTGCGTGTGGAACTTGGCGTGCATGCGGTGCTCGGCGTGAGCAATGTGTCCTTCGGCTTGCCGGAACGCGAGCATGTGACGGTCAGCTTTCTGACGCAAGCGCTTGCCGCTGGACTGGATTTGCCGATTGTCAATCCCAACAACGCGGCGGTGATGGATGCGATTGCGGCATATCGCGTGCTATCCGGCGAGGACGATGGCGCGCAGGCATATGTGCGGCGGTTTGCAGCCGCGGCAGGAAAACCGGACAAGCCGCGCGTGCAGGAAATGACGCTGGACGAAGCCGTTGAGCGCGGGCTGGGCGATGAGGTTGCGTCGCTGATCCGACAGGCGCTTGAGACGATGACGGAAATGGAAGCAGTGGACACATTGCTGATTCCAGCGCTTGACCGCGTAGGCCAGCGCTATGAACGGCAGGAACTGTTTTTGCCGCAGCTCATTGGAGCGGCGAACGCGGCTTGTCAGGGATTCGATGTCGTGAAGGAACGCATTGCCGCGCGAGGCACGCAGTCGATTTCAAAGGGGAAAATCGTGCTGGCGACCGTGCAGGGCGACATTCACGATATCGGCAAAAATATCGTGCGCGTCGTGCTGGAAAACTACGGCTATACGGTGATCGATTTGGGCAAGGATGTGCCGATTGAAGCTGTGGCCGATGCGGTCGAGCGCGAGGGTGTGCGCCTTGTCGGTTTGTCGGCGCTGATGACAACGACGGTGGGGAATATGGAGAAAACCATCTCTGCGATCCGCGCCAGAGGATGTGATTGCAAGATCATGGTCGGCGGTGCGGTGCTCACCGAGCCTTACGCACTGTCCATAGGCGCGGACTTCTATGCAAAGGATGCCAAGGCGAGTGCGGACATTGCCAGAAAGGTGTTGGGATGACATGACTGTCCGGGAACATCTCAAGACGCGGCCATTGCTCTTTGACGGCGCAATGGGCACTTATTATGCCTCTCGTCGCCGCAGCGCACAGCAGGACTGCGAGCGCGCCAACCTCAATGACGCACAGGAAATTGCGGCCATTCACCGCGCCTATCGCGATGCGGGATGCGACGCGATCAAGACGAACACGTTTGCCGCAAACCGACAGAACTTTGGCGCCGAGTGTGAATCGATTGTGCGCGCGGGCGTGTCCATCGCGCGGGAAAATGCGGAAGGCGCGTTTATTTTTGCGGATATTGGTCCGGTTGAAAGCGAAAATCCAGGCGAGGAATACGCCTATCTTGCGGAGCTTTTCCTCAGTCAGGGCGTCGAAAACTTCCTGTTTGAGACACAGTCCCGCGCAGCGGGTCTGCTTGAAGCGGCGGCGTACATCAAGACACGCTGTCCGAAAGCGTTTGTAATCATCTCGTTCGCCGCGCAGCCGGATGGATTTACGCGTTCCGGAGCGTCTGCGCTTGCGCTGCTTCGTGCCGTTTCCGCGGACAAATATGTCGATGCGGCAGGGCTGAACTGCGTTTGTGGCGCACGGCACATGGCGAAGCTCATCGGCAAGGCAGCTCCTCAGCGCGGCATGCTCAGCGCGATGCCCAATGCCGCCTATCCAACTGTGCGTGGAAACCGTGTCTATTACGACGGGGATCCGGAATACTTTGCTGCCCAGATCGTGGAACTGCATGAGCGCGGCGCGCAGATCCTTGGCGGCTGCTGCGGCACGACACCCGCTTACATGGCCGCGGCAGCAAAGGCGCTGGATGGGAGACGCGTTTCTCCCTTTGTTCGGGTTGGCCCGCCACCCTCAAAGGCGTGTGAAGATGCACGCGAGCAAACGACCGAGGCGGACAATGAAACTGTTCACAGTGAAGGCAGCACTTTTCTTGCCGATTTGTGCGATCCCGCAAAACGTCCCGTTGCGGTAGAACTCGACCCTCCTCAAAATGCGGATGTCTCCCGTTTTTTGAGCGGCGTAAATGAGCTGATGCAAGCGGGAGTGGACATGATCACCATCGCGGATTGCCCTATCGCGCGGGCGCGGATGGATTCGAGTTTGCTGGCATGCAAACTGCGCCGGGAAATGCACGTCGAGGTCATGCCGCACATGACATGCCGCGACCGCAATCTCAATGCAACGCAGGCACTGCTGCTGGGTTTATGCGTCGAGGATGTGCACAATGTGCTCATCGTCACAGGAGATCCGATTCCTTCGGCAGGACGCGACGAGGTGAAGAGCGTGTACAATTTCAATTCACGGCAGCTGATACGGTTTATTCGCGAGCTGGGCGGTGCACTCGAGCGGCCTTTTTGCGTGTTCGCCGCGCTAAACGTCAACGCGCGCAATTTCGATGTTCAGCTTGAATTGGCCATGGAGAAAGAAGAGAGCGGTGCATGCGGCTTCTTCACGCAGCCCGTACTGACACAGCGAGCGCTTGAGAATTTAAGGCGCGCCAAGGAGACGCTTTCCGGCAAGCTCGCAGGTGGAATATTGCCTGTGGTGAGCCAGAAGAACGCGCGCTTTTTGAATGCTGAGGTTCCAGGCATTGCCATAGACGATCGAATCGTGTCGCTCTATGCGGGCGCGGACAGGGAAAGAGGAGAGGAGCTGGGCGTGCGCGTCAGCCGCGAGATTGCGCGTGCGATGATGGGAATGGTCGACGGATATTACCTGATGACGCCGTTTGGTCGAACCTCGCTCATGGCCAGCATCATGCGGGCGATGCGTGAGGATGGCACCTTAGCATAGGAGCGCGCGACAGAGCATGTGTTCCTGCGGCTTTTTTGATTTCTCTGGCATATTTTCAAGATAAAAATCGCTTTTTCAACGAACGAGGGGTTGAAGAAATGCGCGATTTATGCGATAATAATCGGCGGTTTGAGTTAAGCAGCCAGGACCACAGATAAAGGAGATAAGCGGAACTTCATGATCGCGACTCAAAATGTATCCGTGTCCTACAGTGGGAAACCGCTGTTTAAAAACGTCAATATCAAATTTACGCCAGGTAACTGCTACGGTATCATCGGCGCGAACGGTACGGGTAAATCGACCTTATTAAAGGTGCTGTCCGGTGAGCTTGAGCCGACCACAGGAGACGTCGTCATCACGCCGGGCGAACGCATAGCCGTGCTGCGTCAAGATCACTTTGAGTTTGACGAGTATGATGTGCTTTCGACCGTCATCATGGGTCACAGACGTCTCTATGACATCATGCAGGAGAAGGATGCGCTCTACGCGAAGACGGATTTCACCGATGAGGACGGCGACCGTGCCAGTCAGCTTGAGGGCGAATTTGCCGAGCTGGACGGATGGAACGCCGAGAGCAATGCCGAGATGATTCTCACAGGTCTGGGTATCGGTCTTGAATTGGAGCACACGCTCATGAAGGCGCTAGACGGAAGCCAAAAGGTCAAGGTGCTGTTGGCGCAGGCGCTCTTTGGCAGTCCGGATATCCTTCTTTTGGATGAGCCGACCAACTATCTGGATGTGCAGTCCGTGCGTTGGCTGGAAAACTTCCTGCTCGATTTTCCGAACACCGTCATCGTCGTCAGCCACGACCGGCATTTCCTCAATAAGGTCTGTACGCATATCTGTGATATCGATTATGGCAAAATTCAGATGTACGTCGGAAACTATGACTTCTGGTATGAATATACGCAGATGGCTGCGCGCCAACAGAAGGACATCAACAAGAAGAACGAGCAGAAAATTAAAGAACTTCAGGCGTTCATTCAGCGCTTTTCAGCCAACGCGAGCAAGCACAAGCAGGCGACAAGCCGCAAAAAGCTCCTGGACAACCTGCAGATGGAGAATTTCACGCCGTCTTCAAGACGCTATCCCTATATCGCATGGAAACCTGACCGGGAGATCGGCAACGATCTGCTCACTGTCGCCAACCTTTCCAAGACGGTCAACGGGCGCAAGGTGCTCAACAACATATCCTTTGTGCTCACGCCAGGGGACAAAGTCGCCTTTGTCGGCACGGATGAGCTGGCGCGCACCACGCTGTTTGAAATCCTGATGGGGCACATGGAACCGGATGAAGGCAGTTTTAAGTGGGGCGTTACGACCTCACAGAGCTATTTTCCAAAGGACAATAGCAGCTTTTTTGATGGATGCGAACTGACATTGGTCGATTGGCTGCGTCAATTTTCCGAAAGCCAATATGAGAGTGACATCCGTGGCTGGCTGGGCCGCATGCTCTTTTCCGGTGAGGACGCGCTCAAGCAGGCCAAAGTGCTCTCGGGGGGAGAACGTGTGCGCTGCATGCTGGCCCGCATGATGCTCTCCGGCGCGAATGTGCTCATTCTCGACGAGCCGACCAACCATCTCGACCTCGAGGCCATCACAGCGCTGAACAAGGGCATGATTGAATTTACCGGTTCCATGCTCTTTGCGACGCAGGATCGCGAGTGTATACAGACCGTTGCCAATCGGATTATGGAAATCCTTCCCGGTGGACTTGTCGATCGACGCGAGACATATGACGATTATCTGGACAGCGAAGCCGCAGCGCAGCAGCGCGAAGCACTGATGAACGCATAGCCGATGTACTTGCGCAGCGCTTTGCCATATGGATACCCTGTTCAAGGCGGCGGTCGATGCGGTTTGCACAGTATGCTAAGGAAAGCGGGTTATAGACTATGGAGCAGATCAAAAAGGACAAAAACATCAACATTCCGAATCTGTTGACCATTTTGCGTATAGCGCTCATTCCTGTCGTCGTCTGGCGTTATCTGGTCGGGGACAAGACGGGGGCTCTCGTGGTGTACATAATCGCCATGCTGACCGATGTCGTGGATGGCTATCTCGCACGCAGGTTCCATCAAGTGACGGCGCTGGGCAAACTGCTTGACCCGATCGCCGATAAGCTCTCCCTTCTTGCGCTGCTCGGACTGTTTGTGGCGGATGGGAGCATACCGTTGTGGGTGCTTTTTATCGAGCTGCTTCGTGAGGTGACGTTCATGGTGGGCGGCGCGCTGGCGCTGCGCAAAGGGATCGTCGTCTCCGCGCTGCCCATCGGCAAGATCACAACTGTCTGTTTCGTGCTTTCCATTGTCACGCGTTTTATACAGCTGACTCAGGTTGCGGATATTCTGCTCTATGTCTCCCTCGTATTGTCGATCATCGCGCTGATCTGGTATGGCGTGGTGCTGTTTCGGCAACTCGGTTGGCTCCATCTGCCCAAGTCTAAAGATAAAAAAGACTCAACCAAATAGATCCCACGCTTCATACGGCTCGTCACAAGGACAACGAATGGCGAGCCGTTTATAATATCTGTTTCTATCCTCATTTTAGCTGCCAAAAAGATGAAAAAGAAAAAGTAAAAACAGGAGGAAAGACGATGCTGCCGAAAGTGATTCGAGAGGGCCTTACCTTTGACGACGTTCTGCTGGTTCCGCGCCGCAGCGATGTGCTGCCTAAGGAAGTCAATCTGGAAACCCACCTGACGGAGACGATCAAGCTCAACATACCGTTCCTGTCTGCAGCGATGGACACGGTCACAGAGTCCAAGATGGCTATCGCCATGGCGCGCGAAGGTGGCCTGGGCATCATTCACAAAAATATGTCTATCGAGCAGCAGGCACAGGAGGTCGATCGCGTCAAGCGTTCGGAAAATGGCGTCATCTCCGATCCATTTTTCCTCAGTCCGGATCATCTCATCTCCGACGCCGAAGCGCTCATGGCGCGCTACCGCATAAGCGGTGTGCCCATCACGCGGGAAGGCAAGCTCGTCGGCATACTCACCAACCGCGACCTGCGCTTTGAAACGAACTATGATCGTCCGATCTCCGAGGTGATGACCTCTGAAAACCTGATCACCGCGCCAGTCGGCACCACGCTCGAGCAAGCGCGCACCATACTCGCACAGCACCGCATCGAAAAACTGCCATTGGTCGATGAAGAGGGCAATTTGTGTGGTTTGATTACCATCAAAGATATACAGAAAGCAGCTCAATACCCGCATTCCGCCAAGGACGCCAAAGGCCGCCTGCTCTGCGGTGCGGCAGTCGGTGTCAGTCACGATGTATTTGACCGCATCGCGGCGCTGTCGGCGGCGGATGTCGATGTGATCTGTATCGATACGGCACATGGACACAGCACAGGTGTGCTCCGGCAGGTCGAAAAGATACGCGTCGCTTTTCCGGATATTCAGATCATCGCGGGCAATGTCGCCACGGCAGAGGCCACACGCGCGCTTTTTGATGCCGGAGCGGACTGTGTCAAGGTTGGCATCGGTCCAGGTTCCATCTGCACGACACGCGTCGTCTCGGGCATTGGCGTGCCGCAGATCACCGCGATCAGCGACTGTGCGGAGGAAGCAGAGAAGCTAGGCAAGCGTATCATCGCCGACGGCGGCATCAAGTATTCCGGCGATGTCGTCAAGGCGATCGCGGCGGGTGGTTCCGCCGTCATGCTTGGCAGTCTGTTTGCCGGCACTGAGGAAGCGCCTGGCGCGCTGGAACTGTATCAGGGACGACAGTTTAAGGTCTACCGAGGTATGGGTTCGCTCGGTGCGATGGAGCAGGGCAGCAGGGATCGCTATTTTCAGGAAGATGCCAAAAAGCTCGTGCCGGAAGGTGTTGAGGGGCGAGTTGCCTATAAGGGTTTGCTCAGCGACACCATATTCCAGCTCGTCGGCGGTTTGCGTGCCGGCATGGGTTACTGCGGTACACCTGATATCGACGCCCTGCGCCACGATGCAGAGTTCATCCGCATTACCAACGCGGGACTCATTGAAAGCCATCCGCATGATATCAACATCACCAAGGAAGCGCCTAACTACACCCGCGGTGCGATGTGATCAGTAGAGCTCCAAAGCATCTGGCGCGGCGCATCGTGTGGATCTCTCAAATTTCATGCGGGACGCCCTATACGATTTCAAGGCATCAACACGAACCGGAGGCGAAAGCATGGACGACACTGCGAAAAGAAAGCCACTCGTTGGTCTCATCCCGCTTGTTGACGAGGAGCGGGAAAGCTATTGGATGCTCCCCGGCTATATGCGGGGCGTTCACCAGGCTGGAGGCCTTCCGGTCATGCTTCCGTTGACGGACGATGCGGCGGATATCGCGCAAATGGCGCGTGAGATGGATGCCTTTTTGCTGACTGGCGGTCATGATGTCTCTCCCGCCATCTATGGCGAGGAAGCGTTGCCCACGTGTGGAACGCCTTGTCCAGCGCGTGACGCTATGGAGATCAAACTCCTAAAGGCCGCACTGGCGCTCGATAAGCCGGTGCTTGGCATCTGCCGCGGCATTCAGCTTCTGAACGCTGCGATGGGTGGAACACTCTATCAGGATCTGCCGTCGCAGCGTCCTTCACCTGTCCATCATCACCAAAGTCCGCCCTATGACCATCCTGTTCACAGCGTTAGTCTCTGTGCTGGAACGCCTTTGGCGGAAATCGTGCGCAAGGAAACGCTTGCAGTGAACAGCTACCACCATCAGGCGGTTAAAACGCTTTCCCCGCAGCTTGTGCCTATGGCGTTTTCAGAAGATGGCTTGATCGAAGCGGTTTTTATGCCGAATAGGCGGTTTGTCTGGGGCGTGCAGTGGCATCCTGAGTTCTCTTTCAAACGGGATGATGCTTCCAGAAAGATATTTGAAGCGTTTGTCGGCGCATGTCTGAGTGAATAGAATGTTTTTTGTACAGGCGGTGAAACTGCTTATAGCGCTGTAACCAGGTTATGAATCAAAAGCTCCCTTCTGATGCGCGCAGAGCAATCGGATGCGACAACAGAGGGGGATATTTTGTTATTCGCAAGATAAAATGTGAAAATGTCTAAATCCCGCTTCGCCACGGAAGATTTGTCGGAAGATGCATTTTTCACTTGCAAATCAGTCCTTTTCACGGTAAAATGTGAAACGTGTATTTATGTTCTGTGCGATTTGACTTGGATAAACAAGAAGGAGCGACGTCAGAATCAGATGGCAAATGTTGTGCTCATCGGTATGCCCGGCTGTGGGAAAAGCACCGCTGGGGTGCTGCTCGCAAAGGAACTCGGCATGGATTTCTTGGATACAGATGTCATATTGCAGGCGAGAGAGGGAAGACTGCTTCAGGGCATGATCGATGAAATAGGCATCGACGCATTTCTCAGCAAGGAGCAAGAAGCTGTTTTGAGTCTTCGCTGCGACAGAACCGTGATCGCTACAGGCGGAAGCGTCGTGTATGGCGAAAAGGCGATGCGTCATCTGCATACAGGTGGTTTGGTCGTGTATATCGAAACGCCTTACGAGCAGATCGAGCGCAGGCTTTCCAATCTGGCGACGCGCGGCGTGACGCTGCGGGAAGGACAGACGCTTCGCGCGCTATACGACGAGCGTGCGCCACTCTATCTTCGCGAGGCTGACGTCGTATTTCATGAGCAGGCAGAAGGGATCGAGCAGACCGTGCGGGGCATCCGTCAGCTGCTGGCGGAGGAGTTTGCGTTGGGCATGGAGAATGTGCTGAAAGGGACATCACATGGCTGTTGAACTCTGGGATCTATACAATGAAAAAGGTGAGCGAACCGGACAGACCATGATGCGTGGCGAACCGATTCCTGCTGGATTGTATCATCTGGGTGTACATATCTGGCCGATCAACAGCAGGGGAGAATATCTGGTTCAAAAACGCGCATCGTCTGTGAAATGGATGCCCAATCGCTGGTCAGTGACAGGCGGTTGTGCCGTATACGGAGAGGATGCGCGAAAGGCAGCGGCGCGTGAATTGTTTGAAGAAATCGGATATCGTGCCGAAAACGATGAATTGCGCAAAATCGCATGTCTTCGCAGGGGAAATGCCTTTTGCGGCATCTTCGCGCTGTATACGGATCAACCAGCGGATACATTCACGCTCCAAAAAGAAGAGGTGAGTGCTGTCGCTTGGAAGACGCAGTCACAGATCAAGGAGATGGTCTCCCATGGTCTCCTCTATGACTACGGGGATGATTATTTCAGAATGGTCTTCCAATATCAAAACGCTGACGATTGGATACAACAGAGAGGTTAATCGATTTGAAGAAGACGTATTTTTCGACATTTGCGTCTGGACTGGAACGCCCAATCGAGGCGATGCTGCACAAAGAAGTCGGCATGGCGGTTGAGCATATATTCCCTGGTGCGGCGATTTATAAAAGCGTCAGTGAGCCATGCTTGCCCTACATGCGCCAAAGCTTTCAATTGCTTTTTCAGATGAAGCCGGCTAAACCGGACGACGCCCTCAAACGTCTAATGCAGACGGGCAGCTGGCTGGATCGCTTTCCCTATGAACAGACACAGGGAAAGAGCTTTCGCATCGTGATCGCGCAAGGCGGTGATCTTGTCAGCGCGAACATGCGCCTTGTGGACAGACTCGAAAGGACGATCTGCGAGCAGACAGGCATGCGCACACGTCGGGAACGCCCGGACGTTGAGCTATGGGTGATGTGCAGACCGGAGGCGTCATACTTTCTTTGGCGGCTAGGCAAGCGCTCCGCCGCAAAACTAGAGGGATTGAGGCCCGATGTCTGCGCTGTGGTGGCGTTTTTGGCGCGATGCAGCGGGCATAACGCGACAGTTCTCCACTGCACAGGACCCGCTCTGCCGACAGCGCTGAAAGCGGCAGGCGCGCATGTGACATGTGTCTGCCCGGACAGTCAGACGACGCAGACCATTGCGCGCAAGGTGAGCGGCATACGCATTGGCACGGGATCGAGCGGACATACAGATCTTCCGGACATGAGCCAATGCGCTGTGGTCATCTCTTTGCTAGCAGGCATGGCACAGACGGAACGCACGGAAACGGAACTGCGCGGTATGCTTTATGAGGCACGACGAATCGCGCAGTCCAAGGGCAGCGTGATCGTCGTCGCGCCGCTGGCTCTGGCTGAAAGCACGCTGCGCAAGACGCGCGTCGTGCACGTGCTTGCGCGCTATTCGTTGACGCTCAGCGGGCAGAGCGGTGCGATCTGGGTGCTCGAACCACTGACAGGTGATATCGATTCAGTGGGCGGGAGTGACGCTGTATGAACAGAACAGAGGATCAGATCCGAAAGCGCAGAAAGAAGAAAAAGAGCATCATACCACGATTGCTGGTCGGGGCTGCTGTGCTGCTTGTTCTGGCTTTAGCCATCTGGCAGGTACGCGAACGGTTTCAAAACGGTGGGTCGACTGCCATAGTGCGCGGCAATACACTTGGCAGCTATTACTCTGGTACGCTCGTGATTGCGCGCGATGAAAAGCTCGTGGAGCGGGAGAATACGACGAGCGTCGATTTTGTCGCGGAGGAAGGCGGCCACGTCACGCGGTCTAGCGTCATATGCAAGGTCTATTCTTCCGGTTTCAATCAGACGGAAATCACGCGACTAAACACCTATCGCGAGGAGATTCAGTCATACCATGTCAACCAGGTCTTCGGCACATTTGTCGATGCGGCGCTGGACAATTATAACAGCATGATCGATTCCTATGCCCAACAGGTGCGGACGCTTGTTCAGGGGCGCGGCGTAGGCAGTCTGAGCAATCTCGAGCGGAACCTTGAGAGCGAACTGACCGTGCGCAAGAACTATTTGAGACAAAAGTATCCGGACGATCAAACGCTTTCAGAACTGTATAAGGTAGAAAATGATCAGCTCAAGAAGATCGAAAGCTGGACGACGACCTATACGGCCAGTGAGGATTGCCTGGTGAGTTTTTACACCGATGGATATGAAAACGCCGTAAACGCTTCAACCTATGCGCAATTGACACCCAACGATGTGCAAAATGTGATTCGCGGTGTAGCACCGGAACAATCAACCGTATCGCGCGGCAGCGATCCCATCTTTCGGACGGTCGCCGAGGATATATGGTATGGCTTATTTCTCTGCACAGATCGAAACTGGAATCCCGTCATTGGCCAACAGTATTCCATGCAGCTGGAGGGATTTGACAACTATATCGTCGATGGCACCGTCGAGTCCTTCGCGCGCATAGGCAGTGATCTTCTGCTTCGCATGCGCATCAACTCGAGCGTCGAGCCGGTGCTCAACATCCGTACCTGCGAGGCGACAGTCGGCGATTTCGTATCCGGTTTGAGCGTGCCGATGAGCGCGCTCTACACCTATAACAACCAAATCGGCGTGGTCGTCGTCGAGGGCGGCGTTCAGACGTTCGTCGCTGTAGTGGTGATCGAGTATCAGGACGAGGACACAGCGTTTGTTCGTCCTCTGCTGAGCGGCTCACCCCTTGAACAGGGGAAAACCGTCATGCTTTTCAAATAGACGATGCGTCATGGATTTTCCGTGGATGCTTGAGATGGAGGTGGGAGCATGGATGCGACAGAAGGCGTGACAGAATATCCGGAGGATGACGAGATCGTCAGGCGGATTGCCTTCATCCGACAGGCACTCGCGGATGCCGCACTTGAGCGTTGGGGCCGCGTTCCAACGATCATGGCCGTCAGCAAGACGGTTCCCGCTGCGCGTGTGAACCAGGTGCTGAAGGCGGGCATTCAACGGCTTGGCGAAAACCGTGTGCAGGAGCTGCTTCAAAAAATGCCGGAGCTCAATGCGTCTTTTCAAATTGATTGCATTGGGCGGTTGCAAAATAACAAGGTAAAATATATAATAGACAAGGTTGCCTCGATACAGTCGCTGGATCGGAAAAGCCTCGCGCAGGAAATCGACAGGCGGGCGCAAGCCCATGCGATACGCATGCCTGTGCTCATCCAAGTCAATATCGGTGACGAACCACAAAAGGGCGGCGTAGCTGTGGATGAGTTGTTTACATTCACGCGCTATGTCGCCGCGCTGCCAGGACTGCGTGTGCATGGTTTGATGGCTGTGATGCCGGACATCCCTGATCCACAGATCCTGCGGCCCTATTTCCAAAAGATGCGTGCGCTGTTTGATGCACTGCGCAGTGAAGCGATTGACGGCGTGCAGATGGAAGAGCTTTCCATGGGCATGTCCGGCGACTACTTGATTGCCGCTCAAGAAGGCGCCACGCTCGTGCGCATCGGGTCGGCGATCTTCGGCTCGCGCTCTGCTGCACAGTGACAGTTTCAAGGGGGAAATGTAACATGGGCATCTTGAACGATTTGCTGAGAAAGCTCGGCTTTACATCCGGCGATGACGAACAGGATAGCGAGTTGGACGACGATGAAATGAACGAGGACGAGGAATACGAAGAGAGCGAGGACGAGGACGATTACGAATCCGGCGGCTTTCGGAATCCTTTTTCCCGCGAACGCAGAACCGGTGGAAGCGGCGGACAGCAGAGCGCACAGCAGGCAGACTTCCGTTCCTCTAGACGCGACGAGGAAAAGGTCATACATGATCCGCGCATGGATGCACGCGGTGCACAGCAGGCGGCACAGGTTGTCCACTGTGAACGTGTTGTGAAGGTGCTTCAAATTGAGGAGTGCCGCGACATCATAGAATACATCGTCAACGGCGAGAGCGTACTGCTCAACCTAGAAAACATCGATCCAAAGGACAGCGGGCGCGTGGTCGATCTGCTCAGCGGCGCTGCTTTTGCGCTGCGCGGAAGGATGGTCAAAGTGGCGCATCTGTGCTATCTGCTTGCGCCGGAGAGCGTTCAGGTGGTTGAAGCGGATGCTTATGCGCCAGGACGAGCTCGCTATCGCTGACAAGGGATAAGCAATGGCAGAGGATATCGGCAAGTCACTGGAGAGTGCGGCAAAGTTTGTTGCACAGAAAGGGATTCGTCGCTTTACAAAGTTCATAGATCCCGCACAGCTTGTATTGGCACAGCGCTTGGCACGTGAGGCGGACATAGCGCTCAGTTGGTGGGGTGGATATGAACAAGCGGAACGGGTGATCGCCTGCTTTCATCCCCACGGCGATGCGCCGGAACACAGCGAATTCCCGCTTGTCTGCTTGCATTCAGCGCTCTCTTCAAAGTTCTGTACGGTTTCTCATCGCGATCTTCTAGGCGCTTTTATGTCTTTGGGGTTGACAAGAGCGGTTGTAGGCGATATGATGATAGACGATAAGGAACTATTCCTGTTCGTCACAACACAGACGGCGGATTTTGTGTCGCATAACCTCGTCAGTGCGGGGAAGACGGCGCTTCATTTGACTGTATTGATGGAAATTCCGCCGATGCCAGAACCTCAAGGGACGACATTTAAAGCGGTTGTCAGTTCGCTGCGGCTAGATGCTGTGACTGCTGCAGCTTATCATCTTTCTAGGGGAGAAGCAGCGGATGCCATACGCGCCGGTTTGGTTAAACTGGATCATATTCCATGCGAACATGTCGACGCAGCGGTCAGTGAGGGCTCGATGCTCTCGCTGCGCGGCAAAGGGCGTGTTCGTCTCACACAGGTGGCGGGCATGACGAAGAAGCAACGCATTGCACTCTCCTTTTTCCGCTACAAATGACGGTCAGCAAGATCTATGCATCCATGCAACTGTGCAAATCGAAAGGAGCTTTTTCTCATGGCTATTACGCTAGACACAATCGTCAACAAGGTTTTCAAAGTGGTTAAAACCGGTGGATATGATACCGGCGAGGTTGAGAGCTTTCTGGACGAGATTTTGGAAGAAATGGAAAAGCGCGAGGCGCAGACCAGCCAGCTCAGCGAGAAAGTTGCTTCTCTGACGCAGGAACTTGAGCAAGCCAAGAAACTGAACGAGCAGGCGTCCTCGCTTCAACAAGAAGCCGAACAGGCTGCCATGCTAAGAGAGCAGGTTGCAGCTTTAACGCAGGAACTGGATCAGGCGAACGCAGAGCTGTCAAAGCGCCAGATTCCTGATCAGAGCAGCAATGCGCCGACGAGCCGATATACCATGGAGAGCTATGAGCTGGTTCTATCGAAGGCTCAGAATGCTTATGAGGAAACCGTCATCGCTGCAGAACAGCGCGCAGAGGAAATCATCCACAAGGCAGACGATGAAGCGGTCGCTTTGAGGGCAAAAACCGAAAAGGAGATTTCCGACTTGACAACGAGGTTATCCGCGATGCGCAAGCAGGCGTCCGATTACTGTACGGCGCTCAAAAAGATGATGGATGAACAAGCTGCTTCGATGAACGAATTGAAGAGGATGCTATAAATCTCTTCTTCGCTGCGGCATTAAACGCGGAGTATCGACGCTTTTTTCGCAATAAGTTGGCGGAGTTCTTTTGTTGTGGATATGCCAGGGAGAGGCCTGTACAGTCCGTTTGAAACGGCGGTATGGCGCTGCTTCAAAATGTATCCCTTGCTGCATACAGAATCGCGTTCCGCTTGTGTTTGACAATCCATCTCATGATGATATTTTGATGGGACAGCATTCGTCATTTGATTTGCGGTCGGGAAGCGCGGTCTTTGACTTTGTTTGAATTGCAAAAGTGCGATACCGAGTCATAGGACGATCAAATGGAGGCTTTGCGAAAGGCAGTATGTGACGAGCATGAAGATAAGCGGACAGCGATGGATGAACGGACTGCTGTGCGTATTTGTAGCGGGTTGCGATCTGGCGATCAAAACGTGGGTTCGGCATGTGCCCATCGGCGTGACGATCTTTGAAGTGTCGGGCATCGTACAGATTCAGCGATGTGAAAATTCCGGAGTGGCCTTTAGCTTCTTGTCGGGGCATACGATGCTAGCCGCGCTCTTGTCCATCATGCTGTTGACATTGTTGTGTGTGCTGTTGATGCGGTTACATCTGACCCATTTGGCAAGACATGCGATCGCCGTGCTGCTTGGCGGGGGCATTGGCAACCTGCTGGATCGCGTGCTGCATGGCAGTGTGACCGATTATATTCGTGTGCTGTTTGTCGATTTTCCCGTATTTAATTTCGCGGACATCTGCATCACGCTGTCTGTCATTGCGCTGTTCATACTTGGAATGACGAACAGACTGGAGGAGAAGGTTTGACGATGGAAGATGATCAGGAAGCGCTTTGTGATTTGGAGGAGGACGATTTTAAGCCTTCAGTCGGTTCAAACCTCGAAATTCTAGCAAAGGATGAGGATGCAGGAAAGCGGCTGGACACCTTTTTGCGCGAACATAGCGAGCTTTCTCGATCCCGCGCAGCATCACTGATCGCGGAAGGCGCGGTTTTCGTCAATGGAAAGGTCGAAGTAAAGCCCGCATGTCGAGTTGAAGCAGGGTGTCTATACACTTTGTCGTTGCCGGAAGTGCGCCCTATGACGCTTGTTGCGCAGGATATACCATTAGATATTTTATATCAGGATGGCGATATTGCTGTGATTAACAAGCCCTGCGGTATGGTCGTTCATCCTGCTGCAGGCAATGCGGACGGTACGCTCGTCAACGCGCTGCTCTATCACGTGCGGGATCTCTCCGGCATCGGAGGCGAAATGCGCCCTGGCATCGTGCATAGACTGGACAAGGACACGTCTGGCCTGATCCTGATCGCTAAAAATGATCGGGCGCATGCGGCGCTGAGCGAGCAATTCAAATCCCGAACGATGGACAAACGTTATCGCGCTGTGGTGCAAGGCCAATTTTCAAAACAACACGGTTTGATCGATGCGCCGATCGGACGTCATCCGACGGATCGAAAACGCATGGCTGTTGTACAAAACGGGAAGGAATCCCGAACGGAGTGGACTGTGCTGGAAACGCTGAAGGGAGCGAGCATCTTAGATGTGCGCTTGCTGACGGGGAGAACGCATCAAATTCGCGTGCATATGCAGTCCATCGGTCATCCGATTTTAGGCGATCGGATTTATGCGCCGCACCTCAAATCTCCTGAACACATTCCAAGGCTCATGCTACATGCATACACGCTCGATTTTACACACCCGACGACAGGGGAACGCATGCATTTAGAAGCGCCTTTACCACAGGCTTTTTTAGAGACGATCGAAAATCTTCGTCGATTCAGTTGACCGCGTATGCGGTTTTTTTCTTTATCAGGAGTGTGACTTAAAGCACATGTGAGGTGTTTGTAGACCGTTTGAGTGTAAGCGCTCCATATCATCCCGTAGAGACACGCCAACAGTCGAATCGTAGAATATCAGATGCCAGAAATTAAGGCAACACCGCATAAAGCGAAAAACAGACGGATTACCACCCAATCATGCGA
>CAYUZP010000015.1:0-722 GCA_964449655.1 uncultured Oscillospiraceae bacterium
TGCGCTTGAACATATAAAAATTCCCCCGGTTCTCACAGCGAGAGCCGGGGGTTTTTATGATTAATAGGTTTCGTGCACTTCAATGTCCTTATAGCGCGGCATGCCCGTGCCCGCGGGGATGAGCTTGCCGATGATGACGTTCTCTTTAAGGCCGACGAGCGGGTCTTCCTTGCCCTTGATCGCGGCTTCGGTCAGCACGCGCGTCGTCTCCTGGAAGGAGGCCGCCGAGAGGAACGAATCCGTCGCCAGCGCGGCTTTCGTGATGCCGAGCAATATGCGCTTGGCCACTGCAGGCCGTCCGCCAGCCGTCATGGTCTTCTCGTTTTCCTTCTCAAAATGGAAGATGTCCACCATCGCGCCCGGAAGCAGCGAAGTATCGCCCGCGTCCTCGACGCGCACTTTACGCAGCATCTGATGGACGATGACCTCGATGTGCTTATCGCCTATGCCGACGCCCTGCAGCCGGTAGACCATCAGCACCTCTTTGAGCAGATGCTCCTGCACCGCCTTCACGCCGAGTATGCGCAGCAGGTCATGCGGATTGATCTGGCCCTCGGTCAGCTCATCGCCCGCCGTCACGCGGTCGCCATCCTTCACCTTGAGACGGCTGCCGTAAGCGATCGGGTAATTCTTGATCGTGCCGTCGTCACTCGTGATGATCAATTCACGCTTTTTCTTGCTTTCGCCGATGGCAATGGTTCCGGAGATTTCGGCCAGCATCG
>CAYUZP010000015.1:732-22366 GCA_964449655.1 uncultured Oscillospiraceae bacterium
GCCACGCCGCCCGTGTGGAACGTGCGCATCGTCAGCTGCGTGCCCGGCTCGCCGATGGCCTGTGCCGCGACGATGCCGACCGCTTCGCCGATGTTGACATAACCGCCATGCGCCAGATCCTGTCCGTAGCACTTCACGCAGACGCCCGTCTCGCTGCGGCAGGTCAGCACGGAGCGTATGGGCACCGCTTTGATGCCACAATCGACGATCTCGTTGCCCTTGTCAAAGCTGATCATCTCATTGCAGGGGACGATCACTTCATTCGTCAGCGGGTTCACGATGTCCTCGGCAGCCACACGGCCGACGATGCGGTCGATCAGCTTCTCAATCGGGTCACGCTCGGAGCCTATCGCCGTCACCGTGATGCCGCGTATCTTCTCGTGCCGCGCCGCGAAGCAGTCCGCCTCGCGCACGATGACCTCCTGCGAGACATCCACCAGTCGGCGGGTCAGATAGCCCGAGTCCGCCGTGCGCAGCGCCGTATCCGACAGCGCCTTGCGGGAGCCATGCGAGGACTGGAAGAATTCGAGAACGGTGAGTCCCTCGCGGAAGTTCGCCTTGACCGGCATCTCCAGAGGACGGCCTGTCGGCGATGCCATCATGCCGCGCATACCGGCCAGCTGTGAGACCTGCGAGATGGAGCCGCGCGCGCCGGAGTCGGTCATCATGCGAATGGGGTTGAACTCGTCCATGTGATCCATGATCTTGGCCTTGACATCGTCCGTCGTCTTGCTCCAGATCTTGACGACGCCGTTGTAGCGCTCCTCCTCGGCGAGCAGACCGCGCTTGAACATCTTTTCGATCTTGCGGACCTCTTTTTCCGCGGCGTCCAGTATCGGCTTTTTTTCCGGCGGCACAATGACGTCCGATACGGCGACGGTGACCGCGCCTATGGTCGAGTACTTGTAGCCCATCTCCTTGATGTTGTCAAGCACACGCGCCGTCTCCGCGACGCCATGCCGCTTAAAGCACATATCGACGATCTGTCCCAGCTCTTTTTTGCCGACCTTCGTGTCGATTTCAAGAGCGAACATGTCGTCCAGCGTCTCCCTCGGCTTAAAGCCCATGTCCTGCGGGATGTTGTTGTTGAGTATCAATCGGCCAAGCGTCGTGCGGATGACCCTTCGATATGTCTCGCCCTGCCACTGACGCGCGATGCGCACATCGATCTCGGCCTGCAGATGAAGCTGTCCGGTCTGATAGGCCATCATCGCCTCGTCCTCGTTGGCGAAGCGGCGGCCTGTACCCAGCGCGTCCGGGCGGATGCAGCTCAAATAGTAGCAGCCGATGACCATGTCCTGCGACGGGGAAATGACCGGTTTGCCGTCCTGCGGCTTCAATATGTTGTTGGCACAGAGCATCAGGAAACGCGCCTCGGCCTGCGCTTCCATCGAAAGCGGCACGTGCACGGCCATCTGATCGCCGTCAAAATCCGCGTTGAACGCGGTGCACGCCAGCGGATGCAGCTTGATCGCCTTGCCCTCCACGAGGATCGGCTCAAACGCCTGTATGCCCAGTCGATGCAGCGTCGGCGCGCGGTTGAGCAGCACGGGATGTTCCTTGATGACGCTCTCCAGGATGTCCCATACGCGCGTCTCGCCGCGGTCAACCATGCGCTTGGCGCTCTTGACATTGTGTACGATCTTTGACTCGACCAGCCGCGCCATGACGAACGGCTTGAACAGCTCCAAAGCCATGCCCTTAGGCAAGCCGCACTGGTAGAGCTTCAGCTCCGGGCCGACGACGATGACCGAGCGGCCGGAATAGTCAACGCGCTTGCCCAGCAGATTCTGCCTGAACCGGCCCTGCTTGCCGCGCAGGAAGTCGGACAGCGATTTGAGCGCGCGATTGCCCGGTCCGGTCACGGGACGCCCGCGGCGGCCATTGTCGATCAGCGCGTCTACCGCTTCCTGCAGCATGCGCTTTTCATTGCGCACGATGATATCCGGCGCGCCCAGCTCCAGCAGCCGCTTGAGGCGGTTGTTGCGGTTGATGACGCGGCGATAGAGATCGTTCAGATCGCTCGTGGCGAAGCGGCCACCATCCAGCTGCACCATCGGACGCAGATCCGGCGGCATGACCGGTATGACCTCGAGGATCATCCACTCCGGCCTGTTGCCGCTGGAGCGAAACGCCTCGACGACCTCCAGACGCTTGATGGCCTTGGCGCGCTTTTGTCCCTCGGTCTCGCGCTCGCGTTCCTTTTCGGTGAGCTGCGAGATCTCCGCGCGCAGTTTCTCGCTCAGATCGTCAAGATCGATGCGCTGCAGCAGCTCGCGTATGGCCTCCGCGCCCATGCCCACGCGCAGTTCCGGCTTGCCCTGTTCGATGTCGGCCTTGTATGTCGGCGTGCTGATCTGCTGTCTATACTCGGTCTCGGTGAGGATCGTGTTGGGGTGCAGCGGCGTGCAGCCCGGATCCAGCACGATGTACGCCGCGAAGTAGAGCACCTTTTCCAGTGAGCGCGGCGAGATGTCCAAAAGCGTGCCCATTCGGCTGGGAATGCCCTTAAAATACCAGATGTGGCTGACCGGCGCGGCCAGTTCGATGTGTCCCATGCGCTCGCGGCGAACCTTTGAGCGCGTGACCTCGACGCCGCAGCGTTCACAGACGATGCCCTTGTTGCGCACGCGCTTGTATTTGCCGCAGGTGCATTCCCAGTCCTTTGTCGGCCCGAATATGCGCTCGCAGTACAGTCCGTCGCGCTCCGGCTTGAGCGTTCGATAGTTGATCGTCTCCGGCTTGCAGACCTCGCCGTGTGACCAGGAACGGATCTGTTCCGGGGAAGCCATCGAGATTTGGATCGAAGATAGGTTTGTCAGTTCGGACAAAGGGCACACTCCCTTCTATTGCTCTGGTGCTCTGGCAATGAACCGTTTACATATCCTATCATGAGGGATTGCAGTCGCGAAAGAATCCATGAGAGGAACCCTCTGACCGCGAGACGCTGTAGCCCCGGCGGCACACCTGCGCGATGATTCGCAAGGCAACAGCGCATGACGCCGCTCAAAGTGCCGCGTCAGTCTTGCTTGTCGTCCAGATCGTCCAGGGAGATATCCTCAAAGCTGGGCACATCGTCAAAGTTGAACACATCGTCGAAGTCCTCGCCCATATCGCTCTCGTCGGGTTCGGTGTTTTCCGGCGGCTCCGTTTCGACCGTGTACTCCTCCTCCTCGGGTGCTTGCTCGCGCGTGATGGGGGTGCCGCGGTCGAACTCCTCGTCATCGTCCTCCAGCTCTTTGATGACGATTTCGTTGTGCTCGCTGTCCAGCACGCGCACGTCGAGCGCCAGCGATTCGAGCTCTTTGATCAGCACTTTGAAGGACTCCGGCACGCCCGGCGCAGGGATGTTCTTGCCCTTGACGATCGCCTCGTAAGCCCTGACGCGGCCCACGATGTCGTCGGACTTGACCGTCAGTATCTCCTGCAGCGTGTTCGCCGCGCCGTAGGCCTCCAGGGCCCAGACCTCCATCTCTCCAAAGCGCTGGCCGCCGAACTGCGCCTTGCCGCCCAGCGGCTGCTGTGTGACCAGGCTGTAGGGGCCTGTGGAGCGCGCGTGGATCTTGTCATCGACCAGATGATGCAGCTTTAAATAGTACATGTAACCGACGGTCACGGGGTTGTCAAACTGATCGCCTGTGCGCCCGTCGTAGAGAACCGTCTTGCCGTCCGTGCGCATACCGCCCTTTTCAAGCGCGCGCTGTATCGACTCAAACGTCGCGCCGTCAAAGTCCGGCGTGGCGACATGCCAACCCAGCGCTTTCGCGGCCATGCCCAGATGCACCTCGAGCACCTGCCCCAAATTCATGCGGCTCGGGACGCCCAAGGGGTTGAGCACGATCTGCAGCGGCGTGCCATCCGGCAAAAACGGCATGTCCTCCTGACGCAGTATGCGGGAGACGACGCCTTTGTTGCCATGGCGGCCGGCCATCTTATCGCCCACGGAGATCTTGCGCTTTTGAGCGATATAGACGCGCACCATGCGGTTGACGCCCGCGCTCAGCTCGGCGTGATTTTTTCGATCAAATATCTTGACATCGACGATGATGCCTTCCTCGCCGTGCGGAACCTTGAGCGACGTGTCGCGTACCTCGCGGGCCTTTTCGCCAAATATGGCGCGCAACAGCCGCTCCTCCGCGGTCAGCTCGGTTTCGCCCTTCGGCGTGACCTTGCCCACTAGGATGTCGCCGGGATGAACCTCCGCGCCGATGCGGATGATGCCGTCCGCGTCCAAATCCTTGAGCGCGTCGTCGCTGACATTGGGCAGATCGCGCGTGATCTCCTCCGCGCCCAGCTTTGTGTCGCGCGCTTCACACTCGTATTTTTCCAGATGGATGGATGTGAACACGTCGTCGCGCACAAGCTCCTCACTGAGCAGCACGGCGTCCTCGTAGTTGTATCCCTCCCAGGTCATGAACCCGATCAGCACGTTGCGCCCCAGGCTGATCTCGCCGTGATCCGTCGATGGACCGTCGGCGATGACGTCGCCCTTGTGCACGATCTCGCCCGCGGAGACGATGGGCCTTTGATTGATGCATGTCGACTGATTGGAACGCGCGAATTTGATCAGCTTGTAGGTGTGCGGTTCGTGCAGCTCATCTTCAATGATGATCTCGTCGGCGGAAACCTTCTTGACAAAACCATCCTCCTTGGCCAACACGCATACGCCGGAGTCGCGCGCGGCCTTGTATTCGATGCCTGTCGCCACATAGGCGGCCTCGGGGCGCAGAAGCGGCACAGCCTGTCTTTGCATGTTGGAGCCCATCAGCGCGCGGTTGGCGTCGTCATGATCAAGGAACGGGATCATCGCGGTCGCGACGGAGATGACCTGCCGCGGGGAGACGTCGATGTACTCGATGCGGCTCGGCTCGACGCTCTGCACGTCGGCGCGTATGCGGGCGGTCACGCGGTCGTTGACGAACGTGCCGTCGGGATTGAGCGGCTCCTTCGCCTGCGCGATGTAGCACCCGTCCTCCTCGTCCGCCGCGAGATAGACGATCTGATCTGTGACGCGGGGCTTGTCACCGCTTTGATCGATGACGCGATAAGGCGCTTCGATGAAGCCGTATTCGTTGATGCGCGCATAGGTCGCCAAAGAGCCGATCAGGCCGATGTTCGGGCCTTCAGGCGTCTCGATCGGGCATATGCGCGAGTAGTGCGAGTAGTGCACATCGCGAACTTCAAAGGATGCGCGGTCGCGGTTGAGACCGCCCGGACCCAGTGCGCTGAGGCGGCGCTTGTGCGTCAGCTCGGCCAATGGATTGGGCTGATCCATGAACTGCGAAAGCTGCGAGGAACCGAAAAATTCCTTGATCGCCGCCGAAACCGGGCGGATGTTGATCAGCTCCTGCGGCTTGACCTCGGCTTGATTCTGCACGCTCATGCGCTCGCGCACGACGCGCTCCAGCCTCGCCAGGCCGATGCGGATCTGGTTTTGCAGCAATTCGCCGACAGAGCGCAGGCGGCGGTTGCCCAGATGATCGATGTCGTCCGTCGTGCCCACGCCATAGGGCAGATTTAGCAGATAGCTGATCGACGCGACGATGTCGTCAATGAGGATGTGCTTGGGCACAAGCTCCGAGAGATTCTCGTGCAAAAGCTCCGTTAGCTGCTGATCGTCCATGCCCTCCTTTTCGGCTGTGTCAAGCAGCTCTTGGAGCGTGGGCAGGTGAACCATCTCGTTGATCCCCGCCCCTTTGACGATGTCCGGACTTACCCACGCGCTGGCGTCGACGAAGTTGTTGCCGATGACGCGCACGACGCGCTCTTCGCCTATGCGCAGACTGACGTCGTTGATGCCGGCGTCTTGAATGTGCTTGGCGGTCATGTCGGTCTTGGCGGCGGGGATGCGTTCACCCGCGGCGACGATCACCTCGCCTGTCGTGGGATCGACGATGTCCTGATCGACGATCTGCCCCTTGATTCGGGCGGCGATGGCGAGTTTCTTATTGTATTTATAACGACCCACGCGCATCATGTCATAGCGCTTGGAGTCAAAAAACGTGGCATGGAGAAGCTTCTTGGCGCTTTCGACCGTGCCGACCTCGCCCGGGCGCAGACGGCGGTAGATGTCCATCAAACCGCTCTCCTGGCTCTTTGGCTCCTGGCTGGAGCGCGTGCGGCGTGTGCCGTCGTCGCCCCCGTCACGGGCCATGGTCGCGTCCAGCTTTTCGTCGTGTCCCAACAGATCGTAGATCTGTTCGTCCGAGCCGTAGCCCAATGCGCGCAAGAGGCTTGTGACCGGCAGCTTGCGCGCGCGGTCTACGCGCACCCAGATGACGTCGTTTGAGTCGATCTCGTATTCAAGCCATGCGCCGCGGCTGGGGATGACCTGTGTATCAAACAGGTGCTTGCCAGCCTTGTCGATGCTCTCGCGATAGTAGACGCCCGGGGAACGGACGAGCTGGCTGACGATGACGCGCTCTCCGCCGTTGATGATGAACGTGCCGTTGTCGGTCATCAGCGGAAAGTCGCCCATGAACACTTCGCTTTCCTTCACCTCGCCGGTCTCCTTGTTGGTGAGGCGGACGAGCACTTTGAGCGCCGTGGCATAATTCATGTCCCGCTCGCGGCATTCCTCCAACGTGTTCTTCGGCTTCTCATCGAGCGTGTAATCGACAAACTCGAGCTTCAAATTGTTGTTGAAGTCGTAGATCGGAGAAACGTCGTTCAAGACCTCGCGCAAGTCTTCTTTGAGGAATCGCTCATACGAGTTTTTTTGAATTTCGATCAGATCCGGCATGTCGACGACTTCCTCGATGTGGGCAAAGCTCTTGCGAACCCTGCCCTTCCCCATTGGCACGTCGTGAACGCCGACGTATTTCATGATCTCCTCTTCCTCGCGCGCGTCGCGGATCGTATCCATGAATGCCATCACCCCTTTTTTTTCCATCCCATGCGCATAGCGCTCGCGCAACGGGTTGCATACAAAACCGGCGTCGCCGCGAAACTTCCTCTTGCCAAACGGCACAAAGCGGTGTACAATAGCAAAAAAGGACAGTCAACAAGCAGACAACGCCTATTTTGTATATAGATGCAATATCGTATTCTATTTCTTTTTGAAAGCCTTGTCAAGAGGTTTGTTCTTGTTTGTGCTGAAAAACTTTTTGGTATGATCCGTTTATTTTGGTTTGAAGCGATTTTGACACTTTTTGCACACGTCATCTCTTGAAAACGGCTAAAGAGCGAATCCTGTCCAGGGATGAAAAGGCCCGAATGATTCATCGCCGTGAGTCATCCGGGCTTGATTTTTGATGGGACATTCATTGCACATGCCGCTTGCAAGGCGCGAGATCGCAATTAAGGCAAAACGATACCGCGCATCGGGCGGACAGCGCAAGCATCCCAACACCAATTAAAAAGGCTGCCCTTATAGCCCCTTCAGCCGCGCTTACACGGAGCCATCCCTGAGCAGCCCTCCATTGGTACCGGTGGTCGGACTCGAACCGACACGGATTTCTCCACCGCATTTTGAGTGCGGGGCGTCTGCCATTCCGCCACACCGGCTCGTGTTTATTAGTATAGTTGATCCGCCTGAAATTGTCAAGTGGCTGCGCCTTTTTTCTTTGACGCCGTTGACATGTAACGCGTTTTGCGTTACAATTTGCGAAAAGGAGATGGGATCATGGATAAAAACATCACGCTCAATCTGCGCGTCAACGCACAGATCAAGCAGCAGGCTGAGGATGTCCTGCGCCAGCTCGGCATACCGATGTCCACGGCCATCGACATCTATCTTCGGCAGATCAGCATGACCGGCGGCATCCCCTTCCCCGTGACGCTGCCCCTTCACTCAAAGCCCGATGAGCAGCGTTTAAAGCCTGCAGAAGAGGAGGAAAACGCGCAGATCGCCGCGGCGAGTCCCCTGTTTCGGGATGAATACCGGTGATAACGCCTGAGCGGGCAGCGATGTCGATCATGCAAAGGAGGCGCAACGGATGCCCAATTGGACCCCTGAACAGCAGGACGTGCTGACCGACCGCGGTCACAGCCTGATCGTCTGCGCGGCCGCCGGCTCCGGCAAAACCGCGGTGCTCGTCGAGCGGATCGTCCGTCTCGTGCTGGAGGGCTGCCCTGTCGACCGCATGCTCGTGGTGACGTTCACCAACGCGGCCGCCGCTGAAATGCGCCTGCGGATCAGCGACGCGCTGTGCAGCGCCGCGCGCGTTCATCCGGAGCTCGCCGCGCAGAACGCCGCGCTCTCCCGCGCCTCGATCTCGACGCTGCATCACTTCTGCGGCACGCTGCTTCGCGAACACTTTCAGGCGCTCGGCATCGACCCGGCCTTTCGCGTAGGCGACGATCAGGAATGCGGCGTGCTCAGCGCGCAGGCCATGGAGGACGCCCTCTACGCCTGTTATGAGACATCTGACGCCGACTTTCTCGCCGCCGACGCGCGCTTTGATCAGGATACGCTCGCGGCCATCGCCCTTGATCTGCATCGCTTCATGATGACGAGGCCCGACCCATGGCGCTGGCTCGATGACGCCATCGCCTCAAGCGCGCCAGGGACGCTTGAAGACCATGCCTGCGTGCGCATCCTCCTAGAGCACACCGCGGCGGATCTTTCGCAGCTCGCAGACGATGTCGCGCAGACGCTCGCGCTCTGCCAATCGCCCGGCGGTCCCGCGCACTATATCGACGCCGTCATGCAGGACGCCTCGCTGATCGAAGGGCTGCAAAAGGCCGCGCAGGATGGCTATGACGCGCTTCGCCGCGCGCTCTTGTCCATCGCCTATGCCAAGCTCGGGCGCAAAAAGAAGAACGACGAATTTGACGAGGATATCGGCAAACAGGTCAAGGATCGCCGCGACCGGATGAAAAAGCAGCTCGCCAGCCTCGCCGATCGCTTTTCGCCGACGCTCGATGAAGCCGCCGCCGATCTCGCACTGATGCAGTCCCCGCTGCGCGGCATCGCCCTGCTCACGCGCACGTATCACGCGCTGTTCACGGCGGCCAAGCGGCAGCGCAATCTGCTCGACTTCGACGATCTGGAGCACGGCGCGCTGCAGGCGCTTGAACACGCCGAGGTTCGCGACGCGCTTAGGAAGAAGTATCGATACGTGTTCGTCGACGAATATCAGGACTCCAGCGCCATACAGGAGGCGATCCTAGGCAGCTTCGCGCGCGAGGACGGGCTGTTCCTCGTGGGCGATGTCAAGCAGAGCATCTATCGCTTCAGGCAGGCGGAGCCTTCGCTTTTTTTAAACAGGGCTGCGCGCTTTGACCAGCCCGACGATCCGCTCACCCGCCGCATCGACCTGCAGCGCAACTTCCGCTCCCGCGCCAACGTGCTTGAGGCGGTCAACGCGGTCTTCTCGCGGATCATGCGCGCGGACGCGACGGAGATCGATTACGGCGCGCGCGAAAAGCTGATCCCCGGCCTGACCTGCGAGGGCGACGACCCGCCAGTCGAACTGCACGTGATCCTGCGCGATGACGACGATTCTGGCGAGACGGACAGTGATGCCGAGGACGACGAACGCGACCTCGCGGCGGCGGAACGGGAAGCGCTCATCGCTGCAAAGCGCATTCGCGCGCTCGTCGGCACGCCATACTTCGACGCGAAGGCCGGCACGACGCGGCCGCTCGCCTATCGGGACATGGCCGTGCTGATGCGCACAGCCAGGGGCGCTGCGCCACTCGCCGCCGATATATTGCGCGCCGAGGGGATTCCCGTGTTCTGCGACGCGGGCGAGGGCTATTTCGAGATTCCGGAGATCCGCGCGATCATGGCACTGCTCACGGCGATCGAGAACGGCGCACGGGATAGCGCGCTGATCGCGGCCCTTCGCGGCCCGGCCTGCGCGCTGTCAGACGATGAGCTCGCCGCCATACGCATCGCCACGCCGGACAGCCGCATCCCTTATCACGAGGCCGTGCGCGCCTATCGCGAGCAAAAGACGGACGCGCTATCCGAAAAACTCAAGGCATTCGATTCAAAGCTCGCGCGCTGGCGGCTTGTCGCGCAGCATCAGGGCGTGGACAGGCTGATCGAGCGCATCTATGCGGAGACGAACTTCTTGGCCTATGCGGGCGCGCTGCCGGGCGGCACATCGCGGCAGGCGAATCTGCATCTGCTGACCACGCGCGCGAGGACGTTCATGCAGACCCAGGGCGGCTCCCTGCACGCGTTTCTCCACTACGCGAGACGGCTTCGGGCGGGCGGCGACAGGATGAGCGCGAGCGCACTCGGTGAAAACGAGGATGTCGTGCGCATCATGACCGCGCACAAGAGCAAGGGCCTCGAATTCCCTGTCGTGTTCGTGCTGGGCTTGGGGCATAAGCTCGGCGGTGCGCAGCGCGGCGTCGCGCTGTTCAGCGCGCGTCTGGGCATCGGCTTGCCGTGCGTGGACACAGCGCTTGGCAGCGAGCGGGACACCATCCTTCGCCGCGCCATACGGCTCGAGACGCAGAGGGAGGCGCTGGCCGAGGAGGTGCGCATACTGTATGTGGCGATGACGCGCGCGCGGGACAGGCTGATCCTCGTCGGCGACGCGGGTTCGCGCATCGACAACCCACCCGTGCGCGATATCCAACGGGGGCTTGACATGGTCTGCCCGACGCTCGTTGAGGCGGGCGCGTGCCTGACACTGCCTGAGGAAATGGTCGACGCGGGCGCTTCGCATTGGCGCGTTTGCGTGCACCACGAAATGCAGGCGGGGATGTTTTCGCAGCGCACGGACGAGCGCGTTCGGGAAACGCTGTCCGCGCTGCACAGCGCAAAGGGCGAAACGGACAAAGAGCTGCCCGCGCTGCTCGCGTTCAACCCGGAAAGCGGCCGTGCGCCCGCGCACAAGACGAGTGTCAGCGCGCTGCTTCGCGCCGAGCAGATGCGACGGGACGAGGACGGTCAGATTCGACCGGCATACGCAGAGATGATAAAGCCGCTGCCGCGCTTCATGCAGCAGCAGCGGATGACCGGCGCGCAGATCGGCACGGCGTTTCATCGCATGATGCGCATGCTCGATCTGGACGCGCTTCGACATGCGCAGGATCTTCGCGCCGAACTCTCGCGCCAGGTGGAGGCCATGCGGGGGAATGTGCTGACACAGGCGGAGGCGAACGCTGTGCCGCCGCGGATGGCCATCGGATTTTTCGAGGACCCCGTCGGTATGCGGCTGCTCGCATCGTCTCGCGTCGAGCGGGAATGGCCGTTCACGTGGCGGCGAACGATGGAAGACGGAAACGCGCAGCTGCTCCAGGGCGTCGTCGATTGCTGCTTCATGGAAGGCGGAAAGTGGGTTCTCGTCGATTACAAGACCGATTCGCCGTCCGACGTATCCGGCGCGCTCGCCAGGCACAGGCCGCAGCTTGCGCTCTATGCCGAGGCACTCGAGCATCTCACGGGGACGACGGTGCAGGAACGCGTGCTGTTCCTCGTGCGCGCGGGAAGAGGCTACCTTTGCTGAACAATGAAAAAACCGAAGCAGGCGCGTTTGCGTCTGTTTCGGCGTTTATGGCAAAGATGCTCAGAATTCAGAGATGATCTCGGTCCATATCTGGTCGTAGAGTTTCGTGTCATCGCCCAGGTACTTGAAGACCTCGCACTTGTCCAGCACTTCCTGTGGCGGATTGTTGACAGGCGACGCGTTGTACTCGTCCGCACCCAGCAGCTCAATCGCCGCCGTGTTCGGGATCGCATAGCCGACGTACTCGTAATTCATCGCCGCGATGTCCGCGCGACAGAGGAAGTCGATGAACTTCTCCGCGCCGGAGACGTTTCGGGCGTTCGCCGGAATGCAGATCGAGTCAAAGAAGATGTTGCTCCCCTCTTCCGGTACGACGTAGTTCAGCTCGTCGCTCTCAGACATGCAGAACGTCGCATCGCCGCTCCAAACCAATGCCACAGCCGCCTCGCCCGCGATCATCTTGTCCTTGACCTCGTCCACGACATACGCGAGCACCATCGGCTTTTGCTCGATGAGCAGCGCCTTGGCGTCCTGCAGATCGTTGGGATCGGTCGAGTTCAGATCGTGCCCGCACATCAGCAGCGCGATGCCCAATGTATCGCGCGGGGAATTGAGCATCAGCATATCCTTCGTGTATGTGGGATCCATCAGCGTCTGCCAGCTGGTGGGCGCCTCGTCGACCATGGTCGTGTTGTAGAGGATGCCCATCGTGCCCCATGTATATGGCACGGAATATTTTGCCTCCGGGTCATAGCTCTCGTGCAGGAAGCGCGGATCGATGTTGGCGACGTTGGGAATGTTGTCCCAATTGATGGGCATGAGCAGGTTCTCCCTGATCATACGCTCGACCATGTAGTCGCTGGGTATGATCACGTCGTAGCTTGAGCCGCCCATGGCGATCTTGGCATACATGTCCTCGTTCGTCTCAAACACCTCGTAGATGACCTCGATGCCGGTCTCCTCTTCAAAGATGTCCAGCACTTCAGGCTCGATGTAATCGCCCCAGTTGTAGACGGAAATCGTCTCCGCCGCCACGAGCGTCGGGACGAGCAGCGCGCACAGCGTCAGCGCGACAGCGAGGGTCTTCTTCATGCCGATTTTCTCCTTCCTGCACTGCGGCACGATGGGTGATTATTGGATCAGCCGACCGTATCGGACGCGTCGGCCGGCGCATCAGTCGCCTCAGCCGGCGCTTCGGTCGCCTCAGCCGGCGCTTCGGTCGCCTCAGCCGGCGCTTCAGTCGGCGCTTCGGTCGCTTCAGCCGGTGCTTCGGTCGGTGCCTCGGTCGGCGCTTCGGTCACATTAGGCTGCGGCGTCGTCGCGTCGTCTTTGTTTCCGCAAGCGGTGAGCATCAGTGCAGCGCACAGAACCATCGCGATGAGCAGCATTTTCTTCATAGATCCTGTCTCCTTTCGATCGATTGAAATGTGGACTGTGATCTTTGGGATGCTTTTTCATCAAGAGGCATTTGTCCCCTCCTCCGGCGACAAAGCGCAGGATGTCCAAAGCCCCAACGGATAAAACGAATGTGCTCGCCTTATTCATCCCATTTTTGAACATTTTTAAAAAATTTTTTCGCGCGTGGATGGCGGACGCGCTTTTGTCCCATGACACTGCCCGCCCTCTTCATGATGACTCAATACGGGATCTTCACGTTTTCCAATTTTTTCTTTGCTTTGGCTTCCTTGCGCAGATCCTGCAGGTTGATGCCGATGAGCAGGAAGAACACGCAGCCAAATATGATCGTGGAAAGCGCGTTGATCTTCGGGGAGATGCCGCGCTTGGCCATCGTGTAGATCGTGATGGACAGGTTGCTGACGCCAGAACCCGTCGTGAAGAAGCTGATCAAAAAGTCGTCGATCGACATGGTCAGCGCCAACACAAAGCCCGAGAGCACGCCCGGCAGGATATCCGGCAGCACCACGCGCAGAAAGCCCTGCATAGGCGTCGCGCCGAGATCCTGCGCGGCCTCGGCCAAGTGCGGGTCAAGCTGTCGCAGCTTGGGCATCACGCTGAGCACGACATACGGCACGCAAAACGTGATGTGCGCCATAAGCAGCGTACCATAGCCCAGCTGTATGCCCGCCAGTGAAAAGAGGAGCATCAGCGATACGCCGGTGACGACTTCAGAGTTGAGCATCGGCAGATTCACCACGCTGAGCATCACGCGCCGCGGCCTGCGCCCAATCTGACTGAGCGCGATGGCGCCGAACGTCCCCAGGATCGTCGACAGCGTCGCCGCGAGAAAGCCAATGGACAGCGTCGTGCCCAGAGACGTCATGATCGTCTTGTCCTTAAACAGCTCCGCATACCACTTGAGCGTAAAGCCTCCCCAGTTGGCGCGAGAACGGCTGTCGTTAAAGGAATAGAGGATCAGCAGCACGATCGGCGCGTAGAGGAAGGCCATGATCAGCGCGATATAGACCTTGCGCATCTTTTTCATAGGATACGCACCTCGCCTTCGTCCTCTTTGTCGACCTTGTTGAGCACGCCCATGAACGCGAGCACGACGACCATCACCAGCAGCGAGAGCGTCGCGCCGAAATGCCAGTCGCTCGATTTGCCAAACTGGTTTTGAATGATATCGCCGATCAGCGGCACCTGACCGCCGCCCATCAGCTGACTGACCACGAACGTCGTCACCGAAGGCACGAACACCATCGTGATCCCCTCCAATATGCCGGGGATGGAGAAGGGCAGTGTGATGCGCGCGAACGTCTGCACGGGGCTTGCGCCTAAGTCAGCCGCGGCCTCGATCAGGCTGTGATCGGTCTTTTCGATGACGGTGTATATGGGCATGATCATGAACGGCAGGTAATTGTAGACCATGCCGAGCACGACCGCCTTCTCGTTATACAGGAAGATGATCCGCCGTCCCACGCCCAGACGGGTGAGCAGCGCGTCAAACGCGGGGAATGCCTCGCGCAAAGAGGCGATCCAGCTGTTGAGTATGCCGGAGTTTTCAAGGATGGACAGCCAGGCATATGTGCGCAACAGGAAATTCATCCACATCGGCAGTATGATGAGCATCAGCCAGAACGCCGGATGTTTAAAATCCTTGCCGGTGAGGATCAGCGCGACGGGGTAGCCCAAAAGCAGGCAGATGACCGTGGTGACCAGCGCGACGCGCAGGGAGCGCACCAGCAGCTTGAGGTAAGTCGGCTCCAGCATGCGCTTAAAGTTCTGCAGCGAAAAGACGGCGCGCTTTTGCCAGGGCTGTGTGTTCACGATCTCGCCGGTTTCGAGCTGATAGGCGGTCGAGCCGTCCTCCAGCGTGATTTCCGTGTAAGGGATCGGTTCCTCGACCGTCACGCCATACCAGACGATGAGCGCCAACGGGAGCAGTATGAACAAAAACGCCCAGAGCGCGAACGGTATGATCATCGCTTTTTTGCTCTTCATGACGGCCTCCTTATCTGCGCGCCGCGTGCCGCCTGAGCACGTCCTCGGACGCCTCGCTCTTGTGCATGACCTGTATGTCCTCCGGCGCGACGGTGAGCTTGACGCGCGTGCCGACGCTGCGCGCGTGGGTCGAATGGACGATCAGCACGCGCTCGCCTGCGCGGACCTTCATCTCATAGTGCACGCCCTTGAACAGCAGGGATTCGACGACGCCTTCCGGCACGTTCTGCACGGGATCGTCAATCGGCTTGAGCTTGACGTCCTCCGGGCGCAGCACGATATCCACGGGCGCGTCCTCGCCAAAGCCGCTGTCCACACACGGGAAGTCGCATCCTAGGAAATGCACGAGGCGGTCGTGAACCATCGTCCCCTCGATGATATCGCTGTCGCCTATGAAATCCGCGACGAACGCGTTTTGCGGCTCGTTGTAGATGTCCTCCGGCGTGCCGAGCTGCAGGATCTGTCCCGCGCGCATGACGGCGATGCGGTCGGACATGGTGAGCGCTTCCTCCTGGTCATGCGTGACGAACACGAACGTGATGCCGCTCTCGCGCTGTATGCGCTTGAGTTCAAGCTGCATTTCGCGGCGAAGCTTGAGGTCGAGCGCGCCGAGCGGTTCATCCAAGAGGAGCACGTCGGGCTGGTTGATGAGCGCGCGGGCGATGGCGACACGCTGCTGCTGGCCGCCGGAGAGGCTCGCGATCTTGCGCTTGCCAAAGCCGGATAAGCCGACGAGTTCCAGCATTTTGTCCACCTCGCGGGCGGTCTTCTGTTTATCCTCGTGGCGCGTATCGGGGCCAAAGGACACGTTCTGCGCGACGTTCATGTGTGGGAAGAGCGCATAGCGCTGAAAGACCGTGTTGATCGCGCGCTTATACGGCGGAAGCGGTATGATATTCTCGCCTTTATAGAGGATTTCGCCGTTTGTCGGCTTTTCAAAGCCGCCGATGCAGCGCAAAAGCGTCGTCTTGCCGCAGCCGGACGGGCCCAGCAATGTGACGAACTCGTTGTTGCCGATGTCGATGCTGACACCGTTCAGCGCCGCAAAGCCGTCCTCGAACACGACATGCACGTCGCGAATCGAGAGTATGCTTTCGACCGTTTCAAGGCTTTCCATGTCATGATCCTCCATGGTCCTGTATCAGAAGTTTGGCGGCGTCGATATCCAGAGCACGACAGCGGGCGCATTGCCCGCGTTTTTCAGGTAATGTCTCTGCGCCGGTTTATAGGAAAAGCTGTCGCCCTTTCGCGCGCGATAGTGCTGCTCGCCGAGCACCAATGTCACCGCGCCGCGCATCACATAGCCGAATTCCTCGCCCATGTGCGGCAGATCGACGTCGGTCTGCGCGCCGGACGCGAGCGTCACGAGGATCGGTTCGATGTCCTTTTTCTGCGCATTGGGGATCAGCCAATGGATCGTCACGCCGTTTGCCGGATCTTCCTTGACGAACACATCCTCCTTGCGGCAGACCGGATGATCGGGTTCCTCGCCGGAAAAGAAGTCGTGAAATGAGCTGCCGAGCGTCGTCAATATATCCTCCAGCGTGGAGAGCGAAGGGGACGTCTGGTTGCTTTCAAGCTGGGAGATGAATCCCTTTGACAGCTCGCACCGGTCGGCCAATTCCTTCTGCGTCAGATTGTTTTTCTGCCGAAGGCTTCGCAGCTTTCCGCCGATATTGATGCTCACGAGAACGCCTCCCATGTTTGGCATAGCAAAACTTTCAGATTAATCACACGAATCAGATTAAACCACATTTTCCGCTGATTGTCAAGTGTGCCCGCGAAATTTTTTAGACAAGCCAAAGCGCGCCGAATACCCTCATGTGTCCAACATATTTTTAAGTATTGTTTTGTTTTATTGGATGGAATCATACTGACTTTTCGATTTAGGATCGCTAAACCGTCTTTAAAAGCGCATCGAAAGGTTTACTCATTCAAAACCTAAAAATCAGAATTGCATAATCTCGCCTCCCTTTCATGCCTGATTCGTTTTTGCACAAAAAATGCCGGCGCGATGGCCGGCAACTGTTCCTGTTTTCTTCCCTTATTCTTCTTGCGTCTCCGCCTCAATCGTCTCCTCTTGATCCATGCCCAGCTGCACGGTGCCGTTCATGCCGGGGAGCAGCTTTTCTCCCTCGGGCAATGTCAAGCGGACATCGTAGTAGGTCGCGTTTTGCCTGGCCTGTCCGATGGGACGGATTTCGGTGACCTCGCCCGTAAACGTCTCATCCGGGTACGCGTCTAACGTGTAGGACAGCGAATCGCCGACAACGATGCCGCTCAAATCGATCTCGTCGACGAGCGCGCTGAGCGCAAGCGCGTCGAGATCCGCGATTTCGCAGAGCAGCTGGCCGCGATAGACCTGTGCGCCGGAGAGCGTGGAGAGCGTCGTGACCGCGCCATTGGCGGGAGACGTGATGCGCGGGGACGCCCCGGGCGCGCTCTGTTCATCGATCAGCTCAAACAGCAGATCGCCCGTCTGCACGCTGTCACCCGATTGCACGTGTACCGCGGCGACGCGTCCGGATGCCGTGATGGTGGCGTCGGGGTAACGGGCGACGATCCCGCTGCCGGTTTGGCTGTGCGCGTGCATATCGCTCTCCCTGTAGCAGCGGACATCATCGCCCAGCCCAAAGTCGCCGGACTGTATGAGCACAGTATAGCTATTGGCGGAGACGGCTGTGACGAGGCCTGTGCCGGTCTGCGTAGCGCCACTCTTCAGATAGAGCGTCTCGCCCGCGTGCAGGAAGCGGTTTTCGTCCTTGTCGTAGGCCTCGTCGATCGTCGCGGCAACGTAGAGCGGGTACTGCGGTTCGAGCACGGCGAGGGAGCCATATTGACTGGCGACACCGGTCGCGTTATCGCCCGCCTTTGCGAATACCGCGGAGACGATGCCATCGTGCGGAGCATAGACAGGGATGGTATCAAAGGCAAAGAGCAGATCGCCCTGCGAAACGCTGTCGCCGATGCTGAGATCGAAGGGGAGCAGCGTGCCGGAAAAGGGGGCGGTGATCTTGACGGTGACAGGCGCGATGATGGAGGCGTTGGCGGTCGAGGCGAGCGCGTTGGCGGCGCTCATGCAGACCACAAGAGCGAGCATGGCGCAGAGGATTTTACGAATCATATGGATCTCCTTTGCTGTATGGGTTCGTTTGACAGGTTGTGACGAAAACGCGTTTGATCCGTTCGGCGCGGCATCCATACGCCTGAGAAAACCGCTTACTCCACGGATTTCAGCGCTTCCACCATGTCGATCTTCTTGACCCTGCGCGTCAGCATGAGCTGCAGGAACCAGGAGAAGCAGAACGAGACGACGCATGCAATGACGATCGACGCGATGCTGGGCGCGCCGGGGTAGAAGCCGGTCTCCGGCTCACAGGAGTGCATGATGGCGTCGGTGAGCATGATGCCGGGCAGTATGCCGCAGACCACGCCGGCCAGGCTGATGATCATGTTCTCGTTCATGATCAAGCCGCGAATCTCCTTTTGATGGTAGCCTAGCACCTTCAGCGTCGCATACTCGCGCACACGCTCGACGAAGTTCATCAGTCCCATGTTGTAGCAGATGACAAACGCCAGCGCGAGCGCGATGCCTGTGAGCATGGCGAACACCGAAGAGAGCGCGTCCAGCATGGCCAGCATGTCGTCGATCTGCAGCGCGGGATAGTCGATGCTGTCCACCTCGTCCATGTCCTGCAGCGCCTGCACCGTGCCCTCATGCGGGCCACTCACCTGTATCGCCGTCGGCACGAACGCGCCCTTGCGCTGGGCTTCCCACGTCGTGCGGTTCATGTATACGCCCTGCGATATGTTGTTTTGCACGATCTGCCCTACGGTCATGTCAAGCGGCTCATCGTCGCCCGGCAGGTACAATCGCACGCTGTCGCCTATGGCGATGTGCAGCGTCCTTGAAAGCTTGTATGTCACGGCGATCGTGCCTGTGTTGATTGGAATCAGCGTCTCGTCCTCTCCTAGCCGCTGCATCGTCTGATGATCCCCAAGCACGGTCATCATCACGGTGCGCGTGCCGCCCTCAGCGCGCAGGGACACGGAACTCTCCATCACGCATTCCACGGCATCCGCCTGCACGCGCCGCTCATAGCTCTCCGCCTCGCCGACCTCGCCGGTCAGGTTGGCGCGCAAGTCATAGTGCAGCGTGCCCGTGTAATAGGTGCGGCTGATCGTCTTGACCGAGTCCTGCAACCCCATCGATGTGATCAGCAGCATCGTGCAGCAGAGTATGCCGATGAACGACATCAGCGTGCGCATCTTGTTGCGCATCAGATTGCGCACGATCATCTTTGAATTGAAGCCAAGCCTGGACCAGATCGATGTGATGCGCTCCAGCAGTATCCGCTTGCCATCCTTGGGCGGCTTGGGCCGAAGCAGCGCAGCCGTCGTCTCGCGCGCGGACTGCTGATACGTGTACAGGCAGATGCCCGTGCTCATCACGACGGTCAGCGCGACCATCATATACGCGGGCAGGGAGATCGGCGGCTCCAGTCTGTAGGGCATCTCGTTCTGTCCGATCAGCGCGTCCCAGAGCAGGAAAGGCAGCGTCGTATGCCCGATGATCGTGCCCAGCATCGCGCCCACGAATGACGGCACAATCGCGTAGGATAGGTAATGCCAGCGAATCATGCCGGACGAAAAGCCGAGCGCTTTCAGCGTGCCCATCTGCATGCGCTGGTTGTCGATCATGCGCGAGAGCGTCGTCATGACGATCAGCGCGGCAATCGCGTAGGCGAGCACCGGGAAGATGAGCGTCATGTTCTCAAACATCTGCGCGTCGTTATTGGCGCGCGCGGTGCTCATGTGCGAGCCGCGGTTGACGACGAGCGCGTCGGGCAGCGCGGCCTGTATCGCCCTTTCGACAGAGTCCTCGACGTCCTCGATCCCCGGCAGCGCGTCCGCGACGGTCACGATGGCCTGGCTCAGCGGAATCGCGGGCAGCGCGCTGGCGTTGACGAGCAAAAAGCCGTAGCGCTCAGGGTCCGCCGCGATGCCCTCGGACACGACGACGTATTCCGGACTGACGCATACGCCGCGAACCAGGAACGTGAACTCCTGCTCGGAAAGTTCGACGGTGATGCGGCTGCCCGTCGTCAGGCCGTGCGCCTGTGCAAAACGCTCCTCGACTAAACAGCCCCGCTTGTCGTTCGGGTCGAGCATTTCGCCCTCGCGCAGCAGCGGTATGTTGATGTCCATCGCGCCGTCATAGCCCGTGACGTTCACGTTGATGCTCTCGCCCGCCGCCGTCTCAAGCGTCGTCTTGAGATCGGTCGTGAAGCGCGCGCGCACGCCCGTGACGCCGGGAATCGAGCGGATCGTCGCAAGGCTCTGCCTGTCCGCGCCCGCCGGAAGCGTGACCCAGAAATCGGCGAGGTTGTTCTCCTCAAAGTAGGTATCGAGCGTCGTGCGGGTCATGCGCGCCGTGCCATCGAGCGCGGCGAACGCGAACGTGCCGAGCATGCAGAGCGCGATGATCGACAAAAACTGCATGGCGGCCTGCCGCATGTCGCGAAAGAGCTTTGTGCGCAGTGTATCTTTTACCATGCGATGTCCTCCACGTGCGCGGGATTCGCGTTTTCTTCGATGCGCTCGATGCCGCCGTTCTTGACGTGGATCACGCGGTTGCCCATCTGCGCGATGGTCGCGTTGTGCGTGATCACGACGACAGTCGCGCCTTGCGTGGAGCAGACGCTTTGCAATAGGCCGAGCACCTGCACGCCCGTCTTCGAGTCGAGCGCGCCCGTCGGCTCATCGCAGAGCAGGAGCGCGGGATTCTTGCACAGCGCGCGGGCGATCGACACACGCTGCTGTTCGCCGCCGGAGAGCTGCGCGGGGAAGTTGTTCATGCGCTCGGAAAGCCCGACCTGCTCCATCACGGTCTTGGGATCCAGCGCGTCCTTGCAGACCTGCCGCGCCAGTTCGACGTTCTCCAGCGCGGTCAGGTTCGGCATCAGGTTGTAGAACTGGAAGACGAAGCCCACGTCGAGACGGCGATACTCGGTCAACTGATGCGCGTTGAGGCCGGTGATGACCTTGCCGCCGACCTCGATCGTGCCGCTCGTCGCGTTGTCCATGCCGCCCAACAGGTTGAGAATCGTCGTCTTGCCCGCGCCGGACGGGCCGAGCACGACGCAAAAATCGCCCTTCTCGATCGTGAAACTGACGTTGTCCACCGCTTTGACGGTCGTCCCGCCCGTTTGATAGTACTTGCAGACGCTGTCAAATGTGATGTAACCCATTGAAACCTCCCCGTTTCATCCAAAACCGCGCGCGGCGGTCAAAAGACAAATTCAGAATTGATGTTTATTATAGTCGGGCGGAGGCAAAACGTCAATACGCGCAAATTGACTGAACCTCTTTGCACAATAAAAGAAATCGCCCGGGCACGCTTCAGCATGTCCGGGCGAATGGGTCGTGTGGGATTTTTGAGATATTTGATTTACAGGTTCATCACTTTATGAAACCGTTGTCCTTCAGCCATTGCTCCGCGTAGGAACCGGCGGGGGCAACGTACTCGGTAAATTTGCACGAACTGAATGCATAGTCTCCAATCTCCGTGACACTAGCCGGAAGCGTCAGGCTACCTGTAAAACCACTGCAACCAGAGAACGCATGATCTCCAATCGTCGTCACGCTGTTTGGAATTGTCAGGCTTCCTGTGAAGCCGCTGCAGTACTCGAATGCACCCCTTCCAATCGTCGTCACGCTGTCTGGTATAATCAGGTTACCCGTGAAATTCATTAGTCCATTATAATAATAGTCCGATGCAAATGCCTGATCTCCAATCGTTGTCACTCTGTCTGGTATCG
>CAYUZP010000016.1:0-1257 GCA_964449655.1 uncultured Oscillospiraceae bacterium
AGAGAATTTGCGCGATTCCCTCTCACTGCAATGCGTCTTTGCATAACACAAGGGACAGCGATCATCGAAATGCAGGCTAGTGAATCGCTAACAGCGCCGCTGCGAGCGCTGAACGATAAACGCGCTGTTGCCCTGTGCTCATCTGAAAAATATCCACTTATACGGCGTGTCGATGTACATGCCGTTGCGAAGCATTTCAAATAGAAAGAGATACACTGCTTGGATGACAACGATGATCACCGCAACGAGGACGCGCATGCGTTGATTGTTCTCCTTTTTGAGCATGGCAGGAAAACTCAATATCTGCACGGTTCCCAAACCGGTGACAATCCGGTCAATCTGTGGCACGGCGGCTGAAAACAACTCCGTAACCGCGCAAAGCACCATCACATAGGTCATCCATTCGAAGTCCTTGTCTTGCTCTGGAAAGCGCGCCAGATAGAAGATGTGCATGCAGGCATAAAAGAGCGTGAAAGCAAAAGCTGTCACAGAAAAATTGCTTGTGTCATAGAAGCCTCCAATATATCTGCTAAAGCGGGTAAACCGCAACAAAAAGCGCAGCATCACCTGAAACAGCGGGAGACCTACCACCGCGAGCAACATGATGGCGATGCATCGCCTGGGCGTCGCCCGAACGCCGTAAAGAAAATAGAGCGGCAAAAATGTGATCGCGGACGTGTGGATCAATGTGGCGATCAGGCAACAGAAGAAGTATCGCTTCCAATCCCTCGCCTTCACATATCGTATCGCAAAGAAGAAGATGGATACCGCCAACATCTGACGGATTCCCGTAAGCGAGAAAAAAACCTGTCGCTGAGAAAGAAGATCAATACGCTGTACTGGCAGATTCCGATGAAGAAGAGGATCATGGTGACCAATCCGACGAAGGCGATGACCCAATATGCATCCTCTGTGAACGGGCCAAAGAAGCGATAGATCAGGTTGAAGAGCGGATCTCCAAACTTCTGAATGCCATGATTGACCGCATAGAACATCGGTTCATAGGTATAAAACCAATCCCTGCCGACATGATCGCGAAAGACAGTGACAAAGATAAAGGGCAGCGCAGTCAGGATGCTGAAGATGATGTAGCTGCTGCGGATAGGGTTTTGCCCGCTGCGCATAGACGGAAAAGAACAGCGAGATCACCAGCATCACAAAATAGACCATGATATTGTCACTCCCGAAATCCCGCACTGATAAAGACCCATCCGGCTTTTTCGCTCTACACGCTGTACCTTGACGCGCGTCAAGCCT
>CAYUZP010000016.1:1267-4306 GCA_964449655.1 uncultured Oscillospiraceae bacterium
AGCAGCCGCCTGTCAATTTTTGCCGGCTTGCAAATCCCTGTATTCCGCCATGAGCTGATTCCTCTTGAGCTTTCCCGTCGATGTTCTAGGCAGCGGCGCGCGATAGTTCCAGATCCTGACCAGCTTTTTGCTCACAGGCCTGCCCCTGTTGTACTGCGTCAGCGCCTGCTGAAAGCGCTCCTCATCGAAGCTGTCATCCGGCGTGAAGGCCAGCACCGGATATCCGTCGACGCCAAACGCGGCGGCCTCCATAACGCCTGGCAGCGCTGAAACCTCTTTGTCCACATCCACAGCGTTCAGCTTTTCGCCATTGCGCAATACGATGATGTCGCCCAAACGGCCAAGGATACGCAAACAACCCGTTTCATCGAACTCACCCAGATCCCCGGTCATCACCGTGTCGCCGCTGAGGATCTCGCAGGTTTCCTCTTCCTTCTTGTAATATTCCTTGAAGTGGCAGGGAATCGTCGCCTGCACTTCCCCAAGCTCGCTCAATTGCACCTGTACGCCATCGACGATCCTGTAACGCCTGATATCGGCGTCTCTTTCGCTGACGCCGACGATGCCCAATGTCTCCGACATGCCATACATCGCGTATGCCGGAATTCCTCTTTTCCTTAGCTCTTCCTGATATTCCGTCGGGCACAGACTTCCCCCTGTGATCACAGCGCGCGTCTCCGGCGGAAAACCGGTCGTGTCCAATACAAACTTGATCATGCTGGGCACCATGGTGACGTTTGCCGCGCGATATGTCCAAAGATCCTGCCGCATCATGCGCACGCCGCCGCTGATGCAAAAGACGCCATTTCGATTCAATACCTCACAGATCATCAGAAATCCGAAGATATGGAAAAAGGGAATGGGCAGGAAATAGGATTCAAACGCGTTCCCCGGCAATGCGTGCTTGAACAGGCGCAGGTGGTCTGTCAGTGCGCGAACGGTGATCACCACGCCTTTAGCGCTGGAGGATGTGCCGGAGGTGAAGATGATGAAATCCTGCTCCGGTGCCACGGGAGGCTGACAGGCGAAAGTGTCGCCCGCCCCATGCCGAGCGCTGCGCGTAAACGCATCAAAGCAGAAAACAGGCATGTCGGGAAAGTGCTTTTCCGCCTCGCGGGTCATCGCTGCGCTGGCGACGATCGCTTCGACATCGGCATAAGCGACGAGATGTTGAAGGTCGTTCCTGTCGATCGTGTGATCGAGCAGAACGACATGCTTGCCCGCGAGCAGGCAGGAAAAGGTGGCGACGATCCAGGAATAATCGCTTTCCCCCCATATGCCGACGCGGGACTTGGGCAGGGCCGCGGCGCGCTGCGTGCCGATTTCAAGATCGCGCAGGAGTTTCCCATAGGTGACGCCAACGATTTCTTCTTCCTCGCGGTAACGCAACGCGGGCAGTTCCTCATGATCCTTTGCCAGTTCATGCAGCAAAGTCCACAGGGTATGATCATCCATATCGTTCCATCCTTTCCGGCATTCGTCGCGTTTTCCCTTGGCAAATCGGCTCTGCCTCGCGCGGAATCGGCTAGGACGCTAGCTCATCGATTTCGCATGCTGATTGGCGCGCAGGCGGGCGAGCTGTACACACAGCGCGTATTGCCTGTGCCGCATCAGCCACACGAAAATCTTCTCCTGCGTGGTGAGGTATGAAAGATCCGCGTTTTGAATCGCGCTGGCAAAGGGTTCGGAGTTGGCCTCCTTGATAAACTCCTGCATGCGCTCCTTTGGGGTGTGGGGATTGTCCGGATGGAATAGGCACTGCCGCATGCAGGTATACAGCCGCGTACTGGTGCGGCATTGAAACATAGCCCGCACTCGGTCTGAGAGTCCGCGCCTGTCAATGATCTCTTCCAGCGCCGCATGCTGCAGACGAACCTGTTCGACCATATCGGGCCTGTAACGGTTATCCCAGGAAGAGGAAATGATGCGGTGATGATAGAGAACATCATCAATGTAATATATGCGCTGAGCATCGTTGAGCATATCTGCACTGAAGACTGCGTCCTCACCCTTCTTGACTTCCGGACGAAAACGCAGACCTGCGCTTTGCAGAAATTCCCGCCGGTACAGCTTGTTCCAAGCGGCATATATGGTAAACTTGATTATCTTACCGTGATAAATCAGCTTAAAGAACGGGGCAACTCGACAGGCGTCTAACAGTTCGTCATTGATCATACCGGTAGGGACGCCAAGTCCGGTTCGTTTGCTCTCTTTTCTATATTCCCGACAAACGCCATACACGATGATATCCGCATCGGCTGCGTCGCCCTTGATTGCAGAAACCAGCTTGCTAAAAGCATCCTGTTCGAGCCAGTCATCCGCATCGGGAAAAGCGATCCAATCACCACTGGCTTCATCCATGCCCACATTGCGCGTATACGGCAAGCCATGATTGGACTGATGGATTACCTTGATGCGCTCATCATTGCGCGCATATTCATCGCAGATATCGCCGCTGCTGTCCGTGGAACCGTCGTCCACGAGGATGATCTCCAGCTTTTTGTAGCTCTGTCCGACAATGCTGTCCAGACATTCACGCAGATACGATTCGACATTGTACACGGGAATGATGACGCTGATCAGAGGCTCCAATTTCGTTCTCTCCTTTACTGCTGTGTAGACAACTGTGCATGAACGCTCTACAGCATAGCATTGCGCGCTCAGCCGTTCATTCTGCGCGAACGCACCATTTGCTTACCGAAGCGTTTCACCAGCGGCGTGAGTCCTGTGCGCGCGAGCAGGACGCGGCAGAGGTTAACCGCGCGATGTTTAAGGCGCACGGGAAACCACTTGTTCAAGAGATCCTCGCGCTTTTTGTTCATGGTCACGCTGCCGGTCATCTCGTAGGAGGTAGCGCAAGCGCGATCGGGTTCGGTCGGTATACAAAAGAATTGTTCCTCAATCGCATCGAACATCCTTGGGCTCTTGTCGCTCTGCACGTACTTGCTGTTTCTGAAATCGCCGAGACTTTCGACAGTGCCAGTGGAGCGGTGTGCCACGTGTAGCCGCTCGTCAAACGCCGCGCCAAAGACGACGCCG
>CAYUZP010000016.1:4406-11301 GCA_964449655.1 uncultured Oscillospiraceae bacterium
CTGAAGTGCTCTCGCGCAACACGCGCTCATCCCGGTTCTGCACGAGATAGGAACGATGCGCAAAAGACCGCTCTTTCTCAGGATTCAGCATGGGGCAGACGCGCTCGCAGAGGTCGCAGCTTATGCAGTTTGGCGCCGTCGGCATGCGGATGCGGATACAGGAAGCCTTCCTCCTCGACGGTCATGCTGATGCATTCCTTTGGGCAGGCGCCGCAGCCGCAGCAGTCCTTCTTATCTTTGATTTCAATCACAGATCTGTGCTCTTCTCATCGCGGAGCGCGCTCTTCAAATACGAATAAGAGCTTTCTCTAAATCTGCCCAGGTGATCACAAATCGCGCTGACATCCAATTCGTCCGTCATGGCGGCCTTCACGTCCTCGTCTCCCGTAAAAATGCGTCCTTCGATCCCCGCAATCCTCAGCAGGGTATCAATCCGGCTGTTTGTGGACTGTTTCGTGTTCTCGGAAAACCTGCGGAAGGTGAAGAAGCGCTTCGAAAGCAACATCGAAAACGTGGTCGCGTGGAACGAATCCGTGCAGACATAAGATGCGTCCCGAATCAGACGGACAAAATCGAAAGGATCGGCATCATACAGCAGCTCGTCCGCGACCTGCTCGTCCGCCTTGACATACTCTTCGATATGCGGAAGCACGATGAGCTTGCATCCCGTCTCATCCGCCAATCGCCTCGCAAATTCGCGATGCGATGGGTTCGCGCCGAGCAGATAACACAAAACATATGGCTCGCGCCGCGTGTCACCTCCCTGCAGAACGCTCTCCCATTCCTCGCCCGTGAACAGCATCACGGGATCGCATACAACCGGAACATTTCTCCCCGTCAATTCCTTCACCAGTCTCTGCCCCGACTCCTCGCGCACGCCGATATGCCGAATATTTCCAAGGAATGCGCTGGCCTTCTGTGTGATGTCTTTGGGCAGCGCGCTTTGGCCGAAGCTCGTGGCATAGGCGATGGAATTCACGGTGCTAGGAACAAAGCTCAGCGTGAAGTAGTCTGCGGCGATGTTGGCGGGCAGCCAGAGCTGATCGCTGCCGACGAGAACGGCGTCATAGCGCTCCGCGCATTGCCTTGACAGCTCCGCTTTGGATGAGAACGCACACGACAGCCTAAAATGTTCGCGGCTGAAGGTCTCAAAGCGTTTAGCGCGGACAACGGCTTGTTGCGTGTATGCGTTTTTGACATTCTTCTTCACGAGCGCATTTTTCGCCTTGCCGAGCTTGGTGAACAGAAAATCCGATGTGAGGCAAGCCCTGACAAAATATCGTCTCTTCGCTTTTGCGATTTCCCCACGCAGACCGGAGATATCGATGGTCTCGTTTTCAACGCCCAGTTTGTCCAGCGCCATCTGCGTGGCGAACGCCTGGAGCATGCTGCCGTAATTCGGATGAAAATAGCATGAGACGATCGCCGTTTTTTTCACAGCTGCAGCCTCCCCCTCATCAAAAACCGATGCCATACGCAGCATGATCACGAAGAAAACGCATCGAAAGCCTTCCTCGCATCACTGTCCGTTGCCTGTTTACAGTGCCTAAAGCGCCGCGCCGTCGCTGATTCCCGTCGAAAATTGGTCTAAAATCTCGATCGGTACGGCAGAGATTTTCATCGGGCAAAATTCCATATCCATCTCCTTGAACACGATGCCAGAACATTTTTCCCATGTTTGCCGTTCGCGCGTCTGACATACGTCATGTAATCCGCCCGCGCCGTCTTCTCACGCTCCCACAACGCCATCAGCCTGAACATGCGTCGGCGTTTTCCGAGATCACACGCATCAGCATGTGGTCGAATATCATATGAATATCTTCCGAAATCTGCATGTCGTCGATGTTCACGTGCATGTGGTAATCCGAAAGCGCCCGAAGTTTGCCGCCGTCAAAGCCCGTGATCGCGATCGTCGGCACGCCCTGTTCCTTGGCGTATTTCACCGCCCGCACCACGTTTTCTGAATTGCCGCTGCCCGAAATGGCGATCACCAGATCCTCAGGTCTCAGCCTTCCGCGCAGCTGATAGACGAAGATCTCCTCGTAGCAGAAATCGTTCGCAATCGCCATCAGTGTGGGTATATTGTCGCTCAGGCATAAAAAGCGGAACATCTCCCCGCCCACCGCTTCGCTCGTGCCCTTGGCAAAGTCGCACACCATGTGGCTCGCTGTGGCGGCGCTTCCGCCATTGCCCATCGTGTAGACCGTTCCGCCGCGTGCGCGCGCTGCCAAAATCGCGTTGATCGCCTCGTTGATCTCCTCGAGGTTCAGCGCTTGAAGCGTCGCGATTTCCGTATCGATGTAGCGCTGCATATTCGCTTTGAAATCCAGCATGTCAGTACCCCCTGTTTTCTTCCCAGTTCCAAGCATCCTGCAGAATTTCCTCTATTCCGCTGTGCACAGGGTTCCAGCCCAGAATCCTCCTTGCTTTCTCGTTGGATGCTACAAGTGCCGCCGGGTCGCCCTCGCGACGAGCAGCGATCTGATAGGGGACATGCTTTCCTGTGACCTTCTCAAGCGCCGCGATCATTTCCATCACTGTGTAACCTGTATTGCTGCCTAAATTGAAGCAGTCCGATCGATCGCTCTCCATGATGTACTGAAGGCCCAAACTATGCGCTTCCACTAGGTCGAGCACGTGAACGAAATCTCGAATGCAGCTTCCATCCCGCGTGTCATAATCATCTCCATATACTTGAAAAGGTTTGGCGCTCCTCGCCGCCTTAATCATCGTTGGGATGAGGTGTGTCTCCGGCCTGTGTGCCTCGCCAATGCGGCCGTCCTTCAAATCACCTGCCGCACAAAAATAGCGAAATGCGCAGTATCGAATGCCGTAAGCGCGCTCATAATCCGCTAGCATCTTTTCACCGATCAGCTTTGTTGTCCCATAGGGATTGATCGGCTGCTTAGGGTGTTCCTCATCCATCGGCGAATACTGCGGCGCTCCAAACACGGCAGCAGATGAGGAGAATACAAAGTACCGAACGCCGTTCTTCACACAGCAGTCTAATAAAGTCTGCATGTTGGTCACATTGTTGTGATAATATCGAGCGGGTCGTTTGACAGAATCCGGTACGGATGCGAACGCTGCAAAATGCATCACCGCATCAAAATGTTCCTCCTGCATCAACCGATCGACTAGCGCAGCATCTGCGACATCTCCCTGAACAAACCTGCCGCAGATGACTGCCTCGGGATGTCCATCGCGTAGATCGTCAAGCACGATCGTATCTACGCCCTTTTCGTTGAGTAAAACGTTAACATGACTGCCGATGTAGCCAGCGCCACCCGTTATGAGCAGTTTCATGTATCCATCATCCTTTTTCTTGCTTTAAAATCGTCTCCACGGCTTCGAGCAACCGATTAGAAAGCAGCGTGCGCACACCGTACCTTTCCCCCGCCTGTATGTCCGTCTCGCTGTCGCCGATCATCCACGAGCGGCTTTTGTCGATGCAAAAGTCCTTCTCCGCCATCAAGAACAGACCAATGTCCGGCTTGCGGCAGGTGCATTCGCCCACATCATGCGGACAGACATATATGCCGTCTACATGCGCGCCTTGCCTGGCCAGCTCCTCTTCCATATATCGATGGACATCCGCAACGTCTGCCATCGTCATCATGCCCTTGGCCACACCGCGCTGAGTCGGCACGATGATCACCCGATACCCCGCTTCATTCAGCAAGCGAATCGCATAAGGCGCGCCGGGCAAAAAGATGAAGTCTTCCCGCCTGGTGATATAATGATGCGGCGCGGCCTGACGGTTGATGAGACCGTCCCGATCTAAAAAGACCGCCTTTTCGCCCTCACTCAGAGAAGATCACCCGACTCCCCCGCGCGGAAACATCGAAGTCCATCAGCTGCAGCCCCAGCGCTTCTTCTACCGCATCCTGCTTCTCCTCATCGCAGTAGAACAGCAGGAAACCTCCCCCGCCTGCGCCGAGCAGCTTGCCTCCCACCGCGCCCGCGTCGATCGCTTTTTGATAGTATTCGTCGATCTGACCGTTGCTGATGCTTCGTGCCAACGACTGCTTTCTGAGCCACCCCTGGTGAAGCGCTTCGCCAAAGTGCGCGTTGAAACCGTTTGTCGTCAGCTCCGTATACATCTCGCCCGCCTGATCGCGCATGTAATCCATGATCTTCAGCTTCTCATCGACGTGCTGTTTCTGCTCGACCAAAATGGTGTTGGCGTTATGCCGCATATTCGTGTAAAAGAGCATCAGCTTGCGCCGCATATCGCGCGCGCTGCGCTTATCCAGCACGATTTCATGTCTCTCCACGCGCTCATCAGGAAGAAAGCGGAAGTAATTCATCCCGCCATACGCGGCGGCATACTGATCCTGTTTGCCGATGGGATTCTTGAGGACATCGATCTCCACCTGGCAGGCCTCCCGAGCCAATTCCTCCGAGGAAGCCATGACGCCCGTGTAGGCGTGCAGCGCATTGAGCAGCCCGACGGTAAACGCGCTGGAAGAACCCAGTCCCGTTCCGGAAGGGATATCCGAGATGGACGTGATCTCGACACCATGGCTCACGCCCACCAATTTCAGGCTCTCGCGCACAAGCTCATGCTGTACATCCTTGACCTCATCGACGATCTCCGTCTTTGAATAGCTGACGCGGATCCTGTCGTCAAACTTTGGGTTGACGGTGATGTAGATATATTTGTTGATGCTCGTGCTGACGACAGCGCCGCCATGCTTTCTGTAGTAGTCCTGAATGTCCGTTCCGCCGCCCGTAAAGCTAATTCGAAGCGGCGTCTTCGTGATGATCATATGGCCATTCCTCATTCGCTCGCCGATAGTTTTCCATCGTGCCGATGTCAATCAGATAACCTTCCGTCATCCAGCCATACATGTTCCCGATCAGCCGGGGCAGCACATCCTTGCCCAAATCCCGACTGTCCGGATCGATCGCCTCAAAGAGCCGCGAATCGGCGATATACATGCCGGCATTGGCGAGATCGCTCTGAGGGCACTCCGGTTTTTCGACAAAGCTGACGATGCGCTGGTGCTCGTCCATCGCCGCGATGCCGCACTGCTTGGGCAAATTGGTATGAAACAGCGCCATGGAAAGCACGCCGTCATGCGCCTTATGGAATCGCCTGAAGGCTGTCAGGTTGGCATCCGTCAGATTGTCCGCATAGCAGATCAGAAAGGCATCCTCGCCCCGCACAAAATCGCGGTTTTGACGCAATGTCCCGGCGCTGCCCAGAAGCTCCGGTTCATACGCCTCGATCACCGTCAAACCGGTTTGCCGCGCATTGTACGCCTGTATAAACGCCCGCACCGCCTCAGGCAGGTAGTGCGTGTTCACCAGCACCTGCGTGACCCCGTGCCGCCTGAGCAGCATCATCCACCAGCCAAGCAGCGGCAGACCGCGAATCGGCACCAGGCATTTGGGCACCGACTCCGTGATTGGGCGCAGCCTTGTGCCATATCCGGCTGCCAGCAAAAACGCTTTCATCGCGCACCTCTTTTGAATTGTACACCAATGAGCATCGCAGACTTGTAATGCTCTGCCTAAGCACTCTTCGGGAAAAGCGAAGCACTTCCCATGCCACATCTTCAAGCGGCTCATGATATAATGTTAAATGGTAAGCGCTCTGAACAATTGAGAATCATATCATCATAGGGGGATTGAATCCTGTATCAATATGTGCCCCGGGCGCTCAGCACCGCCGGTATCGTGCGCAGCAATATGCGCACATCAAGCGACAGACAACGATGCTCCACATAATACAGTTCCATGCGCTGCCGCTCACCCGATTCATATGTGCAATCGCTGCGTCCACAAACTTGCCAATACCCCGTAATGCCCGGTTTTGCGCTCAACAGCAGCGCGCTCTTCTCTCCAAAATATCTAAGTTCCTCCTGAACGACAGGGCGAGGCCCGACGAAAGACATTTCGCCTCGCAGGATGTTGAACAGTTGCGGGAGTTCATCCATGCTGGTCCTGCGCAGGAAACGACCGAGTTTGGTAACGCGGGGATCATTCTTTAACTTGATATTGGCACGATACTCCACAATCTGTTCCTGCGACATGTATTTGTACAGATCATCTGAGTCAATCACCATTGTCCTGAATTTCAGCATATCATAGGAACCATTTGCGGAAACACAGCGCCGCCTATAGATGATAGGGCCTCGGTCCATACCATGAACAGCGATAGCGATGATCAGAAGGACAGGGGACAGGATGATGAGGCATACTAGAGAAAAAACAAAATCAAAACACCGCTTGAGCGCAAGATAAAGCCAGACCGGCAGACGTCCGCTCCCCGTCACAGCCATCTGCTTTCCCTGTCGCTGTATGTTCCCCATCACATCGTATTCAGCTCCTTTACCGCAGGATCCACGCACGGGCGCTCCTTATTTTTGCGTCGTCACGGGCAGGTTCGATTGGAGAAAATTCCTCACTTCCGGCAAATTCATATCGCCAATTTGAAAATCATGCGTCCTGCCTTCCTGTATGATGACCGTCAGTTGATTGGGGTATGCCTTGGCCTTCTCCTCAAACGCCTTGATCGGCTCAAGCGGGACGAGCACATCCGCATCGCCATTGATCAACAGCAGCGGGACGCTCAACAGTTTTTCCATGTTCTGATCCGATGAATGCTCAATCAATTGTGCGCCAAACAATATGGCCTCCCTGCGCGAGGTAAACGGCACACGCTCACCGTTGATCCGCAGGTTAAAGATGACATCCCGATCGACCAGGCTGCCCAAATCCGGCGTTCCGCATATGCTGAGCACACATTGGGGTCTTTTGTCGCTGTACGCGGCATAGTACAGCGCCGTCATGCCGCCCATCGAAAATCCAAAGACGCCGAAGTTTGACGCATCGACGTATTCTACGTCCATATAGTAGGAAACGATTTTTTCAATGTTCGCGGCGG
>CAYUZP010000016.1:11311-12064 GCA_964449655.1 uncultured Oscillospiraceae bacterium
CGGCGGATTCCTCGATAATGTCAAGCATCGTCATTGGCGTCTGTGTGATGAGGTCGCCATGTCCCGCCAGATCGGGCATCACCGCCACATAGCCCATGTCCGCCAAGGCGACCGACGCATCGGTCATGGTTCCCTTGTTGCCGCCAGTTCCATGAAGCACGACCATCAGCGGCGCCACGCCCGTTTGGTCTTTCCTCTTGATCTCCCGAAAACTGATGCCCTCGCCCTTAAAGTCCGTCCGGTTGTAGGCATCATAGATCACTGCCTCATGTACGATTTCGATCTGTACAGGCGTGTCGGCCTCCTCCGCATGCGCCGCGCAGATGCACAGCAGCAGGATAAACATCGCCAAGCCTATGACGCCCTTTTTCATACCGCTTGTCATTTTGACTGCACCTTCTTCCTGACAGCTTCCTCCAGATCACCGATCGTCACGATGTCGCCGAGTTCCCGTTCTGTAAACCGTATCCCAAAATGGCTCTCTACTTTGAATACGAAATCGAAGATTTCAAGCGATGACAGTGACAAATCCGTCAGGATCGATGTGTCCGCGTTCCATTCGATGTCGTCTTTGCAATACTCTTTCGCGATCTCGATGATCTCTTCCAGCATAAGTCTTTCCTCCCGATTGATTCGTTTCTGTGATCCCATACTCTCATTTGAAATCGCAATATCTCTTTAAATCATTCGTGATACGGTTACGGACTCATCTTTACCAACCACCATCGGGGATCCTCCCGCAGTCAGTGCATG
>CAYUZP010000016.1:12074-21385 GCA_964449655.1 uncultured Oscillospiraceae bacterium
CTGTCACCCATCCCGCAACTTCTTTGCTCTGCGCTGTTTGAAAAAAATCATCAATTGGCAGACGGTAAAAATGAGTATACAGCGGAGCACAAAGTGCAGCGTTCCACCAAAAAAAGTTTCCCTAGGCACAAAGTGAAAGAGTATCTTCCATGGGAATATGTTAGCTTCGACAGAATGGATGCAAAGGATCCACATCGAATAGCGTCCACACCAGCGAATCGCGTCAAGCAGTTTCCAATTCAGAGAATTCAAATACAGGAAGAGGCGCATCAACAGGAAAGCACCACAGAGACCGCCGGGAATGCTCAATAAGAAACATTGTGTGTCATATTTTGATAGATCCATGCTGCCAAAGATCGTTCCCGCTGCCCAGACGGCGAGCATGATGAGATAGCTCCATGCCGGCATTTTCGCCTGAAGCAGTTTCTTCTTCTTGATCTGGTAACCGGCATATACGTAGAAGAAAGTAACCAGACCTTGACTGATTTGAAAGGGTAGGTGCAACGGCATCAACAGCCCGCCAAGCACCCCACACAGACAGGCAGTCATCATTTGCCACTTTTCATTGGATATGTTGATCACAAGGTAATACAGGCACCATGCGATAAACAGAGCAAAGATGCACCAACTGGCGCCAAGCCGGCCACCGCCGGAATAAACAAATATTGAATGGAATAAAAATTCCTCCACCCATTCGCGCAGATTGTGCGTGATTGCACGATGGATCAACCCAATGCCGACAATGATCGCGTTGACGATTAGGTAGGGCCTGAGCAAAGAGTTCGCACTGTTCTTGATTCCTGTCTTTATGTCGCGTTTGTTGAGCCAATAGCCGCTGATTATGAAGAGGCAGGGGAGCGATATCGAGAATATGACTTTACTAAAAGGGGTATCAGCGAATCCCCCCCACCTGTCCATACTGTGGCAGTACAATATAATGAGCATTATACAGCCTTTGAGTAGGTCAAACATCGTCAAGCTCATCTTCGGCTTCAGCTGCTTCATGCTCCCACTTTCCTTTCAGAAACAAGCTCCCTGAGAAACGCGAAGGACTGAACTAGGTTCTTCCTGATGACACACAGATACAATAGATATGCAGTCAGATAGATAACGAACGCCATTCCATTGGACAGCATCCAGTTGCAGGCGATGAAAGTGATGGTCAGCACAGCTTCCAGAAGGTGGTTCCACCCGATATGAAGCGGCATATGACGCGCCAGCAGAACCTCTGTGTAAATAGCTTTCGCGGCATACAGCGCGATGATGGAGAGCACAGCCAGATTGAGACTGCCCAGGATATGCACGGTGACAAATGTCGTCAGCGCGCTTAACAGCACGATACTGACATTCGCCTTCAAGATGTCGCGCTCCCTTCTGAGCGTCTTCAGATAAGTCCACGCGAGAATGCTCGTCCGCGTCTCGTAGATGCACAAGGGAAACAAAATCGCCAGATAGTGCAGGCTCTCAGCATACCTTGGAAGCCACAATCCGAGTATGATTTTCACTGGAATGTAAAACAGCATCAAACCGTACATCACTGCCGCCAAGCAGGTGCGTGCGGGGAGATAGGAGTCAAACAACTTCTTTCGATTGGCTCTGCTCAGCGTGGGATAGAGCACAATGCCTACAGCAGAAATGCAGGTGATCAACATGTTCGCCATGCTCAGCGAGAGTGAAATCTTGCCGAACACGACGGTACCCCAATGCTCCTCGATGGCAAAGCGAACGATGCCCACGATCAGCTGACCGGCGATGCCGGCAAGCATGATCTTGATACCGCTACAAATCAGTTCGCGCGTCAGCGAGAAGGATTCGCGCAGCGGAAGCGGCTTTTTAAACGTCACTTCCCGACAGAGAAAAGCCGCATAGATCAGCGTGAGCGTAACGCTGATCGTCTCCGCGCCCGCGAAATATCGAAAATCCCGTTTACCCAGCAGGAGGAACACGATGACCAGCGCAAAGTAAAGCAGTCTTTCCCCTGTATAGCATCTTGCGTATTCCGATATGCGGCGCGTTGCCTGGAGGATGATTTGAAGGTGACTTCGCAGTACCTGTGGCAAGATATAGGCCAGAGCGGACGCTATGGCTAAAAATGTCCTCGATCCGCCAAGCATCACGTTGGCCAGAAAGAACGCCACCACGACAAACAGCGCTTCATATACAGCGAGGCTCCAAAACTGCGAACTCAATGAACGCCCATCAAGCTCCCTGTAATTTTCACCTGCATATTTCAGCATCGTGCCTTCGCTGAAACCCAAGGACGAATAGCACAGATAGGAACAATAAAACAAGTACAATTGCCAGTAGCCATACTCCTCTTCGCTCAAGAGTTTTGGCAAAAGCAACGTGAGAACAAATGTCGTTGCAATTCGGCTTATATGTGCGCCAGCCACGCGGATGACGTTGCGGATCGACCGGCGCGCACGCTCATTGATGATCATGCAAGCCTCACATTTCCATGCTCACGTCCGGCATCGGGAAAAGGAATACATTTCTCCATGCAATGGCGCGATGATCGTCTTTACACCTCATCACGCGATTCCAAATGGACAACGCCATCCATTCGGCATCCCGCTGTGAAGATAACACATTCGTTTGATCAAAGCATTGAACCGACACCTTGAGAACTCCGCTGCAGGAGTGCATCGATGAATCAGTCCATGATGGACAGCCCACAAAGCGGCTACATCATGAACTCGCTCTGATCGCCGGACAATCCCTCATTTCGTCACCCCCAAACCCCTTTCCGGTAAAAGTGATCGAGCTTTACCGCTTCCTGTTCGATGTTCAGATGGCGCCGCGTCAGCTCCTCGTGCACGTCGCCAGTACGCCCACCCGCAACCGCCTCGCCAATTCGCTTGCTCCATTCGCTTGCGCTCTCTTCAAGGCTCACCCGCTGTACATTGTCCGAAAGGGCGCTTTCAGCCGTTAGATGGGAAGACATGACGACGGGCAGTCCTGCAATCTGCGCTTCCACTGCAGCCAAGCCTAACCCTTCATATAATGAAGGAAATACGAACACATCCATCGCCATATACCATCGGTTAACCTCACTCGTGGGCGGCACAAACATCACGCTCTGTGCAAGCCCTAATTCATTCGCATAAGTCTTTGTCCGTTCCAGCAGCGGTCCATCCCCGATCAGCACAAGCCGACTATTTTCATTTTGTTTCCGATATTCAGCGAAGACGCGCAGTAAAAATTCATGATTCTTCACCTCAACAAACCTGCCCACATGCCCCAGCACGACATATCCTTCAAGGCCATGCACGCTGCGCATCTCCTCGCGAACCGCGGCGTCAAAGCGAAATATTTCATAATCCAGCGCGTTGTGCATGATCACGGCGCTCTGCGCGCCTTTTTCCCCAAAGAGATATCGCGCAGCTTCCTCGGTGCAGGCAAATCGCGCGGTTGCGAACCATGTACTCAACTTCTTGCAAAGCCAATAGATAGGTATCTTGATGCCCTTGGATCGTACGACGCTGTGAGAATGAGCAATTCTCGTCTTCACTCCGACAAGCATGCCCATCATATTGGGCACAAAACTCATAATCGTCATATGAGCATGCACAATTTGCACATGGTTTTCCCGCAGGATCTTCAGTACTTCCCAGCAGCTCTTTAAAAAATTCTCCTTTTTTCGGGTTACCTGATAAATTTTGAAGCCCTTTTCTTCAAACATCCGCCGTACACGTTCTTCCGGAGGGTTGTATACGATGTAGATCCAATTGTATAGCTCCGGATCCATATGGGAGATGTATCTGTATACGACCATCTCCGTACCGCCGCTGCACAGTCCGCCTCCGACATGTGCCACGGTTGTCTTAGGAACGCCTTCCATCCGCGTTCATCCCTTTCACTCGGTTTCCTCCACCTGGGCGTGAAGTTCGACGCAGACCAATTCCGGACGGTTATAAAACCTGGGCAGCCACGAGTCGCCCAGGCCGCGGCTGAGCACCATGCTCATGTTCCTCGTCTCGAAAGCGCCCGCGTCATACTCCGGGAACAGCGTCCTGTCGTTGTTGAACAGGCCGCCCACGAAAGGAAGCCTGACCACGCCGCCGTGCAGGTGTCCTGCAAAGAGCAGGTCATATCCATAGCCCGAAAGAAGCTCAAAGTAATCCCCGCCATGGTAGAGCAATATGTTGAACACGTCCTGATCCGCGCGCGTGATATAGTCCCTGAAATAGCTAGAGCGCCATCTGACGCCTGTCAAACGGATCTGCGCGCTGCGCCTGTTGATCGTCACCTGCTTGTCGTCCAGATCGGTCACGCCGTATGCCGCGAACAGCTCCTGCATCTGGTCGTACTGCGTCACAGCGTCCTTGCTCAAATCGTGATTTCCGCTCACGTAATAGATCGGCGCCAGTTCACTGATGCCCTGAAGAAGCTGCGCCAACGGGGTGATGTCCTCGTGATCCTCATCCACGATGTCGCCCGTCATGACGATGATGTCCGGTGCGCAGCCTTTGATCGCTTCAATCAGCGTCTGTTCCTGCTCGCCAAATTCCTTCAGGTGAAAATCAGAGATCTGGACGATGCGAAATCCCTCGAATTCCTCCGGGATCTTCGTGGATGTGTAGTCATAGACGGTCGTCTCCAGCCGGTGATCAAAGCCTATGATCATGAAGACGATCAATGCCACCAACAGCCACTTCAGCAGCGTTTTCAATACCTCTTTCATGTCACGTTCTCCTGGAAGATTCAAATCTCGGAATGATTCCGACGACATTTAATTGACCATAGAGCCCCGCGTCGTTCACGGTGACGACACGGTCTGTGAACAGCACCCTCATCAATATGATGATGCAGCCCGCGAATATGCCGCATATGATCGCAATGAGCATCACCAATATGCGGGTCTGCAGCGCGTTGTAGGTCAATTCGCCCTCATAAGCGTAATCCAGCACCTGTATCGCCTCCGCCGTGGAGAGGCTATTGGCCTCCTGCACGAAGGCGTCAGCCACCGCGTTGACGATGCTGACCGCGATGTACTCATCCTCGCTGACCGCATGCATGGTGATGATCGGCGTATCGCTTTCATACACATAGGTTGTACCGCGCACGTAGAGGGAATCGACCTCGATCTGTTCGTAGACATCGTCGCCTGTGATGTTGGGATCCGCGATCAGCATGGCGGCGCGATCGGCGACGCGGTGACTCTTGATGATGCCGGAATAGGTGCGGATGACATTCGTGCCGTTGACCGACTCAGAATAGGAGCCATAGGCGGCGCAATAGACGGAAGCCGTCGCCGTATACTCGTTTTCCTTGGGCACAAAAAACACCGCTGCCACGATGCCCGCCGCAAGGCCCAAACACGCCATCAGGGTCACGAAAAACCTGCCCCTCCAAAGTCCCACTGCGCAGCGATGAAAATCGATATTGACAATCCTGTTAAAATTCATTCCGTCTTCCCTCTTTTCGCCGCGCGTGAGCGCCTGATCTCATACACGATGCGCAACAGGCTGTGCAACAGCAGCAACACAGCGGCAATCAGGATCACGTATCCATAGTCGTTTTGCACCTTGAGCACGATGCTCCTAAAGGTCTCCCGCTTGACGAGCTGTTTGTTCTCTTCTCCCCATGTGATGTCCGTGCCATAGACATTGCGGTCTCCGCTGTAGTTGACCACCTCTGTCACGACACGCCTTGGCTCTACGTCATACCAGACGCCTTCCTCGTCCGCATAGGAGAGATAGACGGTGAGCTCCTGCGAACCGGCGTCCGTGAACACGATGCTGTTTTCAGAGACGGCCTGCCATCCGGGTTCCGGAACTTTCAAGTCGATCTCCTCATCGTTTGTGACGATATTGCCCTGTATGCGCATCCTGATCGCGCTCAGCTCGGCCGAGCCGCTGTTCTCATACTGCAGGCTGAACAGCGCTTTTGCGCCGATGACCGCTCTTTCAGGCGTCACAAGCGATATGATTTCCACCCTGCAGTCCCTGCTCACGGGGGGTGAAATGGTCGCCACGTTCGAGCCGGATCCCGCGTCGCTCATGTACTGAAAATGAAGCTCGATGGCCGTCACCTCGCCGGCGATGCTGTCCGATGCCCGGAGCGAAAACTCGCAGTCGTACGTCCCTCCGGCCCTGAGCCTGTCCACATAGCACTGGTTGGTTTCCCCCGGCGCCAGGTAGATTCCGCCGCTCACCGTGTGCAGACTGACGAGCAGCTGCCTGGCCTCTTTGCTGGCATCCATGTTCTTGACGCGGACGGTCAGCTTAAAATCCTGCCCTGGCGCGATCGAACCGTCCACACTGTAGCTTTCCACCGCCACGACGGGCACGGACGACGCCTCGCTGCGCTGCGCAGTGCCCGTCGACTGTTCCGCGCGCGAAACGCGTCCGCCGACGCCCACGAGCATCGAGATCAGCACGAGGCAGCCCATCAGCTTTTTAAAGAAGTCCCCCAGCGAGACGCGTTTCTTCTTGTCCTTTCCATCCTTCTGGCTATAGTATTGGCTGCGCTTGAGATACTCCTTGTCGCTGAAGTAGTTGTAATCCTCCATATAGTGCCGGTAATCGTCCAGCGGAACCTTGTTCAGGATGACGCCCTGGATATTCACGCCCGCGTCCTCCAGCTGCTTTTTGGCCGTCTCCAGATCGTGGAACTTCGACTGCTCGGAAGCCACCACAAGGAACGTGCAGTCCGTTTTCGTGCCGACGATCGTCGCGTCCACCGCGCTGTTCAGCGCCGGAACATCGAAGAGCACGAAATCGTAGTTCTGTTTGAGGTATGCCGTCAGCTCGCTCATCTTCTGCGAGCACAGCAGTTTGACCGGCGTCTCATCCTCCCGATGACCGCATGCGATGTAATCAAGACCCGGCCAGTTTGTCGGGTAGAGGATTTCGCCCGGATCCATGGGATTGATGATGTAATCGGAAAGACCATTTTTGACCTTCTGATTGAGGCGCTTATACCGGTTCTCCTTGCGCAGGTCACAGTCGATCAGCACAGTCTTCCAGCCGGACACAGCCAGAGAGATGGCCAGCTCCATCGCGATGGCCGTCGAGCCGACACCCGCGTTGCAGCTGCAGATCATGAATGACTTGAAATTGTGGGTCTGTCGCTGCTGAAACAGGTTCACCACAATTCGGTCAAAAGCATCCACAATCATCTCATTGTTGTTCCGATATAAATCGATGGTTTCGTTCATATCCATACCGTATTCACCCACATGTCAAAATGAAACAGCGCTGACTTGATGTGCTTCCCGCAGCGAAACGCTTATCGCGCTTTGGCGCTGCACTGTGTTCACCGCGTCCACAGTTTCCTGTTTTTTATCTCTGCAGAAGGAAATCGTCGCCTTCGCGGCACAGTCTCTCAAACTCGACGTATGATGTATAAATGCATTTAGTAGAATCATTATACGCAATTACTCCACGACTGTCAACAAAAAGTCGCGACTTATTTAGTAATATTCCATAAATAATTGTAGTGCTATTGTGATGATGATTCAAAACAAACGATCACGGTCTTCCCTCCCCTTTCGAGGAGGAAAGACGATTTCGCTTTGGCTTGTGCTGACAAAAAGCGACGAGTATAGACGACGCCAAAACAGGCTGTGATTGTCCAAATTGAAGGCCAATCGGCATCCATGTTCAGTTCGCATTCTTGCGTTTACGCCTTCTCACCATGAACACAATCGTGAGGATCACATCGATGCCGAGCGCCACACCCAGCAGCACCCACAGTTTGACATCGATTTCGCCATCCGTCGACAGCACTGTGCGTACGGTCTTCCTGTTGGTGAATGTGGCGAGTTCCGCGCCGCGATCCGTATCGCTGACGGAACCCTTGATGGTCACGGTCTGATCCCTGCCCCGCGTCCCATTGGGAGATCCGCTCCCAACGAAGCCGGAAGACGCCTCCTGCACCGCCTGATAGGCATAAGCCTTTTGCGGCATGTCGCTGACGATCAGCTGTTGATCGGCTTTGAGGGTGAAATGCCACTTACCATCGCTAACGGCCGATATATTCGAATCCCCCTGCGCGCTTGCGCCATTGGCCAGCAGCATGCCGCTTTCAAGGGTGACCGTCTCTCCTCTTTCCATGCCTGTGATCACATAGGGAACGGTCACGTTCAGCGGCGTCTCGCCGTCGCTGTCCGTCAAGGAGAGCGTGTACGCAAACACCCGTTCCATATCGTCCTTCTCCACGCTGGCGTTGTCGGAGGATTCCAGCCAGTTCGAGATCACGAGCGACGAGGGCCTGCCTTCATTCAGGTAATGGACGGCTTCCTGCACGCCATTCGCATTGCCGTAGATGGAATATACGCGTTCCCCGCTCTCTCCGACTGCGAAGCGCGCTTTGGACAGCAGCGTCATGTCATCCGCGGAGCTGTCATCCATCTGCAGGGCGTCATTGACTTTCCAGTGCAGGACGGCTACGTCTCCCTTGTATTCGTCCGGTCCGTTTGGGAAGCGTCTGCAGTCCTGATGTTCCTGCGCATCGCCTTGTGTGATCACGCGCCAGGCGTTGAGGATCTCGCTGCCGTTCAGCGCATTTGAATCGTTGAGGATATACTGTACGCCACTGAATTCGTTTTCCTGAACCGCGTTACCGAGCAGGAAGCCCTCCTCGCGCATCCCCTGTTCAGTCACACGGTAACTCGCGCCTGGGTGGATGTTCAGCAGCAATCCCTCGCCGTCGCGCAGTGTGAACTCCGCTGTATTGCCGGCGATCTCATCCCACGTGAGCCATTCGACTTCCCGCGTCAATGTCGTTGCCCGCGCGTATTCCGCCGTCTCCATGACCGCGCGCTGCTGACCCGGAATCGCCACACAGGTGGTCTCATTCTGCCAGAAGGGCGTCGTATCGATGAGGTCATCGGCGGTCATCGGGCGTTCGCTGTCCCCGTCGACATGGCTGCCAAACTGCAGCGTCCTCTTCACGTATGTCGTGTCGACGGAATAATCCGTGACGATGCGCACAGCGGTATCGGTTTGCGACGGCTCCAGGCGCGCGACGACGAACGGCTCGGCATATTCATCCTCTGCGGATGCGCCGATGTGCACATAACCATCCGTATCTGTTAAATCAAAGGCCCACGGCGCTCGTATCTCCTGCGCTGCACGCTGCGGCCTCGCCGGTTCTTGTGTCGCAGCCGGTGTCGCGCTTGACATCGGTATCGCGGTCGGAACAGGTGTTGCGGTCGGCTCTGCGGTCGGCTCTGCCGTTGGCTCTGTGGTCGGCTCTGCCGTTGGCGTCGCGGTCGGCTCTGTGGTCGGCTCTACCGTCGGCTCTGCCGTTGGCGTCGCGGTCGGTTCCGCGGTCGGTTCCGCAGTCGGCTCTACGGTCGGCTC
>CAYUZP010000017.1:0-7458 GCA_964449655.1 uncultured Oscillospiraceae bacterium
TTGAACTGCGAGGCATACGCCGTCAGCTCGTCAAGCAGCTTCATCCCCTCTTCGATCTCGTCCTCCACTTCCTGCGTCACCAGGAATTTGACGCGGTGGGGATCCGTCTTTCCCAGCACCTTTTGAAACTCGGTGACGTTGTTGTTTTCGCAGCCCAGGCTCAGCACGAGCACCGCGCCCGCGTTCGGATGGCGGACCAGCGAGGCGAGGAGCTTCTGCGTGTTGCGATGATCCTCCCCCAGCTGTGAACAGCCGTAGGGATGCAAAAAGCAGTGAATGCCGTCCACGCGGTCGCCGTAGGCCTCGTTTGCCAGGCGTTCTAGCGTTTTGGCCGTGCCGTTGACGCAGCCGACCGTGTTTACAATCCATACCTCGTTGCGGATGCCCACACGGCCGTCCGCGCGCACGTAGCCCTCAAACGTCGCCTCGCGGTCGACGGGCAGCGCGCAGGGATGCGGGTTGTACTGGTATTCGAGCATACCGGAGAGATTGGTCTTGACGTTGTGCGTGTGCACCCATTGTCCGGCTGCGATGGGCTGCGTCGCGTGGCCGATGGGGAACGCGTATTTGATGATGTTCCCGCCCTCGGGGATGTCGATGAGCGCGAACTTGTGTCCCGCGGGGATGTCCTCGCGAAGGGTGACGCCCTGATGCGTTTCGCCGGCTTTGAGCGGTTCTAGCGCGACGGCGACATTGTCGCGATCCGCGATTTTAATCGTATTCATGTTTAGCCAGTCTCCTTGGTTCATAGGCCGCGCGCGCCGCTTGATGAGCGCGCTTTTGTCTTTAAAAAAGCGGCCAGGAGAGGCTCCCGGCCGTTTTGAGCTCACAGGCAGGCCTTCATCGCGGCCTCGGCGCCCTGCTCGCGGATCGCACGCAGGTCCTTGAGCACGGCGGCCTCAAGTCCCTCGATCTGTGTCAGATCGCGCTCCCACATGTCCTGATTGCACATCACATCGTGCACCAGCGAGGCATCGTCGTCCCCGCGGTGCGCCCAGTAGAACGAGAGCACGGTGCGGTCGTCGGACACCGTGTATGTGTTGCCCGCGGGACGCCTGCAGACGAGGCCCGCGTCCGTCAATTCCTGCATATCGCTCGTGTAAAAGGCGATGTACGCGGCGAGGCTCATCGTCAGGCACACGGGCAGGCGGCCGTTTTGCGCCACATAGTCAAGCAGCGTCGGCATGTTGCGCGCCTTCCACTTCGAGGTCGAGTTCAGCGAGATGCTCATCAATTCGTGGTTGACGAACGGGTTGTTGAAGCGGTCCTCCACCGCGGATGCGAACGCCATCAGATCCTGCCGATCCAGCGGCAATGTGGGGATGACCTCCTCATAGAGCATCTTGTTCATGAAGCCGCGGATCGTCTCGTTGTGCATGCAGTCGCGCACGATGTCAAAGCCCGCGAGGTATGCGCCCAGCACGAAGCCCGTATGCGCTCCGTTCAGTATGCGGACCTTGCGCTTTTTGTATGGCGTCACGTCCGGCACGACTTGAACCGGCACGCCCGCGCGCTTGAACGGAAGGCTGTCCTCCAGTTCCTGCGGCCCTTCGATGATCCAGACGCCGAAGACCTCGCCCACGTCCAAAAGCTGATCCTCGTAACCGTTTTGCTCGTGCAGCTTTTGAAGCTCCTGTGCGTCACGGATGCGGCCCGGCACGATGCGGTCCACCAACGTGGAGCAGAACACGTTCTGTCCGTTGACCCACGTCCTGAAATCATCCGAAAGTTTCCAGTCGTCGATGTATTGATTGACGCAGCGCTGCAGCTCGCGGCCGTTGTTGTCGATCAATTCGCATGAGAGGATCACAACGCCCGGCAGCCCCGCCTCATAGCGCTCAAACAGCACGCGCGTCAGCTTTGCGGGGAAGGACGTGGGCGGCATCTGGTCAAACGCGCTCACGTCGTCATGCACGATGCCCGCCTCCGTCGTGTTGGAGACGATGATCGAAAGATCCTTGCTGCGCGCGACCTGCAGCACTTTGTCCCAATCGCTGTACGCGCTCAGCGCACGGCTGATCGCCGAGATCACGCGCTTTTCATCGACCTTGCGGCCTTTTTCGCTGCCGCGCAGATAGAGCGTATACAGGCCCTGCTGTTTGTTGATCATCTCGGCCAGGCCCGTTCCGATCGGCTGCACGACGACCACCTTGCCGTTAAAGTCCGCCTTTTCGTTGGCGATGTCGATGAAATCGTCCACGAACGCGCGCAGGAAATTGCCCTCGCCGAACTGCAGCACCTTTTCAGGCGCGTCCCTCAAGATGTATCCGTCGTAATTTGATCTGGCCAGCACGTCGTAATTGAGTTGCTCCATAGGATTCCCTCCATTTCCGCCGATTTGCGGACGGCGCGGCGAGCGCGCGTCTGCGATTGACTCGTTAACAAGAGTATACAACCTGCCCGCACGAACTGTCAACGATGTTCGCCGAATCCGATGAAGTCCTTCCTTATTTTTATCTCAAAAACGGAGCGCTGAAACATGAGTCTGTGGCCGGTGGTCAAAAGCCGTCCCGCCATGGGCACTGTACAAGGCGGCATGTATCCGCGGCTCCCGTCCGCGATCAAAAACATGCGTCTAAAAATGCGCGCGGCCAAGGGATAAAAGTAGCGCATTCGCTCGTTCTATGGTATAATCGGAACGGATGACAAAACCGCCTGCGCGGGCGGGACAAGGAGGCGCAGCCTGTGACGGACGCATGGTATCGGGTGGCTTCTCAGAGCTATGGCTATCTCAGCGCGCTGATCATCGCGATCATCGTGATCATGGCGGCAAGGAAGATCCTCTCCGATCAGCGCCTGTGCAGACGCATATCACAGCGCCTTCCCCAGCTGGGCGCGGCAGGCACATTGCGCGTGCGTTCCTCGGGCGGCAAGCGCTTTACGCCTGGCCAGGAGATCCCGCTGCCCTATGAGGGCACGTTGGGCTTTGCGCATCGCTGTGACGTGCGCATTCCCTATCGCAAGATTCACATGCGCTCCGCTTTCTTCTGGTTCGATCAGGGCGAGATGCACCTGTCCGCGCTGCACAGCGATGGCTTTCATGCGGACGGCGTGCCCGTCGAGGCGGGCGACGAGGCGGTGATGGGCGAGGGCGCGGAGCTGCGCTTGGGCGAACTGTCCTTCACGCTGCACATCCACAACGCGCGGCATGAACGCCCGATGGACGGCCCCTATGTCACGCCTGCCCGTCAAAAACGCGCGCGCTCGGGCCACGGCGAGGGCATCGGCGGGCCGGGCAGAAACGAAGAGCGCCACGAGCAGCGCCTCACCGAGAGGCAGCGCCAATCCGAAATCAAGGCTGAAAAAAATTCGGCAAACAGCAGGGACAGATCAAGAAACTCCGGCAGGACGCGGACAAGCAGGAAAGAGGCGCAGCGCGGCGATCAGGCCGGACGCGGACGGAGGTGACGGCATGGCGATCTTCAAAGCGAAGAAGCAGCGCGAGATGGACGGCGCGCTCGACGCCAAATGGAAGCCCGCCCCTTCGACTTTGGAAAAAGCGGACGTTGACGAGATCGACGACCCAGGGACGCGAAGGCAGGCAAAGGCCCGGTCAAGGGCGCTCCGCGCGGGGGATGAGCGCTCCGCCCAAGTGCGCAGGGAGGAGGAGCTCGACCGCAAGCGCGCCGTCAGCCGATCCGTCGGTATGCCGGTGACGGTCATCACGCTGCTCACCGTGCTCTTTGAGGCCGGAGGACTGCTCCTCGCCGCCAGCAGAAACGAGGGGCAGATGGACACAAAGGCGCTGTACATCCTCGCGACCATCGCGCCGCTCGCGCTGCTCACCGCGCTCTTCCTGCCGCGTCATCTGCCCATCGATCCGCTGATCATGGCGCTGACCAACTTCCTGTGCGGCGTCAGCATCGTGATCCTCTACACGGTGTCCACACAGCGCGGCGTGCGGCAGACGGCTTTCTATGTCATCGGGCTCATCGCGATGCTGATCGTCGACGGCATCGTCGTCAGCAAGCGGCGATGGAAGGGGCTCACCATGCTCGCCATGGTGCTGGGCATCATCGCGCTGCTGCTGCCGCTGGGCTTTGGCAGCTGGAACAACGGCGCGAAAAACTGGGTTTCCATCCCCGGAATAGGCTCGTTTCAGCCGAGTGAACTGGTCAAGCTCTCCGTATTGCTCGCGTTGGCTTACTATTTTAGCGCGCATCGGACGGTATGGCAGATGCTGCCCGCGATACTGTTTTGCGGCGCATGCCTGGTCCTGCTGATGCTGCAGCGTGACCTTGGCACAGCGCTGATCTACTATCTTACAACGCTTGTCATGTTCTACATCGCCTGCGGCAACATGCCCCTGACGCTGCTCGGCGTGGGCGGCGGCGCGGCGGCGGCCGTATTGGGCTATAAGATGTTCGCGCACGTCAAAGTGCGCGTGGCGATGTGGCGCAACCCCTGGAGCGACCCACTCGGCAAGGGCTATCAGATCATTCAGGCGCTTTTGGCCATAGGCTCCGGCGGACTCTTTGGCGTGGGCCTGGGACAGGGCACGCCGGAAAAGATCCCCGCGTATTACAACGACTTCATATTCGCCGTGATCTGCGAGCAGATGGGCACGATCTTCGGGTTGCTGGTGCTTTGCGTGTATCTTCTGCTGATCGTGCGCGGCGTGACGCTGGTCTGCCGCGCGCGGCGCTCCTTTGAAATGCTGCTGGGCAGCGGTGTGCTCGCGATGCTCGCCATACAGACGCTCATGATCACCTGCGGCGTCATCAAGATGATCCCGCTGACGGGCGTGACCATGCCGTTCCTCAGCTACGGCGGCTCGTCGCTCATCTCCTGCATGGCGATGATCGGCATACTGCACGGCGTTGCCGCGCGCGCACAGGAGGACATGGAGGAGGCGATCTTATCAAAGTCTTAAGACGCCGCATACGCATGATGCTGATCCTGCTGCTCGCCGTGTTCGCCGTCGTCGGCGCGTATTTCTGCTACTCCGTGTTCTTTTATGGCGGACGCTGGATGTCCAATCCCTACAATCCGCGCATCACGAGCCAAAAGCAGCGCGTGATCATGGGCACCGTGACGGACAGGTCGGGCACCGTGCTCGCGCACACGGACGATGCGGGCATGCGGCGCTACAACAACAGCGAACAGACGCGCAGGGCTGTCTCTCACGTGCTAGGCGACAGCGGCGGTACGGTCTCAACCGGCGTGGAGACATTCCACGCGCCCTACCTGCTCGGCTTCAAGTCCAGCGTGTTTGAAAGGCTCATCGACGCGTTTACGGGCACCCCGCAGCGCGGAGACGATATCAGTCTGACGATTTCCGAACAGCTGTGTCGGCACATCAGCGAGGATTTCCCGTCGGGCAAAAAGGGTGCAGTCGTCGTGATGAACTACAAGACCGGCGAGATCCTCGCGATGGTCTCCATGCCGCAGTTCGATCCGCTGCATATGGACGAGGCGCTCGCGGATGAGTCGGCGGGCGCGCTGATCAACCGCGCGACGCAGGGGCTTTATCCGCCCGGCTCGACATTCAAGATCGTCACCATGGCCTCGGCACTGACAAACCTGACGGACCTTGACGACTTCGCGTTCAACTGCACGGGCTATTACCCCGTCGGCAACTATTCCGTGACGGAGAACACGGCACACGGCGTGCAGACGCTCTCGCAGGCGTTCGTCTACTCGTGCAACACGACGTTCGCAGCGCTCTCGCAGGAATTGGGATATCCGCTGCTCGGCGCGACGGCCGAGGCGTTCGGTTTCAATCAAAATTTCCTGTTCGATGATCTCATCGTGTACAATTCAAGTTATCCGATCGACGATCTGAGCGCGGAGGATCTCGCCTGGTCAGCCATCGGGCAGGGACGCGTGCTCGCCACGCCGATGCACATGGCGCTCATCGTCAGCGCGATCGCCAACGACGGTGTGATGGTCGAGCCGAGGCTTTTGCGGTCGATCACGACGGCGCAGGGCAGTCAACGCGCGCTGCCCACGCGGGACAATGGACGGCGAATCCTCAGCGAACAGGTCGCCCGCGAGATCGAAAAGGACATGATCGATGTCGTGCGATTGGGCACGGGCACGCGCGCCGCGATGGAAAACGGATACGTCGTCGCGGGCAAGACGGGAACCGCCGAGATCGGCGGCGCGGATTCGCACGCATGGTTTGTCGGATATATCACCAATGACAACGCGCCATATGCCGTGTGCGTGCTGGTCGAAAACGGCGGAAGCGGCGGCAGCGTCGCCGCACCGCTCGCAAGGAAGGCGCTGCAGCGCGCGGTCAATCTCGCGCTGTAAAACGGCTAGGCGTTTGCGATCCCATCGCTTACACCCCACGCTGCACTCCACCTATTGACCCATGTGAGGAGGATTTGAATGCGCAAATCGATCATCTGCCTGCTGTGCGCGCTGCTGCTCATGCCGTGCTCCGGCGCGCTCGCCGCGGGCGTCACATTGCACACGTTTACCCCCTTTGCCGACGCCGACTTTGCCGCGCAGGCCTACATGGACGCTGTCACGCAATGGGAATCGGCTTCAGGAAACGTCGTCGAGGATTACTCGGGCCTGACCGACGGCAACTGGCTGACCGGCCTGCAGGCACAGATACAGCGCGGCGAGGCGGATCTCATCATCGTCCCCGTCGGCACAGGCCTGACCTCCCAAATGGTCGTATCCGCACAGGAAATCGCGGATGCCGCGCCCGAACTCGGTGCCCGCGTATTCCCCTCCATGGCCGAGGCGGACGGCAGCATACTGCTCTTGCCTGTGCGCCTTAACTGGGAAGCGCTCTATGTCAACCGCGATGTGCTCAGCCAGGCGGGTCTCACCGTTCCCGCGACGTTTGATGAACTGCTCGCCGCCTGTAAGACGCTCAGCGCGCAGGGCATCACGCCGATCGCCAACGCGCTGGGGGACTTTGCCGAAATCACACTCGACTGTGCCGCGCTGATGGGCGCACCGGCTGACGTCTATGGCACGGAGGAGTCAAAAACCGGCGCGCAGAACGCCCTTCAAGCGCTCAAAGAGGCCGGCGCGTTTGGCACGGCGCTGACCACCGACGCGCAAGCCGAAAGCCTGTTTATCGCAGGCAATGCCGCCATGCGCTTTGATACGGACGGCCTCGCTTTTCGCATCCCAGACGAGCACAGCGAACAGGTCATCGTCGTCAATGTCCCCGGCATGGACGGTGAACAGCGCACGGCCGTCGCGGGAACGCCGAGCTTCGGCCTCACATTTTCTCGCGCCTGCTGGAACGATCCCGATCGCCGCGCGGCCGCGCTCTCCCTCGCGCAGGCGCTGCTGCATGGGGATGGCGCAGCGTCCCTCGTCACCGTCGCAAAGGGCGCGCTGGGCGAGAGCATCCTCGCGCTGACCGCTGGCGCGACAGACTGCACCGGCACGCTTTACGACGCGAACCCACAGGGGTTTGACGCGTGGGCGCAAACCGTGGTCTCCCGCTGAAACATCGCTTGAGCCCGTCCGCGGCGCGTCTTCGGA
>CAYUZP010000017.1:7468-21352 GCA_964449655.1 uncultured Oscillospiraceae bacterium
TTTTATGCGCGGAGAAACGCGGTCAATTCCCGACTTGCGCGGCGCATCCATTTGCTCTATAATGGAAGCGCTGCAAGGGTACACGCCGTCAGAAGGAGGACTTATGCCAACCGATATCGAAATCGCGCAGGCCTGTGCGATGAAGCCGATCGATGAAATTGCAAAAAAGGCGGGCATACCGCTCGAATCGCTTAAACATTATGGACGCTATATCGCAAAGGTCGATTACACAGCGCTCTCTTCCCGCCCGCAAAAGGGCAAGCTCGTGCTCGTCACCGCCATCAACCCGACGCCCGCGGGCGAGGGCAAGACCACGGTGTCCATCGGCCTCGCCGACGCGCTCGCGCTCGAAGGGCAAAACGTCTGCCTCGCGCTGAGGGAACCATCCCTGGGTCCCGTGTTTGGCGTCAAAGGCGGCGCCACGGGCGGAGGTTACGCGCAGGTCGTCCCGATGGAGGAGATCAATCTGCATTTCACCGGCGACATGCATGCCGTCACCGCCGCCAACAACCTGATCGCCGCCATGGTCGACAACAGCATACAGCAGGGCAATCCCCTGCGCATCGACCCGCGCCGCGTGACCTTCAAGCGCTGCATGGACATGAATGACAGGCAGCTGCGCAGCATCGTCGACGGTCTCGGCGGCAAAGCGAACGGCACGCCGCGCGAGGACGGTTTCGACATCACGACGGCCAGTGAGGTCATGGCCACGCTCTGCCTCTCTTCGTCGATCGCGGATCTCAAATCGCGGCTCTCCCGAATCGTCGTCGCGAGGAGCTATGAGGATCAGATCGTCACCGTCGGCGATCTGCACGCACAGGGCGCCGCGGCGGCGCTGCTGCGGGACGCGCTCTTGCCCAACCTTGTGCAGACGCTTGCCGGCACGCCCGCGTTCGTGCACGGCGGCCCGTTTGCCAATATTGCCCACGGCTGCAACTCGATCATCGCCACAAAGACCGCGCTGCGCCTTGGCGACATCGTCGTCACGGAGGCGGGCTTCGGCGCGGATCTGGGCGCGGAAAAGTTCATCGATATCAAGTGCCGCATGGCCGGCATACAGCCAAGCGCCGTCGTGCTCGTCGCGACCGTGCGCGCGCTGAAGAGCCATGGCGGCGTCGTCAAATCAGGGCTTGATCAGGAGAATCTTGGCGCGCTTGAGCGCGGGCTTTCGAACCTGCGCCGCCACCTGCGCAATATCCGCGAGGTCTGGGGGCTTCGGCCGGTCGTCGCGCTCAACCGCTTCACGAGCGATACCGACGCGGAGATCGAGCTTGTGCGAAAGGCCGCGGCGGAATGCGGCGTGCGCGTCGCGCTGTGCGATGTCTTTGCCAAGGGCGGAGAAGGCGGAAGGGAACTCGCGCGATGGGTGATGGAGGAGATCGACAGGGCGGATCCATCGGCGTTTTCGTTCACCTATCCGGAGGATATGCCGCTGCGGGACAAGATTTGCGCTGTCGCCACGCGCATATATGGCGCAAAGGACGTTTCCTTCACCCCGGCGGCGCTCAAGACGCTATCCCAGCTTGAGGCGGAGGGCTTTGGACACATGCCGGTCTGCATCGCCAAGACGCAGTATTCCTTCTCCGACGATCCAAAGCAGCTCGGCGCGCCGGAGGATTTCACGCTGAACCTGCGCTCTGCCCGGGTCAGCGCGGGCGCGGGCTTCGTCGTCGCGCTGGCCGGCGACATCATGACCATGCCAGGCCTGCCCAAGGTGCCTGCCGCGGTGCAGATCGATGTGACCGACGACGGGTTGATCACGGGGCTGTTTTGAGATGGACACAAACAAGCCGGCGCAGAGCGGGATTCTTCCCTCCTTGCGTCGGCTTGATCTGCAGAAAAAGCGAACTCTTGGACGAACAGGCGGTGATCAATCGTTGGGACGGGAAAGCCTGATCCGCTTCCCGCCGATCGTCGATCTCCCATGATGGCCCATGCGCATTCATGGGATACAGCGCGAAAAAGCCGGCTGCCGCAGAGCGTCCGCGACGAAATCCCCTGCCAAGACGCGCCGCTCAGCAGGGGCTCAGGCGGCCGGCTCAGTTCAATCCGAGAACATTTTCGATGCGGGAAATGCGCACAGCGAGATCGTCATCCCCGTTTTCCGACATCTTTGCCGTCTTTTTCGCTTCGGTGCGCGCCAGAAGATAGTCACAGGATACATCCAGCGTATCCGCAAGCAGGCACAGTGTTTCCAAACTGGGCTGGCGCAACCCCCGCTCGTACAGGCCGACCGTGTTCAAACTCTTGCCGATCACATCAGCCAGCGCCTGCTGGCTCATATGCTTGGCGGTTCGCGCGGCTTTAAGGCGCTCGCCAAATTTGACCATTACAGACACCTCCCTTGACCCGATTGAATTCTTTTGCCGGACTGTCGCCTGATATTTCTAGTATACGTTAGATTTTTGGAACGTCTACTGACAAAAAAGATGTATTTTCAAATTTTTCACACTAATCTTCCCTTTTTCACTCGCTTCAGGGTCAAAATTTTCAAACTTCTGATGAAATATGACGGAAAACCGGCAAAATGCCGCGTCCGCGCCTTGTTTTGACGCACCGTCATGGTATAATGAAAGCGGGACTGCATCGCCGCTGTGAGGGGGAATGCGTATGCGAGAGTCTGCCGAAAACGCGACGATGCGCGCGCTGTATCTGCTGGCCATCGTGTTCGTCGTAGACGGCCACACGACGCTAGGCAACTTCTTCGACCTGGATGGGCTGTTTCGCTATTACTCGTTTCATCTGATGCTCTTCGCGTTCTGCGCGGGCTATTTCTTTCACGACGGCGCGCAGGAACATCCGCTGCGGGAGTTGCTCCACCGCGCAAAGCGCCTGCTGCTGCCGCTGTACGCCTGGAACCTGGTCTACGGCGTCGGCGCTGCCCTGCTTCGGCGCTTTTTCGGCTTCACCCTCGGCGAGCCGCTGTCGGCATACACGCTCCTGCTCGCGCCACTCACCGATGGAGAACACTTCGTCTATAACCTCGGCTCCTGGTTCGTATTCCCGCTGTTTCTGTCTCAGGCGCTGTACATGCTCGTGCGGCGCGCATCAAAGCTGTGGGGCGACAGGGAAGGCGTGACGTTCCTGCTCTGCCTGATTCCCGGCGCGCTCTGCGTGCAGGCGCTCTACGCGGGAAAGAGTGGCTTTCTGCCGCTGTTCGCGCTGCGCACGCTGATCCTTCTGCCGGGCTACGCGGGCGGCGTGCTCTATCGGCGCTGCCTTGAGCGGCATGACCATCTGCCCACGGTCCCTTGGCTGCTTTGCATCGCCGTGCTGCGCGTGCTGCTCTGCCTGCGCTACGAGAACCTGGCCTACCTGCTCTCGGACTGCTCCTATTTTGTGTGCGACGCCTTTGGCGTATACGCGGGCGGCGCGCTGGCCATCGCGTTCTGGCTGCGCGTGGCGAGACTGATCGGGCCCGCTGTGCAGAAAAGCCGTCTGGCCCTCTCAATCGGGCGGCATACCTATGACATCATGATGCACCATTACATGGGATTTTTCGCGGTGAACTGCGTGTTCCTGGCGCTAAACGCGTTGGGACTGGGCGCGGCGGATTTCAGCGTGCGCGCGTTCAGGACGCAGGGCAACTACATGTACGCGCCGGGCGGACGGACAGAGATGAACCTGATCTACGTGCTGTCTGGGCTCTTGCTGCCGCTCGTCGTGCGTGCCGCGCAGGACGCGCTGGGCGGATGTCTGCGGCGTCTGCTTGAAAAAACACGCGCAAGGAGAATCGCAAAGCCGCAGGAAAGCCCAAAGCGGGGCGCATAGCGCTGACCGCGTTTCCCTTTGAAGATTCGTCCTCATCGCCAAAGTGAAGATGCAAAGAGCCGCGCGGAAAAGCTCCACGCGGCCTTGCGCTATGTTCGTTTGAGCCGCCTTACACCTGTCGGCGATTACCGCTGCACGAGATGGAAGGCGAAGCCGGCGATTTCGTCCTTTAAATAGATGGCCTTGAGCTGGCCGTCCTTGATGTTGGCGGAAGCCTCGTCAAATGCGACGCCCTGGCGCTCCAGATATGCTTTGGCGCGATCGACGAAGTGCGTGCCGATGGCGATGTGGCCCTTTTCGCCATAGAACGGCATCTTCATGACCTCGATGCCCGTGCCAGCAAAAAACGACTTGCTGCCGTCCTTGAGCGGCCAGCCCAGCAGTTTGCACAGCTTGTCGGCCGTCCCCTTCGCCTCGGCATCGTCCGCGCTGTTGATGCCCACGTGCACAAGCTCGAAGCCCAGCATGAGCTGCACGGCGGACGATGTGAGCGCGCGAATGCGGTCCCAGTCCCCGGCCTTGACGGCGTCGCCGGGCACCATAAAGCTGCCGCCGCAGCAGAGAACCTTCTTGAAGCTGAGATAGTCAAGGAGGTTCTTTTCGTTGATGCCGCCCGTGGGCATGAACGTCACATCGACATAGGGCGCGGCGATCGATTTGATGTATTTGATGCCGCCCGCCGCTTCCGCGGGGAAGAACTTGACGGTCTTGAGGCCCAAACTGAGCGCAGTCTCGATGTCGCTGGGATTGGCCGTGCCGGGGCAGACCGGTATGCCGATCTCCTGGCAGTGCTTGACCGTCGTGGGATTGAGGCCCGGGGAGACGATGAATTTGGCGCCGGCGGCGACCGCGCGGTCGACCTGCTCGCATGTGAGCACAGTGCCCGCGCCGACGAGCATCTGCGGGAATGCCCGCGTCATTTGCGCGATGGCGTCCGCGGCCGCTGCAGTGCGGAAGGTGACCTCCGCGCAGGGCAGACCGCCGTCGATGAGCGCCTGAGCGAGCGGCACCGCGGCCTGCGCGTCGTCTATGGCGATGACCGGCACGATGCCAATCAAAGAGAGCTGCTTGAACATGTCCATATGTTTTCCCCTTTTCGGTAGCAGGCTGTCATGAGCCTTTTTAGCGAATGTTCACAGGATCCTCCGCGCTGTCATTTCACAAAGTCCTCGCGCATCGGGGTGAAGATGTCCAGCAATGTGCCGGCCTTGACGCAGGTCAGCCCATGCTTTTTGCCGCCGTCGATGACGATGGAATCGCCAGGCCCCATGCGCCATGCCTGATCCTCGATCACATAGTCGAACTCGCCGCTGAGCACGTAGGAGATCTGCGCGTGCGGATGCGTGTGCAGCGCGCCGATGCCGCCCTCGTCAAACCCCACCTCGACGAGCATGATGTCCTTGTTGTATGAGCGTATCTTGCGCCGCTGTCCGTTGCCCAGCTCGATCCATTCCATATCGTCGTGCGTCGAAAAAAGCTTCATAATCTCTTTTTCCTCTCCTCTTGTCTATTTGCCTTGCAGGCGTCAGACCTCCATGTCGAAATAATCGACGGCGTTGTTGTAGCAGATGCCCTCGACCAACTCGCGCAGCACGTCGAAATCCGCCGGATATTCGCCGTTTTCGACCCATTCTCCGATCAGATTGCACAGTATCCTGCGGAAGTACTCGTGGCGCGGATAGGAGATGAACGAGCGCGAGTCGGTCAGCATACCGATGAACCGGCCTAGCAGCCCCAAAGACGCGAGCGATTGCATCTGTTCACGCATACCGTATTTCTGATCGCAGAACCACCAGCCGGAACCGAACTGGATCTTGCCCGGGATGCCGTCGCCCTGGAAGTTGCCCAGCATGGTGCCGATGACGTAGTTGTCCTTGGGATTCAGGCAGTAGAGAACCGTCTTGGGCAAGTTGCCGTCGCGGTCCTGTTCGGCGAGCAGGTGCGACAGATTCTGCGCGATGCACGTATCGTCGATCGAGTCAAAGCCGACGTCCGGGCCGTACTTTTCGAACATGCGCGGGTTGTTGTTGCGCAGTGCGCCGATGTGATACTGCTGCGCCCAACCGCGCGATTTGTACATGCGCGCGAGCTCGACCAACATGTACGTCTTATAGGAAGCGATTTCCGACTCGGTCAGCGGCGCGCCGCTCATGGCCTTGTGGAATGCCTCGCCGGCGATGTGCGAGCTGGGAACCGCGTAGGGCACGGTGTCCAGCGCATGATCGGACAGACGCGCGCCATGCGCATGGAAGAAGTCGAGCCGCTTTTCGACCGCCGCCATCAGCGCGTCGAGGTTCAGGCACTGTATGCCGGAGACGCGGGAGAGCTTGTTCATGTATTCGACGAAGCCGCCGCGGTCGATGTTGATCAGCTTGTCCGGGCGCCAGGCCGGATAGACCTTGAAGTCGCATGTCGGATCGTTGGCGATGGCGGTGTGATCGGACAGATCGTCTGTCGGGTCGTCGGTCGTGCAGATGACTTTCACGTTGAACTTGCGGATCAGCCCGCGGCAGCGGTATTCGTCCGTCGCCAGCAGCGCGTTTGCGCGGTCCCAGATGTCCTTCGCGGTCTTCTCGCTGAGGATGTCCTCGATGCCAAACACGCGGCGCAGCTCAAGATGCGTCCAATGGAACATCGGGTTGCCTATGCAGTACTTCATCGACTTGGCAAACGCCATCCACTTGTCAAACCAGTCGGCGTTTCCGCGGATGTACTCGTCCTGCACGCCGTTGGAGAGCATCACGCGCCATTTGTAGTGATCGCCGCCCAGCATCAGCTCGCCTACGTTTGAAAAAGAGGCGTTTTCCCTGATCATGCGGGGCGAGAGGTGGCAGTGATAGTCATAGATCGGCATGTGCTCCGCGACCTCGTGATAGAGCTTTTTGCCGGTTTCGTTTTGGAGCATGAAATCGGCGTCCATGAACGGTTTCATATCGCATTCCTCCTCGATGCTGTTTTGTCGGTCAATCCTCGGGCGCGGGGAACCGTCTCCCGCCCTGAACGAATGTTTATAGACAGTATACACTTTTACCGTTCCGGCGTCAAGGCTGCCAAATGCGCGAGCGGGATTCGCCGCCTCTCCTCCATGACCGGATGAAGGGGCGCGTGCCGGAATTTCATTTTTCGCTTGTGCAAAGCGCCGACTTGGGGTACAATAAGGGGACAGCATGGCCGCTGCCCGCGGCCGCAAACGAACCTTTCACGTTGGGAGGAAAACCATGGATGCCCTGATCAAATCGCTCGTACAGGCCGGATTTGCCCCGGAACGCATCATTCCCCGCGCGCCCATGTCGGAATACACGACCTTTCGCATCGGCGGCGAGGCGGAGGTGCTCGTGGACATCGCATCGCAGGAGGAGATCGCCGTCGCCCTGCGCGCGGCGAAGGCATCGGACGCGCCGGTCACGGTCATTGGCCGAGGATCGAATCTGCTGGTGCGCGACGGCGGCATACGCGGGTTGGTGCTGCACCTAGGCGACGCGTTTTCCGATATCCGCCGCGAGGGGGAGCTGCTCAAAGCGCAGGCCGGCGCCTCGATGAACGCCTGCGCCTGTTTTGCGCAGCGGGAAGGCATGGACGGCCTGAGCGAACTTTCCGGCATACCCGGCTCGATTGGCGGCGCCGCGATCATGAACGCGGGCGCGTTTGGAAAGGAATTGGGGCCGCTTGTCACGCGGGTCGACGCGGTCACGCTGACGGACGCCAAGAGCGTTTCCTTTGAACCTGAAGCGCTGCATTACGCCTACCGCACCAGCGCGCTGCTGGGCGCGAACATCGCCGTCACGCAGGTGACGCTGCGCCTGACAGACGGGGACAGCGAGGCCATCACAAAGCGCATGGCGGAGCTTGCGCGGCAGCGCCGCGAGAAGCAGCCGCTCGAATACGCGAGCGCGGGCAGTGCGTTCAAGCGGCCGGATGGGCAATACGCGGCCAAGCTGATCGACGAATGCGGCCTTCGCGGGCTGCGCGTGGGCGACGCGCAGGTGAGCGAAAAGCACGCTGGATTCATCATCAATCTCGGCGAGGCGACGGCCCGCGATGTCCTCATATTGATGGAGGAGATCGTGCAGCGGGTGAAAAAGCAGACCGGCGTGACGCTTGAGCCGGAGCTGCGCGTGATCGGCGAGGACGCGCAGACGCTGTGATTTTCCCGCGGCGCTGCCGACGCGCGAAAGGGAGGACGACTGCAAGTGAGATTTCTGATCGTCACCGGTTTGTCCGGCGCGGGCAAGACGACCGTCCTTCGGCATCTTGAGGACATCGGCTATCAGTGCATAGACAACCTGCCGCCGATGCTGCTCGATCCGGCGTTTTCGCTCTGTGAGCGCGCACAGATGGACAGGCCCGTCGCGCTCGGCGTCGATTCGCGCAGCGGCCCGCTCTTTGATGCCGACGCGATACGCTCCGCCATCGACGCGCACAGGGACAAGCACGATGTCGCCATACTCTTTCTTGAGGCCATGACGGACACGCTGATCGACCGCTATAAGGAGACGAGGCGCGATCATCCGCTGCTTTGCGAGGGCATGACGCTCGAACAGGCGATTGCCGGCGAGCGCGAGATGCTGCAGCCGCTGCGGGAACGCGCCGATTACGTGCTGAGCACCGGCGGCATGAGCGTGCGCGAGCTCTGCGACCGCGTGGACGAGCTCTTGGAGCCCGGGGAGAGTCGGTTGATGCACACGGAGATTCTCTCCTTTGGCTACAAGCGGGGCATACCGCACGAGAGCGATCTCGTGTTTGACGTGCGCTTCCTGCCCAATCCGTTCTACATCCACGAGATACGCGCCTATACGGGGCTGGAGGCGCCCGTGCGCGACTACGTGCTCAGCCGGCCCGAGACCCATGGCTTTCTCACGCGCTTTTACGCGCTCGTGGATTACCTGCTGCCGCTCTACCAGCACGAGGGCAAGCGGCGGCTCATGATCGCCATCGGCTGCACCGGCGGCGCGCACCGGTCCGTCGTCATCGGCGAGGCGCTCTGCGCGCATCTGCGCTCGCAGGGGAGGACGGTCAGCATCGTGCATCGGGACATCACCGAGGAAGCGGCAAGCTGGCCCTTCCCCCGCGACAAGGCTTAAAAACATGGCGCGAACAGAGCAGTCAGGAGAGGCGAATACGTTGGAGCGGAGCGAAAAACCAGTGCGTGCCATCGAGATACGCGGCGCGAAGGTGCACAACCTGAAGAACATCGACGTGGACATCCCGTTAGGACAGATCGTCGGCATCGCGGGCGTGTCCGGCTCGGGCAAGTCGTCTCTCGCGCTGGGCGTGCTCTACGCGGAGGGGTCGCGGCGGTATCTTGAAGCGCTTTCGACCTACACCCGCCGACGCATGACACAGGCCATGAAGGCGCAAGTCGAGGATGTCCGCTACATCCCCGCCGCCCTCGCGCTGCACCAGCGTCCCGGCGTCCCCGGCATACGCAGCACGTTCGGCACATCCACAGAGCTGCTCAACAGCCTGCGGCTGATGTTTTCGCGCCTCGCCTGCCACCGCTGCCCAAACGGTCACGAACAGGCGCCCACGCTCGACGTCGCCGCGGGCAAAATGCTCGTATGCCCCGTCTGTGGCGCGCGTTTTGACGCGCCCAGCGCCGAACAGCTCGCCTTTAACAGCGAGGGCGCTTGCCGCACGTGCAGCGGAACAGGCGTCGTGCGCACGGTCGATCGCTCGACGCTCGTGCCGGATGAGTCGCTGACCATCGACGAGGGGGCCGTCGCGCCGTGGAACTCGCTGATGTGGTCGCTGATGACAGACGTCTGCCGCGCGATGGGCGTGCGCACGGACGTGCCGTTTCGCGAGCTGACAAACGAGGAGCGCGAGATCGTCTACAATGGGCCGGCGGTCAAAAAGCACATCTTCTACCGGTCGAAGAACACCAACGAGGCGGGCGAGATGGACTTCACCTACTTTAACGCGACATACACGGTTGAAAACGCGCTCTCGAAGGTGAAGGACGAAAAGGGCATGAAGCGCGTGGAGAAATTCCTCAAGCAGGATGTCTGCCCGGACTGCGGCGGCACGCGTCTGTGTCCCGCTGCGCGCGCGCCGAAGCTGCGCGGCATATCGCTAGACGAGGCGTGTAAGATGCCCCTTTCAGCGCTCTGCGAGTGGGTCGCGGGCGTCCCGTCATCTCTGCCTGAGCCGATGCGTCCGATGGCAAAGAGCATATGCGAGGCCTTTGAGAGCACGGCAAAGCGGCTGATCGATCTGGGGCTTTCCTATCTGTCGCTGGATCGCGCGTCCTCGACGCTCTCCACAGGCGAAAGGCAGCGCACGCAGCTCGCCCGCGCTGTTCGCAACCGCACGACCGGCGTGCTTTACGTGCTCGATGAACCGTCCATCGGATTGCATCCCGCCAACATCCGGGGTCTGTGCGGCGTGATGGACGATCTGACGGCGGACGGCAATACCGTCGTGCTCGTCGACCACGACACGAACGTGCTGTCCCATGCGGACTTCATCATCGAGCTGGGGCCGAAGGCCGGCGCGGACGGCGGGCGGATCATCGCCCAGGGAACCGTGCCGGAGATCTGCGCTGATCCATCGTCGATGATCGGGCCGTTCCTTCGCGGATCGACACAGGAGCGCCGCGTCAAAGTCGCGCCTGAGCAGCTCTTTGAGCTGGGCGAGGTGACGATGGAGACGTCGCGCATACACACGGTTTCACCGCTTTCAGTCCGCTTTCCGAAGGGACGGCTGTCCGTGGTGACGGGCGTATCCGGTTCGGGAAAGACGACGATGGTGCTGGAGAGCCTCGTCCCGGGCCTGTCATCGCACATCGCGGGCGAAAAGCTGCCCGGTCACGTCCTCTCCGTGCGCGCGGACGGCATAAGGCAGGTCAAGCTGATCGACGCCACGCCCATAGGCATCAATGTCCGATCGACCGTCGCGACATACGCGAACGTGCACGACGAACTGCGCAGGGCCTACGCGCGGACAGCGGACGCGAAGGCTGCGGGAAACGCTGCGGGCGACTTTTCCTACAACACAGGCAGTTTGCGCTGCCCAACCTGCGATGGGACGGGGACGATCAGCCTTGACGTGCAGTTTTTGCCGGACGTGGACATCCCCTGCCCGGACTGCCGCGGCTCGCGCTACAGCCGCCGCGCGTTTGAGATCCGGCGCACGCTCAGGAACGGACGGGCGTACTCGCTGCCGGAACTGATGGCGATGAGTGTCGACGAGGCGATTGAAGCGTGTCAGGATCTGAAGACCGTGCGCGACAGGCTCCAGCTGCTTCGCGATGTGGGGCTGGGCTATCTGACGCTGGGCGAGGCGACGCCCAGTCTCTCCGGCGGCGAGGCGCAGCGGCTCAAACTGGCAGGCGAGATGGGCCGAGAGCAGCAAGACGCACTCTTCGTGTTCGACGAGCCGACGATTGGGCTGCACCCATTGGACGTGCAGACGCTTCTGCGCGTGTTCGGGCGATTGATCGACCATGGGGCGACGGTCATCGTCATCGAACACGACCTGTGCGTGATTGCAAGCGCGGACTACATCGTCGATATGGGACCGGGCGGCGGCTTGGAAGGCGGACGCATCGTCGCGGCGGGAACGCCAGACGAGATTCGCGCCTGTCCGCAGAGCATCACGGGGCGGTATCTGTAATCAAAAAAACGGCGCCGGACTTTGCAGCCCCGGCTCCGTGTTTTTTATGCGCTCACAGCACGTAGAGCAGTATGGCGATCAATTGCAGCACGCTGCCCAGGACCACGAAAAAGTGAAACACACAGTGCATATAGCGGCGCTTTTTGCCCACGTTGTATATAATCGCGCCAATGGTGTAGGAAAGCCCGCCGGACAGGATCAGCCAAAAGCCGTTCATGCCGACGGCCTCGATGAGCAGCGGCACGCGCACGACGATGGACCAGCCCATGCAGATATAGCAGATCATCGAGAACACGCGGTATCGCTGCAGGTCGATAGCCGTCAGCGTGATGGCGACGGCGGCGAGCACCCAGATCACGATAAACAGCGTCCAGCATGCGACAGGGTCGATGGGCCGTATGGCGCTGAGCAGTATCGGCGTATAGGTGCCGGCGATCAGCAGGTAGATCGTGCAGTGGTCTAGCACCTGCAATACGCGCTTGGCCTTGCCGTCGTGCAGCCCGTGATAGATGCTGGACATCGTGTAGAGCAGGATCATCGACAGGCCGTAGACGATAGAACTCGCGATGCCGTATCCGTTGTGATGGATTGCCGAGACCACGATGCCGAGCACCAGCGCGGTGACGCCGACCGCGCATCCGACGATATGCGAAATCATGTTGAACCGCTCTTCCCCTCGCGTGTATGTGGGCATCTCGCGGTCCATGAGCTTTGTGCGCACCATGCAAATCCTCTCCTCCGTCCTTGATTTCCTTATAGACAATATCATATCGCATTTCGCTCCAAAAGTCCATGGATTTTACCTGAAATGAATAAGACGCGCAGGCGGCGGACAGCGTCAGGAACAAACCCCGTCCCGCAAAACAGCTTTTCTTTAATCATATACATCACGCGGTTGCCAAATCGTGCGGCGTCTGCTATAATCATCTGTGACCATTGCATGGACTGCTTCGAACCCTCTGGCCCTTCAACAAAACGATGGGCTAGGGCGTCCCCGTGCCCTTCTTTGCCTTCCGTCCTCCTTCAGACGGAATGGCGGCGCGGTTTTGCGGGACGCGGTGCGTTCGCTGTCCTTGACACAGGAGGAATCCCTTTGAAGAGACCGATGATCCCTGATACGCGCGCGCTCGCCCGCGGCGCACTGATCGCGGCGATCTACACCGCGCTGACCCTTCTGCTCGCCCCGATCAGCTTTCGGGAGGTGAATATACGCGTTTCAGAAGCGCTGACCCTCCTGCCCGTGCTGCTGCCCGAGGCCGTGCCCGCGCTGTTTGTGGGCTGCTTTCTGGCTAACCTGTTGGGCGGCGGCATGTTACCGGACATCGTGCTGGGCTCTTTGGCGACGCTCCTGGCGGCGATATGCACGAGGCGCTTTCGAGATCACATCGCGCTGGCGGCAAGCATGCCCGTGCTCTTTAACGGCGTCATCGTCGGCGCGGTCGTGCACTTTTGCTATTCACCGATGGTCCCGCTTGCCGTGTGTATGCTGCTTGTCGCCACGGGCGAGGCCCTCTCCTGCTATGTCCTGGGGCCCATACTGCTGCGCGCGCTGCGCCATCTGCCTTACGCGCTGATCGGCACTTGAGACGCGGGCAAAACGCCCATGATCTAAAGATGGATGGAGGTACACCGTGAAAAAGACGCTGCTCGCGCTCTTTGCCGCGCTGACGCTGCTCACATGCGGCGCGCGCGCGGAGATCTTCTTTGAGGAGCCACCGGAGCGCTGGGACGATATCGAAAAGCTCGAATGGACGATATTCGATGTCAACGAGGGCGACGCGATGCTGCTCACATGCGGCGGCGAAAGCATGCTGGTCGACGGCGGGCCCATGCCCTTTCGCGTGCAGCTCAGCGAGGCGCTCAAAGCGCGCGGCCTGGAGCATCTGACGACGATCCTCAACACGCACTATCACGACGATCACATCGACGGTATCTACTATCTGTTCCGCTTCGGCTTTACGGCGGACGAATACGTTCAGCCCTATTCCGAAAAGGCGCTTGAGGCGGACGAGCTGGGCCGGCGCACAGCGCGCGCTGCGCAGGCAAACGGTGTGCCGGTGAGGCGCATAGACGACGGCGATGTGCTGACTGTAGGCAGCGCGAAGGTGCAGGTGATCAAGAGCGACATCATCTACAGCACGAACGCGCGCTCGCTCGTGCTGAAGGTGACGTTTAAAGAAAGCTCGATACTGCTCTGCGCGGACATCATCGGCGAGGTGCAGCACGATCTCGTGGAAACGCGCGATCCCGCGCTGCTCGATGCGGATCTGATCAAGATGCCGCACCACGCGATCACGCCTGCCGTGCCCGAGTTCCTGGACGCCGTATCGCCCGAGGTCGCCATCGTGACCAGCAAGGAGGATCTGCTCTACGAGGACTCGATAATCCAGCTGACGCTCAGGGATCTGCACCCGATGTATTCAGGCGATGGGACGGTGTACGCGGTCACGGACGGCGAGGACTGGTACATCTATCAGACGCGCGGGCAATTCTAGCGCG
>CAYUZP010000018.1:0-9730 GCA_964449655.1 uncultured Oscillospiraceae bacterium
ACCCGCTTGCGCATGTCTGTTTCAAAGGACACACAGACAAGGGCTGCTAAACCGGGCAGCCCTTTTCATGCGCGAAAGCTAAAATCTCAAAATTTTAAAAGCAAAAATTGGTTTTTGTGCTTCATCCTGCGTTCTCTTTTCCCCGATGATCGATTTTCATGATGTAATCCGTGATGCCGATGCTGCCAAGACGCATGCCTGGTCAGTAGCCGAGTTCGCGGTTGGCCACGTGGAGCAGCGGGCGCCCTGCGCAGTAGTTTTCAAAATCCTCAAGGAACATTTCGACGATGCGGTCGACCGTGTGATCGAGTGCCATGGTACCCGCGATGTGCGGCAGTATGATCAGATGTGGGCAGGTCCAAAGCGAATCCTCAGCGGGCAGCGGTTCCTTCTCAAAGACGTCGAGCGCGGCGCCGCCGAGCTTTCCACCGCGCAGCGCGGTTTCAAGCGCCTTTTGGTCGATGGCGTTGCCTCGGCCGACATTGACGATCATCGCATCCTCAGGCAGCAGCGACAGCCGGGCTTCATTGAGGATGTGCACCGTCTCTTTTGTCCCGGGGAGGGACATGATCAGCAGATCGGTTTCGGGAAGCACGTCGTCAAGATGGCTGATTGTCGAAATTTCATCGAACAGTCCATCCGGATTGCGACCGCTGCGGTTGATGCCGAACAGCCGTTTTGGTGAAAATGCGCGTAGGCGTTTGGCGGTTTCCTGTCCGATATCGCCCGTGCCGAGCAGCGTCACGCGGCTGCCGTAGATCGAGCGGATGTGCAGATCGCGCCGCCACTCCCGTCGCGCCATGAACTGCGCATATTCCGCGCGGCGACGGAGCATCTCCAGGGTCAACATGACGATATGTTCCGCGATCGTGACGCCATACGCGCCGGAAGAATGGGTTAGTATCGCGTGAGGGGAGGCAAATGCGTCTTTCTCCGTGTAGGTATTGATGCCGGCTTGCGGTGTGCAGAACCAGGAAAGCGCGGGAGCGTTGCGCGTGAGCAGCGCGTCCATGCCGAATATGATCTCCGCATCCGAGACGGATGGGAGCGCAGCCTGCGTGCTTTCATAGAATTCCGCTGTAAATCCGTGCGCCTTTGCGGCGTCGGCAATGGACTTGATGTGATGTTCAGGAAGGGATGGGACAGCGACGATGAGCTTGCGGGCCATGGGATGCTCCTCCTTGTGCGGCTTGTTTTCGTGCCATGGATCATGTGCGGAGATGGAAATGCTTTTTATTGCAACGCGCTGCGCTGCCGAAAAAATCGATGGTCTTGCGAATTGGCAGTTCAGCATTAGTTCAGTCCCAATTCCTTGCATTTTCGCCAGAGCGTGGTCTTGCTGATCCCCAGAAGTTCAGCGGCCTTTTTGCGGCTGCTCGTGCGCGAAAGCACCTCGATGATCTGTCGGCGCTGCAGGCTGCCAAGATCCATGGCGTCGGGTTCAAATGCAGCAGGGGATGCGGCGGCGCTGACGGGCAGCACAGCGGCGATGTCCTCCATCGTGATGACATCCGAATCGCAGAGCACGGCGAGCTGTTCGCTGATGTTGCGAAGCTCGCGTATGTTGCCGGGCCAGCTGTAGGCGGCCATCGCCCTAGCGGCTTCCGGTGAAATCGAGATGGAACCCTTGCCAAACTTGCGCGCGTAGTAAGTCAAATAGTGCTGCATGAGCAGCTGCACATCGCCCTCGCGGCTGCGAAGTGGCGGCAGCTGCACGGAGAGCACTTTCAGCCTGTAATACAGATCCTCGCGAAAACGCTTTTGACGGATCAGCTCCATCAGGTTCTGGTTGGTCGCGCAGATGATCCGCACATTGATCGGTATGACGCGATTGGCGCCGATGCGCCGTATTTCGCGCTCCTGTATCACGCGCAATAGGCGGCTTTGCAGCGCTGTCGAGATCTCGCTGATCTCATCCAGGAAGATCGTGCCGTTGTTTGCCGCCTCAAACAGACCTGCCTTTCCGCCCTTGTTCGCGCCTGTGAACGCGCCCGCCTCGTAGCCGAAAAGTTCGCTTTCCATCAGGTTTTCGGGTATGGCTGCGCAGTTGATCGCGACAAACGGCTCGTTCGCGCGTTCGCTTTCGTTGTGAATCGACTGCGCGAAGAGCTCCTTGCCCGTGCCCGTCTCGCCATAGAGCAGTATGTTGCTGTCCACACGCGCGAAGCGGCGCGACTGGTGGATGGCGGCGCTGACAGCAGGACTGTCGCCCAATATGTCGTCAAAGTGATATTTCGCGGTGTGCCCGCTGGTGCGCGTGCGCTCGCTCGTGCGGTTGTCCGCCTCGGTGGTCGCGCGTTGTTCCGAGGGATTGAAGGAGACGAGCGTGCCGATACGCCGTCCGTCGAGGCTCATCGGTACGCTGCTGAGTGTAAGGCTGTTCCCGTTGAAGCGGACGGTCGTGTTGGTGTACGGCTCATCGCTGGAGAGTATCGCGCTCAATCGCCCTTCGGGGAGCACGAGGTTGACCGGATGGCCGATGCAGTCCTGCGCCTTGCGGCCGAGCATCTTTTCCGCAGCAGGATTGAAGATGCGGATCAGGTTCTGCTGATCGACGGCGATGATGCCCTCTTGCACATGATCGATGACGCTGCGGGTGATGGTCGAGTTTTCCCGTTCGACATGCGATACGTTTGCACAGCGCTTGGCCTCGGTGATGGCGAGGAAGACCGATTCCTTTGAGGAGTAGATCAGTCCTGCGGGAATGCCGTTTTCCGCGCAGTAGTGACAGACGTTATGCCCTGCCAGGATCAGCTTGCAGCCGTCCGCGACAGCGCGCTTCATGCCGTCGATCAGGTCGCGGATGTTGACACTGTTGGTCGCGTAACCCTTCACGGGCACGGGGAAACGCTGTTCCATGTAAAAGACTGCGCGGATGGTGTTGATGGTGCCGACGACACCGATGGGCAGCGGACCATGCTCGGAAATGGCCTGCTCGATGGAATAGGTGAGATCGGCGACGGTGACGGGGATCTCGACGACGGGTGTGAGGTAGTTCTTCTTCTTGAGTCCTGCGGCGGTTCCGCCCCTGCTGACGATCACATCGGCGTTATAGTGCTGAGACAGTATGACGTCGGGGGAGAGTTCGCAGTCTACGGTATAGTCAAAATTCTGGCTTTCGCCAAATATCTTGTCGTGTAATGCCCACGCTTCATGAACGACCGGCACCAGCGCCGGACTCGGGACGACAAAAGCGATGTGGGTCATGATAGAGCACCTCGAATATCTGAAGTGCCTTTATTATAATGGAACAAAGGTTTAATTGCAAGCAAAAAAGTCCCGAGGCAGGATCTGCCACGGGACATGGAAAACAAAGGATTACTCCTCGATGTAGTCGGCCAGATACTCGGCATACATGTCGTACTGTTCGGCATAGTAGCTCTCGGTATCTTCCGGTGTCATGTAGTTCGGATTGACCATCGCGGTGTTGCAGTACTCAAGGAAGTTTTCATTCTGAACGGCGACCTGCAGGGCCTCGTTCAGCTTGGTGATGACGGCGTCGTCCACGGAGTTCGGCGCGGCCAGATAGAAGAACTTGGAGAACACGACGTCATAGCCGTTTTCCTTGAGGGTGGGGACGTCGGGCGCGCTCTCCAGACGCTCGTCCGCGAGAATGCCGATGCAGTTGAAGTCGCCATTGGTGATGTAGTCCTTGACCAGGCCCAGCTGCGTGCCGATGACGTCCAAGCGCTGACCGAGCAGCTCTGTGGTCTTCTGAGAAGCGGTGCCGGCGTCGACGATGTTGAACTTGACGCCTGCGGCGGCTTCAAATGCCAGCACGTGCAGATGCGTGAAGGAACCGGTCTCCGTCGCGAAGGTGACCTCGCCCGGATGATCCTTCATGTACGCGACCATGGAATTCACGTCGTTGAACTTTTCGTTCTTGGTGTTGATGACGAAGGCGTTTGAGTAGTCAAGGATCGGCATGCCAGCCAGCTTGAAGTCGTCCAGCACGTTGAAGCCCTCATACATGCCCATCATCTGAGTGATGCAAGCGCCGCTGTGATAGAACACGAAGCGATAGCCTTCGCCGGTGTTGCTCAGCACGTCCTCAACCGCGACAGCGCCGGAACCGCCGTTCATGTTGGAGACGATGACGTCCCAGCCCATCTCGGCTTTCAGCGCTTCAGCGAGCGCGCGGGCATTGTTGTCGGTGTCTCCGCCGGGATTGGCGGGCACGACGAGCTCGATGGCGCGCGTGGGCCAATCCTCGGCCAACGCCAGACCAGCGACCAGCACCATCATCAGCGCGAGCATCAGGGTGACAAATTTCTTCATGGTTCGTTCCTCCTATATTACGTTCTTGGGGTCAACCCCCTGCAAGATATTATGCGAATTTCATGCCAACATGTTAGAGAAAATCCGACAAGGCTCGAATCGCGAGGAAGAACAGAAATTTTGCATTGAAAATTGTATGGTTATGTTTTATTATAATCGAATCGTTCAATTTGGAACGTTCCATTGGTTAATTATGAAATCTTTGAAACACATACAGGATCAAAAACAGAGCAAACTGACCAATGAAAACATTTTTTCATCCGAGCATCAAAGAAAAAAATAAAGAGTGAATCGTCGAAAAGTTGGCATGAATTTTGCATTATTTAGAGTATCCTATAAACAAGGAGGAATCGTATGAAACGCGTGTCTTTCAAGAAATGCAGGGATCTGATCTTGGGCATCGTCATGCTCGCGGTCAGCATCTTCTACCTGTATTTCACCTTCCAGATCAAGACTCGTCCGAAGCTGACGCCCAGTTACGCCAGCGCGCGGATCATGCCTACGATTCTGGGCATTGCCCTGACCATACTGTCCATCATCTGCATATGGCAAGGCTGGCGCAAGTTCAAAGCGCCTGACGACGAGGCGGAGAGCGCTTCAGGGGAAAAGACGGATGTCATGACCGTGGTGCTGACGTTTGCGGTCATCATCGGCTATGTCCTGATCATGCAGCCCCTAGGCTTCTGCCTGTCCACCGTCATCTACCTGTTCCTGCAGATGCTCGTGCTCGCGCCTGCGAATAAGCGCAACATTCCGCTGTTCGCCATCGTGTCAGTGGTGTTCACGATTGTGATCTTCTTCGTCTTCCGTGCGGGTCTCGATCTGCTCCTGCCGCGCGGCATCATCGAAAATCTGCTGGGTTACTGATCAGCATAGAGAACAGAGAAAGGAGTTTTGAGTCATGTCCGTAGGTCAACTGATCGCAACCGGCTTTAGCACCGTGCTGACACCGCTGGGCATCGTGCTGATGTTCGTCGGCGTTGCCGTCGGCATCGTGTTTGGCGCGCTGCCCGGTCTCTCCGCCACGATGGCTATCGCGTTGTTCCTCCCCGTCACCTATTCCATGGCATCCGGAGATGCGATGACGCTGCTCATGGCATTGTTCATCGGCGCCATTTCCGGCGGCTTGATTTCCGCCATATTGCTGCGCATTCCTGGCACACCGTCCTCTGTCGCCACGTGCTTTGACGGCCACCCGATGGTTCAAAAGGGACAAGCGGCAAAAGCGCTGGGCGTAGGCGTCGTGTTCAGCTTCTTGGGCACGATCTTCTCGACCGTGCTGCTGATGTTCATCTCGCCTTGGCTGGCGTCCGTCGCCATCAACTTTGGCAACTATGAATTCTTCTCCATCGCGGTCTTCTCTCTGACGATGATCGCCACGCTGTCCTCCGGCAACATGGTCAAAGGCGTCATGGCCGGCGTGCTGGGCTTCATGTTTTCCACAGTCGGCACGGACACTGTCGAGGCGACGGCGCGCTTTACGTTCGGCATGTCCAGCCTGCGCGGCGGCTTTGACATGCTGGCCGTCATGGTCGGACTGTTCGCTGTAGGCGAGATCATCGCCGCTGCACAGACCAGCCATCACCAGCAGGAAGAGCTGATAACCACTCCCAACATGAAGGGCATCAAGGGCTTTGGCTTCACCATGAAGGAGTTTGTAGGCCAGCTGCCCAACGCGCTGCGCTCTGCCATCATCGGCATGGGCATCGGTATCCTGCCGGGCATCGGCGGCGGCACATCCAACGTGCTCGCTTATACCGTCGCCAAGAACTGCGACAAACATCCCGAGGAGTTCGGCACGGGCCGTATCGATGGCATTGTCGCTTCCGAGACCGCCAACAACGCGACCATCGGCGGCGCGATGGTGCCGCTGCTCACGCTGGGCATCCCGGGCGATACGACGACTGCCATGCTGCTGGGCGCCCTGACGCTCCACGGCTTAACCCCAGGACCGCTGCTCTTCCAGAACCAGGGTCCCATCGTCTATGGCATATTCGCGGCGATGCTGATCTCCTCCGTCATCATGCTGTTCATGGAGTTCTTCGGCTTGCGCGTGTTCGTCAAGCTGTTGAGCATACCCAAGTATATCCTGCTGCCCTGCGTGTTCGTTCTGTGCGCGATCGGCGCATACGCGCTGCAGAACAACATGAATCAGGTCTTTGCGTGCATCATCTTCGGCATCATCGGATTCAGCTTCAAGAAATTCGACATCCCGACGACGCCGTTTATCCTCGGCTTCATCCTTGGCCCGCTGGCTGAGGTCAACCTGCGCCGCGGATTGATGCGCAGCTCCGGCAGCTTCATGCCGTTCCTCACGTCGCCCATCAGCGCTGTGTTCCTGGCCATCGCGCTGGTCGTCGTGCTGTTGGCCGTGCTCAAGCCAGTGATGGCCAAGCGCAAAAAGGCAAAGCAGCAGGCGTAATCCGCAAGACGCCTCAAATTAGGAAAACTGTATAAGATGAGGAGATGGTCAACGTGTCTGAAACGCGCCTGGAAATGCAGCAAACGCAAAAGCTTTCCCAGAGCATGCAGATGGTGATCCATCTCCTCTCTCTTGATCTCAACAGTCTCAGCGAGTTCATGATCAAGGCGACAGGGGAAAACCCCGCGCTTGAATATGTGCCTCCCAAGCGTTCCGCGTTTGACTATGCCGTACGGATGCAGGGGCGCATGGGAAGCGGCGGCGGTAACCGCGAGGGCGCGATCGAGGCGGTGCCCGCTGTCACCACGGCGATGGAGGATCTGGAGCAGCAACTTCGTCTCTCCGAACTGGACAGAGACGTCTATCAGACCGCGCTGCAGATGCTGTGGACTTTGACACCTCGAGGATATTTCACCACGGGACTGGGTGCGTTCGCCGCAGAGGTCGGCGTTTCACACGAAACGGCGAAAAAGGCGCTCGCTGCGGTACAATCCCTTGAGCCACCAGGGATCGGCGCGCGAAACGTCGAGGAGTGCTTGGAATTGCAGCTCAGGGCAAAGGCGGATGTCGATCCGCTGTGCTTTGATCTGGTTCGAATCTACCTGCTGGAAATCGGAAAGGGAGATTTGCGTCAGATCGCAAAGGAGACGGGGACGAGCGTGCCGCGCGTGAGGCGCTGCGTGGAAGTGATCAAAAGCCTGACGCCTGCGCCGTGTTCGCTGCGGGAGGAGCCGGTGCAGTACATCGTGCCCGAGTTTGCCGTCGAGGTGGACGTTGACGGCCATCTGACCATACAGTTTTACAGCGATTATTATCCGACATTCAGGCAGGACGAAAATTTCCGCAAACTCACAGAGGTCATGAACAAAGAGGATGCCGCCTACGCGCATAAGCTGCTGCGCTCGGCCTCGCAGATCCTCCGCGCGATCGACATGCGGCAGAGCACGATGGAGAAGGTGGCACGCATCATCGTCGAGCGTCAACAGGCGTTCTTCCGCGGCCAGTATAGCCTGCTGCCACTTCGCATAGACGCGGTGGCCAAGGAGCTGGGCGTTCACGAGACGACGGTATACCGCACGATTCAAAATAAGTACCTGTATTGCGCCCGAGGGATATTTCCGCTTTCCCATTTCTTTCAGAGGGACGTCACAGAGGGAAACAGCGCTGATCGGATCAAGGATGCCATCCGCACGATCTGCAGCGAAGACGACAAGCTCTCCGACCAGAAAATTGCCGATGCGCTCGACAAACAGGGCATCCGCATTTCCAGAAGGACCGTTGCAAAGTATCGCGCACAGATGGAGATCGGCTCCAGCTACCAGAGAAAGGAATAGAGTAGGAAGGCTCGGTTTGCGCAAGGCCCGAACGCGAAACGATTTGGCAGCGATCAGCATTCCAAAGGGTCTAGCCGAACCTTCCATATGGATAAAGTGAGGGAATCGCATGAGAATCAGAAACGATGGGACGGTGTCGCGCTTACTGAAGGATGTGCCGCTGCCCGGCATGTTCCACGCGAGACAGCAGTTCCCCGATCAGCATATCGAACGCGAGGACATCGAGCGCGCGATCTTCGACGAGATCAATCGTTCCGGCATGGCGGAACGCGTCAAACCGGGCATGCGCATCGCCATCACGGCGGGCAGCCGCGGCATACGCAATGTCGACGAGATCACGCGCTCTGTTGTCGCTTTTGTCAAGTCCCGTGGCGCGACGCCCTTCATCGTCCCCGCGATGGGCAGTCACGGCGGCGCGACGGCCGAAGGACAGCTGCAGATGCTTGAAGGCTATGGCATCACGCCGGAAAGCATGGGCTGTGAGATCCTCTCCAACATGGATCCCGTGTTTTTGGGTTACAGCGAGCTGGGCAAGCCCGTCTATATGGATAGAAACGCCTATAGCGCGGACGGCGTGATCCTTTCCTGCCGTCTCAAGCCGCACAACGCGTTTCGCGGTCCGGTCGAAAGCGGCCCTTGCAAGATGATGACCGTAGGCTTGGGCAAGCAGAAGGGCGCGGAGCAGGTACACTCCGATGGCATGGATATCATCGCGAAGAACATACCGACGATGGCGAAGGTCACGCTGAGCACGGGCAAGATCCTCTTCGCGATCCCATGCATTGAGAACGCTTATGATCAGACGATGATGTTCGAGGCGATCCCCGCAGAGCGCATACTCGAAAGAGAGCCGGAACTGCTCAAAATCGCCTTTAAAAACATGCCGAGCATATTGGTCGGTTCGGGCGACGTGCTGATCGTGGACTGGATTGGCAAGAACTTCAGCGGAACAGGCGTCGATCCCAACATCACCGGCACATTTTCAACGCCTTACGCGACAGGCGGCGTACAGGTTCAGCGCACGTGTTTCCTGAATCTGACCGAGGAGTCGCACGGCAATTCGCTGGGCATCGGTTTGGCGAGCGCCATCACGCGGCGCATATTCGATCAGATCGACGCGGACGCGATGTATACCAACTGCATCACCAGCACGGTCATCAAGTCCGCCATGGTGCCTTGCGTCGTCAGCACAGATAAAGAGGCGATTCAGTTCTGCCTGCGCACGAGCAACCGGATCGATCCGCAGAATCCGCGTGTGATTCGCATTCGCAACAGCCTGCGCGTGGGGCAGATCATGCTCTCCGCGGCATATTACGAGGACGTCAAAGCGGGCAAGTATCCGGGTCTGACGGCGATGGACGAACCCGCGCCGCTCGAATTTAGCGATGATGACACGCTGCTCACGCCTTGGCTGAGCTGATGTGACGCATCGATCAATCAATCGATACAGATGCGAAACGCGCCGAATGCCATGCATTTCAGGCGACCGCTTCGCATCTGTTTCTCTTTGTCAAATATCGTGGGCTGTTTGCGAGAACATGGGCGCGATGCACACTTGTTGCTGTTTACAGCCCTGCATTTTTGCGGTATAATAAAATTTAGAACGATCCCTTCGTGCTTGACGATGAGTGGATGTGATAGCGCCATCTGGTGTGAAACTGCGCGTTTGATGAAACGGGACAATGGAACTGTGAAG
>CAYUZP010000018.1:9740-20526 GCA_964449655.1 uncultured Oscillospiraceae bacterium
GATGCGAAACGCGCCGAATGCCATGCATTTCAGGCGACCGCTTCGCATCTGTTTTTGTCTTATTGGACATGATAGAAGATCGGCATGCATCGCCACCCCGCATGCGAAGTGTTCATCTTATGTCAAAACAGATATTATCGCAAACCACAATGCGGAATGACTTTAGAAATGGAACTGCGGGAGAGGTACGATTTTTTTCCGACTTTGCCTTGACAGTACAGGGATGCGGGGGTATAATCACCATGAACTGAAAACGCAGACCCATGAGAGATCTTCAGGGCAGGGTGCGATTCCCTACCGGCGGTAAAGCCCGCGAGCCGTAAGGCTGATCCGGTTTGATTCCGGAGCCGACAGTAAAGTCTGGATGGAAGAAGAGCTATTCTCCTTTTTTGCTGATTTGTCAGCCCCTGATCGCTCTGCTTTCAGGGGCTGTGTTTAAGAGCACATGAAAGGAGAATGAAATCATGTCTGAACGCCGTCCTGCGGCACGTTCCCAAACCGCCGTTTTCAACCTGACACGCTGCGCAGTACTCTCTGCGATGGCCTACATCCTCTTTTTGATCGAGCTGCCGGTCGTCGCCTTCTACAAGCTCGATCTGTCGACCATGCCCGCGATACTCGCTGGATTTGCGATGGGGCCTGTGCAGGGCTTCGTCGTGATGGCGATCAAGGATCTGCTGCACGCGATCGGCTCCAGCACATCCGGTGTAGGCGAGATCGCCGATCTGCTGATGGGCTGCGCGTTTGTCATTCCCGCGAGCCTGATCTACAGGCGAAACAAGACCCGCAAGGGCGCGCTCGTCGCGATGAGCGCTGGCACCGTGCTGATGGTCATCGCCTCTGTGCTGGTCAACTACTTTGTGCTGATTCCCGCCTACCAGGTTGTGCTGGGCTTGCCGCTTGAAGCGATTGTGGAGATGGGCACAAAGGTCTGGAGCTTCATCGACAGCCCGCTGAAGCTCGTGTTCTTCATCACCGCGCCGTTCAACCTGTTCAAGGGTGTCGTGCTCAGCGGTGTGACGTATCTGCTGTATAAGCGCGTATCGCCGCTGCTCCACGACAAAAGCGGCAGGTGAGCGCGATCAGAGGGTGATTCCGATTTGATTTCCCTGTTTTGTCCCACGGAAGAACAGACGCGGCGCCTTGGCTTTTGCCTGGGCGCTTGCCTGCATCCAGGCGATGTGGTTTTGCTATGCGGCGAGATGGGCGCGGGAAAGAGTGTGCTAGTGCGCGCTGCCGCGCAAGGCATGGGCGTAGAAGGTCCCGTGCCCAGTCCCACGTTCACCATCATGAACGTCCACGAGGGGCGCGCGATGCGGCTGTATCATTTTGATCTCTATCGCCTTGAAGACGCGGACGCGTTCTATGAATTGGGGCTTTACGAGCAACTCCCGCCTGACGACGGCGCGGCGATGATCGAGTGGCCACAGATGTGCTGGGAGGCGATGCCCGCAGACGCGCTGCGCATAACGATCACGGTTGCCGAGGATGGGCGGCACATCGAATTGATCGGTTCAGACAGCTGGGACGACGCACGGCTTGACGCGCTGGCGCGCGATGCGCTGTGACACGAATGGTTGGGGAGATTTTCCATGAACATATTGATGCTGGATACGTCCGGTCCCGCATGCGGCGTCGCGCTGATGCGCGAAGGCGCGCTGGTCTATGAGGCGCAATTGACGCACAGACGAACGCATAGTCAAAGGATCATGCCTTTGCTCGATGCGGCGCTTGACATGACCGATATGTCTATAAAGGACATCGACATCTTCGGCGCGGTCGTCGGACCGGGTTCGTTCACCGGTGTGCGCATTGGCGTGACCACCGTGAAAGCGCTCGCGCATGCGGCGCATAAACCCTGCATCGGCGTGGATGCGCTCGAAGCGCTTGCCGCCAATGTCCTGGCGTTTGACGGGCTGGTCTGTCCCATGCTCGACGCGCGCGCGCAGCAGGTCTATGCGGCGGCGTTTCGCGCGGGATTTCCGCCTAAGCGTGTCATGGAGGATACTGCGGAAAAGCTCGCGCTGTTCCTCAATCGGATCGAAGAAAGCGGTGAACGCGCGCTGTTCGTCGGCGATGGTGCGGCAGCGATGCGCGCACAGATCGAGGAACGCCTTTCGGAACGCGCGGTTTTTGCGCCGGCTCAGCACGCGGGTCTTCGCGCGGGTTGTGCCTGTGCATTGGCGGCATATGTCGCGGCGCATTGTCCTGATCGACTGACGGACGATTTGCATCTGATGCCGCTGTACCTGCGCGCACCGCAGGCTGAACGCGAACGGCTTGAGCGGGAGGCGGCCCATGGCTGAACCGTTCATAAGACCCGTGCGCGAGGAGGACATCGCGGGCATATGCGAGATCGAGGAGCTGAGCTTTGCCGTGCCATGGTCGCGTGAATCGATTCTCCATGACATCCGCGAAAATCCCGTCTCGCGTTGGCTCGTGCTGGACGACGGCACAGGATGTGTGCTGGCCTACGCGGGCATGTGGTTCGTGCTGGACGAGGGACATGTGCTCAATGTCGCCGTGCATCCGTCCTTCAGGCGCAGGGGATACGGCAGACGTATATTGAACGCACTGATCGAATTGGCGAGAGAGAACGGCATGTCGATGATGACGCTTGAGGTGCGCCGTTCCAACGAGGGCGCGCAGAGGCTGTACCACGCGTGCGGGTTTCAGGATGTCGGTTATCGCAAGCGCTATTACGACGATAACCGCGAGGATGCGCTGATCATGGTGCTCGATTTCCCATACGAGGGCGGAGCGGATGACGCGTAGGCACAGCGCCGAGGTTTGTCAATCGCCCTCTTTTCTTTTGGCGAAAATTGGAGTACAATAGATGAATCCATGAGACTGGGGGACGAGGGTGAAGAGAGCCATGCGGGTGAATGGAGCCGACATCTTTATAAAGGAGAGCGGCGAACGAGACCGCCATGCGCTGCTGCTGTTGCACGGCTGGGGCTGTTCTTCACAGCTGATGGCGAATGTACAAAACGAGATGCAAAGTACGATGCACGTCGTCTCGTTAGACTTTCCGGGACACGGGCAGAGCAGCCCGCCGCCGGAACCGTGGGGTGTGCCGGAATTTGCCGAGATGACCGCGCAGGTGATCGCGAGGCTCGATCTCGCGCCATGCGATATCGTCGCGCATTCGTTTGGCGGGCGCGTCGCGATCCTTCTCGCGGCAGAGCGGCCCGAACTGGTGCGCGGTCTCGTGCTGACCGGCGCGGCAGGCATACGCAAACCCGCCAGCGGCAGACAAAGCGCCAGGCAGACGCTGTACAAGGCCCTGCGCGGCATGATGAACGTGGCGGAAAAGCTGCGCGTGTTTGGGACATTGCCGGAGAGAGGACGCGAGGCGCTCGTGCAGCGCTTCGGCTCGCCGGATTATCGCGTGCTCGATCCCGAGATGCGCAAGACATTCGTCAAGGTCGTATCGCTCGATCTGACCGATCGCCTCAGCGAGATCAAAGCGCCGACGCTGCTCTTCTGGGGCGCGCAGGACACGCAGACGCCGCTCTTTATGGGCAAGCTGATGGAGGAGAAAATCCCGGATGCGGGGCTTGTCGTCGAGGAGGACGCGGGACATTTCGCCTATCTGGAGCACAGCGCGAAGTTTCTTCTGGTGCTGCACAGCTTCCTGGAATCGCTGGAGGGGGGAAATTGACGTGTTTGCGAGGTTGATCGAGGCGCTGTGGCTCGGCATATGCTGCGTGGTCAGCGGGCGACGCGCGCTGCACTACCTGCAGCTGGAGAGCTATCAGCTGCCGGGCTACCGCAAGAGCGTGCTTCGCGGTGCGCAGCGGGCGATTATCCCCTGTGTCGCGGTGGCGGCGGCGGGTGTGGTCGCGTTGAGACTGGGCGCACCGGTTTGGGCGCGTCTGCTGGCCGCGGCGGCTGTCGCGGGGATGGTGGGCGCAAAGGCGGCGATGGAAAAAGCGAAAAAGCCGCTGGTCTTCACCGAGCGCGTGATGCGGCTTTTGTTCATACACCTGATCCTGACGACGATCCTAGAAGCGCTCTTTTTATCGCTCTCACCTGTATTGGGCTACCTGCTTCCCGCTTTGGAGCCGGCAATGCTCGCGCTCGCCGAGTTTTGCGCGCAGCCTATGGAAAAACGCATCGCGCGGCAGTACATGGACGACGCGCGGCGCAGGCTTGACGAGCATCCCAACCTGATCCGCATCGGCATCACGGGCAGTTATGGCAAGACGAGCACGAAATTCTTTCTGCGCGATATCCTGAGCGTCAAATACAGCGTGTTGGCCACGCCGTCCAGCTTCAACACGCCGATGGGCATCACGCGCGTCATACGCGAACAGCTGACGGGCAGCCATCAGGTGTTCATCGCGGAGATGGGTGCGCGGCACGTCGGCGACATTCGGGAGCTGGTCGAGCTCGTGCATCCGACGGTCGGTCTGCTGACATCGATTGGCCCGCAGCATCTTGACACATTTGGCACGATCGAGCGCGTGCGGGACACGAAATATGAGCTGATCGAGGGGCTGCCGGAGGATGGCATCGCCGTCTTTGCGCGGGATGGGGCGATGTGCGAGGAGCTTTACGCGCGCTGTCCGCTGAAAAATAAAGCCATGCCGGGGCAGCTGATCTCCGCCGGGGATATCGAGGTCGGAGCATGGGGCACGCGCTTTACGCTGACCGATGTTTTGACCGGCGAAACCGCGCGGTGCGAGACGAAGCTGTTGGGCGAGCATTCTATCGCCAATCTGCTGCTGTGCTGCACGGCGGCGAAGATGTTGGGCATGACGCTAGAACAGATCGCGCGCGGCATCTCGTATTGCCAGCCGATTGAACACAGGCTTCAGCTCTTGCAGGGACAGGGGGGCGTGACGATCATCGACGACGCGTTCAATTCGAATCCAGTCGGCGCGCAGGCAGCGCTTCGCGTGCTCGAAGCGTTTCCGGGTCGGCGGATCATCGTGACGCCGGGCATGGTGGAGCTGGGCGAAAAGGAAGCCGCGTTCAACCGCAGCTTCGGCGAGCAGATGGCATCAAGTGTGGACATCGCGATACTGGTCGGAAAACGGCACACGCAGCCCATCGCCGAGGGTCTGCTGGCGAAGGGATTTGCGCAGGAAAACCTGCATGTCGTCTCCAATCTGAACGAGAGCACGCAGGTGCTGCATGGACTCATGGAGGCGGGGGACGTGATACTCTATGAAAACGATCTGCCGGACAATTACAGCGAGTGAGGGGAAAGAGCCATGAGCAAGATGAACGTTGCTGTATTCTTTGGTTCCCGCAGCTGCGAGCACGACGTGTCGATCATCTCGGCGCTGCAGCTCATGGAAGCGGCACAGGCAGCCGACTATCAGATCACGCCGGTGTACATCTCCCGCGAGGGCCTCTGGTACACGGGGGAAGATCTCAAACGGATCGAAACCTTCCGCAATTTCAATCCGATGGCTGAGGGAATCACGCGCGTTATGCTGGATGTGACCGCGAACGCAGGCGATCTGTGGGCATGGCCGCCGCGTCGGACAGGGCTTCTGGCCAAGGTGCCCGCGCCTATTGCGCACATCGACTGCGCGATTCCCGTCCTTCACGGGCTGCACGGGGAGGACGGCACGCTGCAAGGACTCTTTGAGATGGCGAACATACCCTATGCGTCCTCCGGCGTGCTCGGTTCCAGCGTGGGCATGGACAAGATTGCGATGAAGCAGATCCTGCGCGGCGCCGGTTTCCCTGTGCTGGATTCCGTGTGGTTCACGCGCGAGGAGCTGGAAAAGGATCGTCAGAACGTGATCGCGAACATCGAAAACAGGATTAAATATCCCGTTTTTGTCAAGCCGGCTTCGCTCGGCTCATCCATAGGCGTATCGCGCGTCGATGACCGGGCGGCGCTTGAGAGCGCGCTAGATCTCGCGGCATCATACGATCATCGCATACTCGTCGAGGTGGGCGTTCGCCAGCCCGTGGAGATCAACTGCGCTGCGCTGGGCTATGGCGACGATGTGCGCACATCCGTGCTGGAAATGCCGATCTCAGCGACGGGCGATCACTTCCTCAACTTCTTTGAAAAATATCTGAGAAACGCGGGCATCAAGGGCGAGAGCAGCCGGGGCATGAAATCCCTAAGCCGCGTCGTCCCCGCACCCATCGGCGAGGAGCTGACAGAACGCATCACGAATATGACACGGGATATATTTCGCCTGCTCGACTGCTGTGGCACGATCCGTGTCGATTTCATATTGGATGAAAACGATGTGCTTTACGTGAACGAACCCAATACCATTCCCGGCTCGCTCGCGTTCTATCTTTGGAAGGAGTGCGGCATCAGTTTCCCCGAGCTGGTAGATAAGATGGTCGAAAGCGCGCTGCGCGCCTATGCGGACAAGAACAGAAACGTCTATGCCTATGATTCGACGATCCTGCAAAAGGTTGCCGCGGGCGCCAAGGGCGGCAAGAGCGGAGGTACCCAATAAAAAGGAGGAGCGTTGCCGCGCGACGCTCTCTTTCACATATAGGGCAGCGGCATTGCGCTGTCGATATTTAGGGCTACCAACGCGCATGCGGCTATAGCGCGATGGATGTGCGTCACCATTTGATTAGCAGGTTCACGGCGCTGAGGGAAGGGGGCGAGCGGTGATGCTGGACGAGTTGTGCGAACAGATCGTGGATGAGCTCTGCGAGTGGATCCCCGCGTATTTTCGGCCTCGTCTGATCAAGCTTGCGAATTCCCCGCTGGGCTTTAGGGTCACATTGTACGTGGGCACGGCGGTAAGACATATCGCTACGCTTATTAGCAGCTTCAGATCTGAGGAGAGCATCGAGGCGCTGATGAACGATGTCTCGCAGCGCGTCTCGGCATGGATGGAGAGATGGCGAGGACGGTTTCACTTCTACATGCAGGTGGGGGACAGGTTTGGTCTGTTTTGCCGCAAGGCGCGATTCGGCGCGGCGTTTTTGCTGATGCTGGTTGCGGCGCTCGGCGTACTCGCTACGGGAGACAGACAAATTTCGGTCTGCGCGGCCTCCCTCTGCTTGCTGTGGCTGTCCATCGCGATGGAAATCGAATATGAGCCGGTGTGCGGTCGCATTAGGCAGCGATACCTCGCCTCCATGCTGCTGCGCGGCGCGAGCATGCTGCCTCTGCTCTTTGATTTTTTCACGCGCTACCTACGATTGTATGTGTCAAACAACGTCATACTGCAAAGCGCGATGCTGATCGCGATATTCGTGCATCTGGCGTTTTATGTGCCGCTGATCGCGCTGAATACGCGCCAAAACCCGCTGCTGCGCGCGCTGTCCGGCGTGCTCGGCATGATTCCGGCGTTGACGGCAGCGGCGGCTGTGGCGGCTGTGGCCTCGACCATGCCGCTTAGCGCCGATGCAAAGATGGCGGCGCTGCTCAGCGCGGCAGGCGCTTTGCTGGCGTTTGCGGGCTACATCACGGATTCCGTGATTGCCCTGGGCGCGATACGTTTGCGCTGGCAGGATATCTATCGATTCATGTTCACAACGGGGGGCTATGCCCTGATGCTGGCCGGCGCTTTTACGCAGGCGGCGCTTTGATGGATGGAGGAAACCAAATTGGCGAACGAACGCATGGAGAGGATTCGCAATTTCTGCATCATCGCGCACATCGACCACGGCAAATCGACGCTTGCGGACAGGCTATTGGAGAAGACGGGCGTCTACGAAAAGCGGGAGATGGTCGATCAGATCCTCGACTCCATGGAATTGGAGCGCGAGCGCGGCATCACCATCAAGAGCAAAGCCGTGCGCATGAATTATACCGCGCGGGACGGGAAGCTCTACGCGCTCAACCTGATCGACACCCCCGGTCATGTCGACTTTGCCTATGAGGTCTCTCGCGCGTTGGCTGCCTGCGAGGGCGCGCTGCTCGTCGTCGATGCGACGCAGGGCGTTGAGGCGCAGACGCTGGCCAACGTCTATATGGCGCTTGAACACAACCTGGAGATCATACCGGTCATCAACAAGATCGATCTGCCCAGCGCGCGGCCGGAGGAGGTGCGGCAGGAGATCGAGGAGGTGATCGGCCTGGACGCGTCAAACGCGCCGCTGATCAGCGCAAAGGTCGGTCTGGGCATCGACGATGTGCTGGAGAGCATTGTGCGCGATATGCCCGCGCCAACAGGCGATGAGGATGCTCCTTTGCAGGCGCTGATCTTTGATTCCTATTATGACAACTATCGCGGCGCGATCTGCTTTGTGCGCGTCGTCTCGGGCATGGTCAGGCCGGGCATGCGCATACGGATGATGAACACAGGCGCGTGCTTTGACGTCGTAGAGGTCGGCGTGCGCAGCCCCGGCTATGTGCCATCGCAGGAACTGCGCGCGGGGGATGTCGGGTACATCGCCGCGTCCATCAAGGATCTGCACGATACGCGCGTCGGCGATACGATCACAGACGATTTAAACCCCGCACAGGAGATGCTGCCCGGCTACAGGCAGGTCAACCCGATGGTCTTTTGCGGCATCTATCCAGCGGACGGCGCGGATTATGAAAATCTAAAGGATGCTTTGGAAAAATTGCATCTCAACGACGCGTCGCTGACCTATGATCCCGAGACGAGCCAGGCGCTTGGCTTTGGCTTTCGATGTGGCTTTCTGGGCCTGCTTCATATGGAGATCATGCAGCAGCGGCTGGAACGCGAATTCGATCTTGATATCATCACGACCGCGCCGAGCGTCGTCTACAAGGTCTACAAGACAGACGGAACCGTGGTCGACGTGGACAACCCGTCCAATCTCCCGCCGGCAGGCACCATCGAGCACATGGAGGAACCGTTTGTCAAGGCGAGCATTCACACGCCGCAGGAATACGTCGGCGCGCTCATGGAGGTCTGTCAGAACAAGCGAGGCGTGTTCAAGGACATGGTCTACGAGGGACAGCGCGTCTGCCTGCACTACGAGATGCCGCTTTCGGAGATCATATTCGATTTCTTTGATCAAGTGAAGAGCCGAAGCAGGGGTTACGCGAGCTATGATTACGAGCTGTGTGGCTATCAGAGGAGCGAACTGGTCAAGCTCGATGTGCTGCTCAACGGCGAAATCTGTGATGCGCTCTCTATGATCGTCCACAAGGATCGCGCCTATCTGCGCGGGCGTTCACTGACCGAGAAGCTCAAGGAGGTCATCCCGCGTCAGCTCTTTGAAATCCCGATTCAGGCGGCGATTGGCGGGAAGATCATCGCGCGCGAGACGGTCAAAGCCATGCGCAAGGACGTGCTGGCCAAGTGCTACGGCGGCGATATCACGCGCAAACGCAAGCTGCTCGAAAAGCAAAAAGAGGGCAAAAAACGCATGCGCCAATTGGGCAGCGTGCAGGTGCCCAGCGAGGCGTTTATGGCCGTGCTCAAGATGGACGAATGACGGACGTTTTGACGATCGGAGATCCCCTCATGCAGCCCTTATCCATCTATATACACATACCGTTCTGCATCCGAAAATGCGCCTACTGCGACTTCACGTCATACGCGGACAAATCAGCGCTGACAGAGATCTATGTCCAGGCCGTCTGCCGCGAGATGCGTGTGCAGGCGGACTTTTTAAAGCCATCCGCGTCCGAGCGTGTGCAGGTCGCGACGATCTTTCTGGGCGGGGGCACGCCGACATTGCTCTCCGGCAGGCAGATTCATGCGCTGCTTGATCACCTTCGCGTTTGCTTTGATGTCCAGGAAGACGCAGAGATCACGATGGAGGGCAATCCCGGCACACTGACGGCTCAAAATCTCGATGCCTATCGCGCGGCGGGCGTCAACCGTCTGTCGCTCGGCGTGCAGAGCTTTGATGACGGATTGCTGCATGCCATAGGCCGCATTCACAGCGCGGCACAGGCATTGCAGGCCGTTCGCATGGCGCGTGAGGCAGGCTTTGACAACCTGAATCTCGACCTGATGAACGGCTTGCCGGGGCAATCTCCGCGTCAGTGGGAGGACACGCTTTTGCAGGCTATCGCGCTAAATCCAACGCATTTGAGCGGTTACAATCTGATCCTTGAGGAGGGAACACCGCTTGCTGAGGCTGTGCGTTTAGGCTCCTGTGCGCCGCTGCCAAACGAGGATGCCATGGAGGAAATCGACGCGATCACGGAAAGATGGACCCGAGACTATGTGCACTATGAGGTCTCCAATTATGCGAAACCCGGTTTTGAGTGCCGTCACAATCTCGTCTATTGGGAATGCCTGCCGTATTTGGGCTTGGGATGTGCCGCACACAGCGACGTGGATGGGCGCCGTTTCTACAATCCGGATGGGCTTGAGGATTATATCGAGCTTGCGAACAGCGATGAGACAGCGCGACCACGCGAGGGCAGCGGCGATGCGCGAGAACGCCGATTTGAACGCATGATGATGGGACTGCGCATGACACGAGGCGTCGATACAGCGCGTTTTGAGCGCGAATTTGGGCGATCCCCCGAGCAGGTGTGGCCCGATTCCATCGCATACATGATCAAAGGCCAGTGGATGGAACGCGCAGGACAGAGACTGCGGCTCACAGCGCGCGGCATGCGCGTGATGAACGCGCTGCTCGTCAAGATGTTGCAGGAAGAAGAACAGAAACCGTAAGGCACAGCGAGGGCACCCTTGAGATACCATAGACCGATGACGCGTGATGCCAGACGTATCATCTGTGTGTGTTTCCTTGGTATAACAGGGAAGCGCTGTCCTCGCTGTTCCTTTGTGAGCGTCAAACCTGTCAGCATGACGATAGAAACAACCTGTTGCGCTTCAAGTCACGCGACAGGTTGTTTTGTCTTTCCGATTTTCAAACTTTGCAGAAATCCATGGCGTTCCATGAG
>CAYUZP010000019.1:0-20473 GCA_964449655.1 uncultured Oscillospiraceae bacterium
CGCGGCGCGGTTCTGCTCTAAAATCGAAATCCCATCCGGAGATGGACGGATGGGAATTTTTGTATACACAGTGAACGGCACAGTGAGGGAAAATGAAGGTTTTGCCATTTACGCTTTTTTGTCAAACTTTTTTCCGCATTTCTTGCATGTGATGGTCACATTGCCTATGCCTCTGGGCACACGCAGACGTGTCTTGCACTCGGGACAGGTGAAATAGCGGTACTGCCTGCCGTTCTTTATGCGGTTGACCCATTCGCGGACACTTCTGCGGATGCTTTCCGTCTTTTGCAGGTAGAGCCGATTTTCCTGTGCGCGTTTGTAAATATTTTTGCTGAATATACGGAAAAAGGCGACGATCAAAAGCGCGTCCGCCAGCAATGTCAGGAGAAAGAAACGAAATAATGAACCGATAATCGTCAGAACCAGCGCCGCGATCACCATCGCATAGCTCAATTGATCGACGCCGTTCCGTCCGGTCATAAAACGCTGAACCCATGCGCGGAATCTGTCAAAAAGACTCATGTTACGCAACCTCCTTTTAACTGTTCAAGGATACGGCACGAGGACGCAAAAGTCAACCGTTTTTGTATATCGGTCAAAAGTTTTTTGGATCCGGAGACTATCTTATACCGACAGTCTTTTTGCTTTCACAGACCCATGTGTGCAGACTCGCGAACATCGCGTCCTCGCCCTCGTCTCGAAGCTGCGTGAGAAAGCGTTCGAGAACCGCACGTGTTTCGGGGTGCATATCGTCGCGCACTTTGCCATGCATCAGGTACTCAAGAGGGCTGGCGTCCGTGTAATCCTTGCCCTTGTAGATCTTGCTGGCTGCCACGCGGTCGCAGAGCATCTCAGCCAGAAAGCGCGGCGGCATGGGCATGACTGTATAGCGCCTGCTTTCCATGTTGTAATCCACCCAGTACTCCCAATGATGCCGATTGCGTCCCTTGTGGTGCATCCACGCGAGCGAATAGCCGTATGTCCTGCGCTCATCCTCTGTAGGAGAATGCGTCCCATTGAAAAAGCGCACGCCCTGCCAGAACTCCGTCGGGCTGTACTTCGATAGATCATGCCATAGCCCCTGCCAGAAGATACCCGCTTTGGCGCAGTGCCGGATCACCAGATGTCTGTGACGCACAACCGTCCGAAGATGTCCCCAAAACCGCCGCCATCCGCTCATCGGTTTCGCCTGCATATCGCCCATCTGTTCTCACCCCGTCTGTCCGCTGTCGAGCACCTGCGCACATATCGCGCCCCCCAGACAGATATCCCCGTCGTAAAAGACCATGCTCTGCCCTGGCGTGACCGCGCGCTGACGCTCCTTAGCGGCAACAAGCACGCAACCGCTCTCCTGAATCTGCACGTGTACAGCCTGATCGCCCTGCCGGTAGCGATACCTGCATGTGCAGTCAAAGGATGGCGCGGGCGCGTGCCCCGCGATCCATGTCGTATCCTCGCCCAGCGCTGTGCGGCTGTAGAGCAGCGGGTGGTCCGCGCCTTGTTCGACGATCAATACGTTGTGCTCCATGTCCTTGGCGAGCACAAACCAGCGTTCGCCTGTTCCGCCGCCGCCGATGCCCAGCCCGCGCCGCTGCCCAAGCGTGTAATACATCAGCCCGTCATGCCGTCCGACCACTTTGCCGGACAGTGTCTTCATATCGCCTGGCTGCGCGGGCAAAAAACGCTGCAGAAAGGGCTTAAAGCGCCTTTCTCCGATGAAGCAGACTCCCGTTGAATCCTTCTTGGCATAGGTGGCAAGCTCTTCCCGCGCAGCGATTTCACGCACCTGTGCTTTGGTCATGCCGCCGACGGGAAAGATCGCTTTTTCAAGCGCGCGCTGTCCCAACATGTAGAGGAAATAGCTCTGATCCTTATTGGGATCCACACCGCGCAGCAGCAGCTTCCCGCCATCCCGCGCGTCGCCGATGCGGCAGAAGTGTCCCGTCGCCACCGCATCCGCGCCAATTTCCAGCGCGAAATCGAGGAACGCCTTAAATTTGATCTCCCGATTGCATAGGACATCCGGATTGGGCGTTCTCCCCTTGCGATATTCAGCCAAAAAATAGGAGAACACGCGATCGGCGTATTCCTTTTCGAAGTTGACCGAATAATATGGAATGCCGATCTTATCACAGACCGCGCGCACATCCGTCCAGTCGCGTTCGCTTGTGCAAACGCCGTTCTCGTCCTGTTCTTCCCAGTTTTTCATGAACACGCCGATGACCTCATGCCCCGCGCGGTGAAGCAGCAGTGCCGCGACGGAGGAATCGACGCCGCCGGACATGCCGACAACAATTCTTGCCATATCGTTTCTCCACGGCTGAAAGGTTCAGTCCTTTAAATGGGCCGCGCAGCGCAGCCTGTTTAGATGCTTCAAACGTCCTGCGCCCTTCATTGCGGCTTTGAAGCATGTCACGAGGCAGGCGTGCGGAGGCATCATCACGCTTCAAAACGCGCCTTTGGTTTATTCGCTTAAAGTGCTCATACTGGCCAGCTGCGCGTCCACAGCGGCGAGCACGTCCCTCGTCACGTCTTCGACGGGCTGCGCGGCATCGATGCAGACGGTGCGCGGCTGCACGGCCAGGCACGTCTCAAAGGCCTGATAGGTGCGGCGAAAAAAGTCGAGCTGCTCGCGTTCCAGGCGATCGGGCTTTGATGTCCTCAGACGCCTCTTGAGCGCATCCTCAGGGCACATGCGCAGATAGAGCGTCATGTCCGGCCACGTTTCGCCTACCGCCAATGCATTGAGCGCCGCAATGGCCTGCGTGCCGAGTTCGCGGCCGCCGCCCTGATAGCCGATAGAGGAATCGACAAACCGGTCGCTGACGACCGCCATGCCGCGCTCCAAGGCCGGACGAATCACCATGCGAACGTTCTGCGCGCGCCCGGCTGCGTAGAGATACGCCTCCGTCTCAGCGCACATGCACCGATTGGCGGGATCAAGCAGCAGCGCGCGAATCTTTTCTGCCATTTCATCTCCGCCTGGCTCCCGCGTCATTTGAACCGCCCAGCCCATCTGGCGCAGGTGATTGGCCACATGTTCCCGCTGTGTCGTTTTCCCGCAGCCGTCGATTCCTTCCAGCGAGAAAAATACGCCGCGGCATCGCGGCGCGCCATCAAGCAGGAGATCTTCAAGCTCTTCCACGCTGTGCGCGATATGCGTCGCGCCCGCGCTCGTCAGCTCCTCTTCGCTCCCATAGCCATACGTCACGCCGACGGAATCGATGCCGACGCTTTTCGCCCCATCGATGTCATACATCCGATCCCCGACCATCACAGGGACTCCGCCGAGCGTCTCCACCGCGCGCGCGATGACCTCCGACTTGCTCGAATGCGTCGTGTCAAAGCCGGGACCGATCACGCCGTCCAGCCACGGCGCAAGCCCAAAGCGTGCCGCGATCCGCTCCGCGAAGACCTGCGGCTTAGCCGTTGCGATGGCGACACGCGCGCCGTTCATTTTCAAGCTGCGCAGAAGCGAAGCGATACCGCGGTAGACCTCGTTTTCCGCCCATCCAACACTGGAAAACCGTTCGCGGTAGTACTGCATCGCCTGCTTTGCCTGAGCGTCGCTCATGCCCACGATTGTTCGGAAGGAATCGTACAGCGGTGGTCCGATGAATGCCTTAAAGGCCTCCTGTGTGTAGCCGTTGAAGCCCAATTTGTTGCACGCATAGAGCGCCGAACGCGTGATTCCCTCCTCGGAGCGCGTCAGCGTACCATCCAGATCGAACAGCACTGTCGTGTACTTCATGGTGTGTCTCCCGTCGTCTGTTTTCTGCGCCGCCTCGGTGTCTCGCCTTCCAAGGTTTGTTCTGCCGGATCTGTTTCAGCTTGCACTTCTTCTTCGCATGGGTTTGTCTTTTGATCCACGGTCTTTGTCTTCCGCGTCGATTCGGCGTTCCGGATGCCATCCGTTTCCTTATCGGCACTTTGCTTTTCTTTCTTTTCCAACCTGCGTTTTTTTGCCGCCTCCGCGCGCATCGCTTTATCCGCCTTCTCTTTTTCCCGCGCTTCGCGCTGATGTTCCAGCTCTTCCTCGGCCCAGCGCACATCCTCCTCGCGCAAGAGCGGCTCGACATGCGGATACAGCTCCGGGAACGCGCGTTGCAGCGAACGCCCATAGATCGAGCGCACGGGCGCACGGTTCATCCGATCGTCCACGCCGAACGCTTCCGGCAGCGCATCCTGAAGCGCGCCTAGGAACGATTCGTTGGGCCTGAATACGCAGGCATGCGGCTTGCCGTTCTCTTCAAAGATCACCGCCCATCCTGACGATTCGTTCAGATGTTTGCCCGCCACCATGCGCGCCAAGCGGGCGGAAAACAAGCTGAGGAAGAATGCGGCTCGGACGCGGAAACCGACATGCGTGGACGAGCCGATGCGCGTCACCTGTTCATAGCTGAGCTTCAAATCCTCGCATCGATGGACGGGCCGCAAAGCGATGATCTGATCGAGCATGATCTCCACAACAGAGGTCGTGCTGTCGCCCAGCATATTCTGAAAGACGAGCGTGTTCTCCTTGAGCATATAGACCGTCGAGGCGACTGTCTTGCGCATGAAGTTGACCAGCAGCAACACAGCGTATATGTAAAATGCCGCGTTGAGCAGGCCGATCCCGCTGAAACGAATCGCCAAATTGACGACGATTTGCGCAATGGCAAGCTTTAAGACGATGCTCGCCGTGCCCATCAGAAAGCGCCGCGCTGTCATCGGACGCGGCACATTTTTCTGCCTGCAGATGATCTCCTCCATGGCCTCTCCTTCGCGCTCATCCGTCGATCAGCGATTGTCGATCTCTTCAAGATAATCCATTTCTGCATCCATAAAGGCGTTCAGTCTCATCAGCAGCGTCTGTGCCGCCTCATCGTCCGCTTCCTCTTCGCCGGATAGCGCTTCACAGATGAAATCACAGGCATCATCCGGATCGTATCGGCTGCTGTCAAATGCGTCCCCGACCTCTACGCCGGCACGGCGCATATAGGTGAGATCAGCGTCGATGGCCAGGCGGATCCATGCCAAGAGCGCGTCGTCCGCATCGCGAATTCCCGCCTTTCGCATGCGCCGGGCGATATACGCGGCAGCCTCGGCGACGTCGTATCTTCCCATCGCTTATGCCTCCTCGTCCAGCAGTTCGCGATAGAGAAGCAGCAGTTCGGCAAAGTAATCCAGCGCTTGACAGACCGGCTCCGGCGTGCTCATGTCAACGCCCGCTACGCGCAGTTCCTCAAGCGGCGGCATGCTTCCGCCCAGCGTCAGGAACCGTCTGTATGCCGAAACCTTCTCGACATCCCCGCTGAGCACACCTTTTGCCAGCGTCACCGCGGCGCAGAATCCCGTCGCATATTGATAGACATAGTATGGCATGTAGAAGTGGGGTATTCGCATCCATTCGCTCTGAACGGCTTCGTCGACCACGCATGTGCCGCCATAATAGCGCTTGTTGAGTTCAAGATAGACCGCGCAAAGCCGTTCCCGCGTCAGCGCCTCGCCCTCCTGTGCCAACACATGCGCCTGATGTTCGAATTCAGCGAACATCGTCTGACGGAACACGGTCGTGCGAAAGCTTTCCAGCATGGAACCAATCAGCGAGATCTGCGCTTTCCTATCATCCGCGTGCTTCTTGCGCATGTATTCAAACAGCAGCACCTCGTTGAATGTCGATGCCACCTCCGCCACGAAGATCGTGTAATACGCCTTCGGGAACGGCTGTGCCTTCAGTGAATAGAAGCTGTGCATCGCATGCCCCATCTCATGACAGAGCGCGGAAAGGCTGTCATAGTCGCCTTGATGGTTGAGCAGCACATAGGGTGTCGTCCAATAGACACTGCCCGTGCAAAAAGCGCCGCTCGTCTTGGCCTTTGTCTCGTACACATCGATCCATCGCTCGGGCAGTGCGCGCGCCGCATCCCTCTGATAGTCCTCGCCCAAAGGTGCGACGACATCGAGGAATGTCGCAAACGCTTCGTCGATATCCATATGCACGTTAAAACTGTCCTTCACGTCCGCATAGAGATCATACAGATGCAGACGGGCGACTTTGAGGCGCTCCTTCTTGAGGCGCAGATACTCGCTCAACGTGCCGATGCCGCCATGTACCGCTTCAATCAGATTGTCATAGACGCTCTCGCCTATATCGTTTGGATAGAGCGCGGCCTGTCGGGCGCTTGAAAAACCGCGAACCTGACTCTCAAACAGATCGCTCTTGACCTGGCCGGCATACAGTGCGGCGATGGTATGCCCCATGCGCGCGTAGCCGTCCATCATCTTGAAATACGCGCTGCGCCGAACAGCCCGATCGGTGCTCGCCAGCAAGCCCGGAAAGCGCGCGTCCGTCAGGTGAACCCGCTTCCCATCTTCGCCGCGTGTATAACCCAGATCGAGATCCGCCTGTGAGAGCATCGAAAACGCGTTGTCCGGCGTCTGCCTGATCTCGGAGGCAATCGCCATGAGGCGTTCCTCCCGCTCATTGAGCGTGTGCGGCTTCATGCGGAGCACGCCGCGCAGCAGCGCGTCAAAGTCGGCAAAATCCGGATCTTCGATCATCGCCTGCAACGCTTCCTGCGGCATGGCGAGCAGCTCAGGCTGAAAAAAAGCGCATGCGGCATCGATCTCGCTTGCCAGCGAAGATGCGCGGCTGAACAATGCCTGTGCGTTGGCGTCCGCGCTGTTCTCGCTTCGCAGGAGCGACGCATATTCATAGATGCCATAAAACTTTTCCCTCATCTCGGACTGCTCGCGAAGCGCGTAGAGCACAGCCTCTTTGCCGCCGCCGAGCGTGCCCTTGCGTTGCGAGCATGCCTTTGCCTCTTCGCGCACCTGCGAAAACGCGCGTTCCCAGGCTGCGACATCCGGGAAGATGCGCGTCAGATCCCATGTATAGCGTATATCGACGTCCGCGCGGGTCAGTTCCCTCTCCATACAGCGCTCCTTTTCGCTCATCTCACCTAGCACATTTGAAATTGCCCGATCAGTTCTTCAGGCTTTGCAGCGGCGCCGGTATTCTACCGCCACGGGCAATGAACGCCTCCGCAGAATACGGACTGACGCGCATGACAGGCGCTCGACCGAACAAGCCGCCAAACTCCACCTCGTCGCCGACCGTCTTTCCCGGTGCGGGTATGATGCGCACGGCGGTCGTCTTGTTGTTGACCACGCCGATAGATGCCTCGTCCGCAATGATCGCCGCGAGTGTCTGTGCGGATGTATCGCCCGGCACAGCGATCATGTCCAGCCCGACAGAGCAGACGCACGTCATGGCCTCCAATTTCTCAAGGCTGAGCGCTCCGCGTGCCGCCGCGTCGATCATGCCGATATCCTCGCTGACCGGAATAAACGCGCCGGATAGTCCGCCGACATGGCTTGACGCCATCACGCCGCCCTTCTTCACCGCATCGTTGAGCAGTGCGAGCGCCGCTGTTGTGCCGGGGCCGCCGCAGACCTCTAGGCCCATCTCTTCCAGGATATGCGCGACGGAATCGCCTATCGCGGGCGTCGGCGCGAGGGACAGATCGACAATGCCGAACGGCACGCCCAGCCGTGCGGACGCTTCACGCGCGATGAGCTGACCGACGCGCGTGATCTTGAACGCCGTGCGCTTGATCGTCTCGGCGACGACGTCAAACGGCGCACCCTTCGCTTCCTTTTCCAGCGCGCGCTTGACGACGCCCGGACCGGATATGCCCACGTTCACGCAGCAGTCGCCTTCACCCGTTCCATGGAACGCGCCGGCCATAAACGGATTGTCCTCCACAGCGTTGGCGAATACGACCAGCTTCATGCATCCGGAAGCGTCCGTCTCCTTTGTAGCCTCCGCGATGTCCAGGATTGCCTGCCCACATAGGCGCACCGCGTCCATATCGATGCCCGCACGCGTGGATGCTACATTCACAGAGGAACAGACGCGTTCCGTCGTGGACAGCGTTTCCGGCAGCGAGGCGATCAATGCTCGGTCGCTCGCCGTCATGCCCTTTTGCACCAGCGCTGTATAGCCTCCAATAAAATTGACGCCCGTCTCGCGCGCTGCGGCATCCATCGCGCGCGCAACGACAACAGGCTTGCCGCATGCAGCGGCGATAAAGCTCGCCGGGGTCACGGATATGCGCTTGTTGACGATGGGAATACCGAATTCGCGCTCCAACTCTTCGCCTGTCTCGACGAGGTGTTCTGCCTGCTTTGTAATCCGGTCATACACCTTCTGGTAGAGCATCCCGGCATCCGCGTCCACACAATCAAACAGCGATATGCCCATCGTGATGGTGCGGATATCCAGCTTTTCTTCCGTGATCATCCGCATGGTTTGAAGGATTTCTGACGTGTTGATCATGTCTGTCTCCCCACTCATATCCTGTGCATCGCGTCGAAGATTTCGCTGCGCTGAATGCGGATCTGAAGACCGATCTCCAGCCCTAGCTGCGTCAGCTCTTCCTCAAGCTCTACAAACCGGCTCAGTGAGATGTCCACGATCATGATCATGTTGAACATACCCGAAAGCACTGTTTGGGAGATATCCAGTATGTTGGCATCGTGCCTGGCGAGTACCGCGCTGACACGGGCGATGATGCCAATGGTGTCGTCGCCCACCACGGTGACCACGGCAGTATTCTTCTTTTCCATGATCGATTCTCCTTCATGCCTATGGAAACGACCGTCAATCACGAATTCATATCCGTGGGACATACTCGCCGCTTCAAAGCGTGCAAATCCCCCTATCATGAACGACCAGTTTCAGCCCTCATCCTCGTCCGGGACATCCTGCGTCTCCTCGATCTCTTCCTCTTCGACATCGAACACATCATCCTCGCCCTCCAGCACGAGCACATCATCCTCGCGCGCATTCTTAGCTTGAAGTATCATCTCCGATGTGTCCAGATCAACCGCGAAGATCATCTCCGTCGCGCCCTGATGCTCCTTGATATAGCGGGCGACGGACACCGCCTCCTTGCGGTTCATCTTGAATACGAGCGCGCGGTGTTCGCTGTGCACGACCTTTGTCTCGTCGCGTTCGCTTTCGCTTCCCATGCCGCCACCTCTCTCCTTTCGGGAAAAAGAAATCATTTCCAAGGCCTGCCCGCCTCAATCGGCACTTGTTCGCTGTCGGACGCGCGACTGGCGCACACTGTAAAGCACGCGTTCGGTCATGCCATAAACGCGACGATCTCGGCGAGCTTATCCCGTATGGGCAATCTCTGCGGACAAGCGGCTTCACAATTGCCGCAGCGCCTGCACGCGTCGGCACGGCCTTCCTGTTCGAGCGCTTTCCAGGTTCTTACAAGCCTTTCACGTCCGCCATACATGGTGAACCGATTCATCATCGCGAAATTTTCAGCGATATCGACGCCGTACGGACAGGGCATGCAGTATTCACAGCCTGTGCAGCCCACGAACTGCTTGGCGCGAATCGCGTCACGCACCTGTGCGATGACCTGCTGATCATGCTCGCTGAGCGGCTCGATGGATTCGAATGTGGCGAGGTTGTCCTCAAGCTGTTCCTCGGTGCTCATGCCGGAGAGTATGACGCGGCAGTTCGGCAAGCTCGCGACAAAGCGCATAGCCCAGGACGCGACGGACCATTCCGGCCGCTCCGCCAAAAAGCGCGCGGCGATATCGTCGCTGAGCGTAGCGAGGCTGCCGCCCTTGACCGGTTCCATGATGACCAATGGCACACCAAGGGACTCCGCCAGACGATAACCGCGCATCCCCGCCTGCGCATCGACATCCATATAGTTGAACTGAATCTGACAAAAATCCCAATGTCTCGCGTGGAGGATCTCCTCAAATTCCTCATATTCGCCATGAAAAGAGAAACCGAGATGGCGAATGCGGCCTATTCTTTGCTGTTCGATGAGGAAATCCAAAATCCCCGTCGATACGACGAACTCAAAACGCTTGCGATTGATCGCGTGCAGCAGATAGAAATCGAAGTAATCCGTCTGCAAGGCGGCAAACTGCCCTTCGAATATTTCCTTCGCCTCGTCGAGCGTCTTGAGGATGGCGACGGGCAGCTTGGTCGCCAAATAGAAGCTCTCGCGCGGATAGGGCTTGAGCGCACGGCCCAAGAACTCTTCGCATTTGCGTTTGTGATAAAAATAAGCTGTGTCAAAGTAGGTCACGCCGGCTTCGATTGCCCGGCCGATCATCGCCTTTGCGCGCGGCTCGTCGATCTCTCCTTCCGGGGTTGTGGGCAGGCGCATGCAGCCAAAGCCGAGACGCGAAGGCCGCGCGTCTTCTCCCAAATTGATGTACTGCATTCCATTCATCCTTTCACATGTTGGAAACCGTTTCCCGTATCATAGCATGTTCACCCATGCCTGTCAACGCGCAGCCATGCGAAGGCTCCATGCCGCCACAAACAGGGAGACGGACGATTTCACTGCGGCTTGATGCCCGTGCTGAAATACAGTATATCGGGGACAAGACGAACCTTGCCCGTGTCAAGAGAGTTGACCTTTTCGCCATTGAATACGAGCGTCGAGGAGCTGCCGCCGTCGAGGTTATACGCGGTCGTCACATCGAGAGAGAGCATATACTCGGCCAGCTCATTGAGCGTCATGCCGCGCGAATCTACGCTTTCAGGTCCGGAACAGCTCAATATCAAATAGTGCAGCGGGCCTTTCTGCGCGATGACGGTGCGCTGTGTGGGTTTGTTGTGGCTGTTGTCGGGGCGCACGAAGTTCGTATGGGCAAGCTCGCCGTCGACGATGAGCGCGGGGCCAAACGAGAGCACATGCAATATCTCGCCGCCTTCCGTCGCCACGCCTCCCTTTTCCTCATACAAGAGATCATATTCCCGCCGGTCCGGCGTGAGCATGCAGGTCAGATCGCCGTTCGTATCGATGACCAGCAGATCAAGCGTGCCATTTGGACGCGTGCGGAAACGCCTGCCGTTGCGCACGACGACGCCGACCCCGTAATCGTATGTGCAGTAATCGCCGTTCAGTGCGAGCACCGCGTTCATGCGTTTTGCGATGGTCGCGACGGTCGCCGTTTCGCCCGATTCGTAATTGTAGCTAAATGCACTACGAAGCTGGCTGGCGTCTGTGATTTTGACCTCGGCGATCCAGACGTCGCTGTCCAGATGCCGATCCGTCGTGATATTGACTTCAAGCGTGTCGTCGAGATAGTGCGTTGGGGACAGGTAATGTTCTGCGGATGCCTCGTAACCGGGATCATCGCTGATCTGAAGCAGGAAATCACCTGTGTCCTTCCTTTCCTCCGCCCAACAAAACGCGGACAACAGCATCAGCACCACAGACATCGCGCCGCATATGACCTTTTTCATGTGTCATCCTCCTGTACAGCCTCCTTGACGGGGCAATCTTTTATCGGTAACATCCTACTCCATTTCGATGTAAATTTCAACACAAAAATGCCCATGGATCTCCGATCCTGACAAAATCGAGTTCCGAAAGCCGATATAAAAAACAGCGGAGCTGAAGCCCGCCGCACATTGTTTCCGTTTTTGCGAATGCCAATCCATGGTTCCGGCAAAGTGATCATTTTTTTCAAAACATGCTGCCAGAGATTTAGCGATCAGCGGTCAGAACGTGCCAGCTTTCCGCGAAATTGCATGGTTTTTGCTGGCCGCGCCATCGTTTTAGGGCTTCAAATGCTGTACTCGCGCGTTCATGGCGTCATGCCGAGCTGCATATAGGCCTGATCGATCACGGCGTTCCATGCCTCGATGGTCTCCGGCCTTTCCGGCGCGTCACATGTGCCGCATGGGCGCAGCGCTGTGAAGGGGGAACGCGTCAGATCGCCATAGGTGATTTCCGTGAGCGGCAGGTATGCGCTTCGAACGCTGGAGCAGAGCGGATCCGTGTGGAACTTTTCGCCGCCGACGGGGTTGTAATATACGGGGGTCGAGGGGTCGATCTCCTGAAGCCTGCGCCCGTCGTCGTCCCAGACGATGAGCTTGACATCGCCTTGTTTGCTGACATTTTCCCAAAGCCAGTCATGGTTGTATCCGTCCGCGTTCTCCACGCGCTGCACGCGGATACATCCATGAGACGCGCGCGTGCCGAGGGCGCTCTCGCAGGATGCGTAGCTCATCGTGCCGTCCTTTGACTGAATCGAGGGCACGAGATGCAAAAGATCTCCGCCGTTAAAGCGTATCGCCTTGTCGCACCAGAGGTTGCCCGCCCAGAAACCGCCCGTGCGGCTGCACAGCAGGAATTCACCCGATGCCGTCTCGTTGTATCCCTCGTTTCCGCCCGACACCGTGCCGGTAGAGACCAGCAGCTCGGTGACATATTTTCCCTCTTTGTAGAGATAGAGCCTCTGCGTCATCTTGTCTACGACGAGACCGTATGTCTGATCCGGCGTCGCGGTTTTGAGCATGTTTGAACGAATCCATCCCTGTTCCAATTCATCATAGTCGTTATAGGTTTCTATCTTTGTCCAATCGCCCTGCTCTTCGATCACGTGTACGGCGACTGAACTGCCATAGACAAAGCCGCGATGGCTCGCCGTGCTGCGCTGTCCATTCGGCGCGTCATAGAGATAGACCTTTTCGTTGCTCTTTGCGTCAAGCACCGTGATCGGAGCGATGAGCCGTTCCCAGACAGACGCCTCGTCATGAGGATCAAATTCGCCAAACCAGGACGAGGACACCGCCTGTTTTGCGGCTTCGAGCTTCTGTGCTGCCTCGGCTGCCGCTTCTTCCTGTGCACGGGCCTCGGCTTCCTCTCGCTTGGCGGCAAGCAAAGCGTTCAATGCCTGCTGCGTCGCGCGGTCCGCGCTGCCGGTCTGCGTTAAGCCCATCGCTTTTTGGAACTTTTTGGTGGCTTCTTGCGTCGCTTTGCCGAATTTGCCTTCGCAATCCCCGTTGTAATAGCCAAGATCGCGCAGTGCTGTCTGAAATTCGACCACAGCGCCGCCCGATGAACCCATCGTCAGCTCCACACCGACGTAGTTTTCGCGCAGTATGCCATACCCGCGGATGGAAGGATCGTCCAGACGATATGAATAGCGGGCGACGACGCTCGGTTCAGGGCCGAGCATCACGTTGTTGCCCTCGATGGTGTGTACGATATAGCCGCCGTCCGCTTCCTGCGTCACGTATTCCACAATGCCCACGTGGTCGAGACGGTTATATTGATACCACTCGAAATAGATCAGATCCCCCGCCTGCGGCACATATGGCCTCTCCGTCACGCTCACGCCGTCGCTCAGATAGAACTGCTCTCCCGCGTTTTGAAGCGAACCGCTGACGGAGATATAGCGTCCATGTTCCTGATACCATGTCGAACTGCCCTCGCAGCTCGTACGCATCGGGTATGCATCATCATACAGGTTCACCCCATAGACCTCGTCCGCGCGGTTCACGCACCAGGATATGAACTCCGAGCACCATTGCCCGTAAGCGTTTCCAGCCCAGTCGCCGTATTTGCTGTATCCGCCCTTTGTGGCGGTGTAGCCCAGCTCGTTGACAGCGACGGCGAGGACCATGTCTCCGCGCTCATCCGCGTAAGCCGCGCCGCTCAGGCAGCATAACACGAGCATCAGCGCGGCTGCCGCGTGAATCATCAGCCGTCTTTTTCTGGAATTTCTCATCGTCTATGATCGCACTCCTTCCGTCGCGCCTTGCCGCATCTTGCCTAAGCGAGATACGAACCAACGGATGCAATTCATCCTCATCAGAGAACATTTTGTTCTTGCCATCCCCGTTTCCGGCGGGCGGATCGGGCGTGAAACGCGCGCAGGCATTGCAAAGTATCGACGGGAACCGGAAGTAAAAAGTCCGCAGGGGCTGCCCAAAACGGCTTTCGTTCTAACCGCCGTCTGCTGTCCGCATGATTTTTGAAAAACCGTGCTCATCATGCAAAAGGAGCGCGATGTCTATAGCGCTGTCGTGCCTTCCCTTGTCCATACCGCTTCGTCAAACCGATTCCACGGAGACAGGAACGCGGGCGGCGGTGCGGTGAAATCCATCGGCTCTTTTTTAGTGGGGTGGATAAAGCCCAAATGCATTCCCCACAGCGCGATCTGTTCCCCCGGCTTTCCGCCGCCGTATCGCGCGTCACCCCAGATCGGCATGCCCGCATGTGCCAACTGTACGCGGATCTGATGCGGCCGGCCTGTGAACAGACGGATGCGCAGAAGCGCCAGTTCCCCCGCACATGCGATGCGCACATAGCGCAGGTGTGCGTCCTTCGCCCCCGGCGTCTCAGGCGTTACGACGCGCGCCGTGTTCGTGCGCTCGTCCTTGAGCAGCCAGTCGGTCAAATCGCCTCGCTCCGGTGTTTCCCCGCGCACGACAGCGACATATTGACGGGAGAGCGATTTGTCCCGCGCCTGTGCGCAGAGCCTGTCCGCAGCCTTGCTCGTGCGCGCAAAAACCATGAGTCCCCCGACGGGTCTGTCCAGCCGATGCACGAGACCGAGATAGACGGCGCCAGGTTTTTGGTACTTTTGCGCGATATACGCTCTCATCGTGCTGAGCACGTCAGGGTCGCCGGACGCGTCCGCCTGCGCGGGCATGTTCGCGGGCTTGACGACAACCAGCAGGTGATTGTCCTCAAAGACGACAGGGATCGCCTGCGACCGTATGCTCACGCCCTTTGCCACCTTCCGCTCGTACCGCAGGGCAGCACGCCGCCCGCCGTCACGGGCAGGCAGATCTCGTCCGCTGTCGTTCGTCCGCCGAATCGCGGCGTGATGCACATATCGATGATGTTGTGAAGCACGCTGGCCTGAAAGCCTGTCGTGTAGCCGTTGAGCAGGAAGAAGAGCGGCGCGTCGCTGAGCGCGTCGGAGCACGCCTTTACCAGTCTATACAGCTCGTCCTCAAGCCTCCAGACCTCGCCGTTCGGTCCGCGTCCGTAGCTCGGCGGGTCCATCACGATGCCGTCATAGAAGTGACCGCGCCGTATCTCGCGCCGCACGAACTTCAGCGCGTCATCGAGAATCCAGCGCGTCCTGTCCTCGGGAATGCCGCACAGCGCGCGGTTTTCACGCGCCCACTGCATCATGCCCTTTGCCGCGTCGACATGGCAGACCTGTGCTCCCGCCATCGCGCAGGCCATCGTCGCGCCGCCTGTGTAAGCGAACAGATTGAGAACGCGAACAGGCCTGCCTTCCTGTGACGCGATGAGCGCGCGCATCCAGTCCCAGTTGACCGCCTGCTCGGGAAACAGGCCGGTGTGCTTAAAGCCCGTCGGCCGCACATAAAAATGCAGGTCCTTATAGGTCATCACCCAGCGTTCGGGCAGCTCCTCAAAAAACTCCCACGCACCGCCGCCGCGCTCGCTGCGATGATAACGCGCCTGCGCGCAGCGCCATCGCGACGGACAGCGCGCGGGCCATATCACCTGCGGGTCGGGACGGCGAAGGCAGATATTTCCCCAGCGTTCGAGCTTTTCCCCTTCGCCGCAGTCGAGCACCTCGTAGTCCCGCCATTGATCCGCTAAAAACATGTTCACCTCTTCGACGTCAAAAGAACCGTTTCAGCCGGTCCTGCTGCGCTTCCATCATCTGTGCCAATACGCCTTCCGCATAGAGCAGATCTATGCCCGCATATGCAGGATCGATCTCAAGCGCTTCGCGCAGCGCAGTGCGGCTTCCTGTCGCGCCCGCCTCGGCGTAGAGCAGATTGCACAAACTGAGCTGCTCCATCACGCCTTCAAGCTCGATGGGCATTTCAACCGCGATTCCCTGCACACCTGACGCGCCGATGAGCGCGGGGCCTTCGACGAAGCGTCCCATTGCGATGCCGGGAATGGCTCCATCGCACTGCATATCGAGGTTCTTCACCGTCGCTTCGCCCTCTCCCCACAGCGCGCGCAGCACTTCGATGGGCCGCACGCTTTTTAGTCCAGTCGCGCGCATCTGTCCCCAGGCCTGCATGCCCTGCGAGCGCATCGGTCCGTGCATGGCGAGCGATGCGAGATTGCGCTTGCGCACCTCATAATCCGCCTGACCGACGCCCGAAGACGGGGGAACCGTACGGCGCGGGCTGCGTTCAGTGTCGGCGAGCAGTTCATACTGTGTGACGCGTTCGCCCGCCGGTATCGCGCCATACCAGTCAATATACTGCGCGGAAAGCTCCTCGCGCGAATCCTCGCACATCTCCTTCATGCAGCGTGGGATCAGATCCTCGCATCGCTTCACGTCGCGCATCTGTGTGACCCATGCAAAGCCGTTCAAGCCCGCGCATGTGAGCGACATGTCCTCTTCGCGTACGCCAAGATAAAGCGCGAGCCTTTTTTGCGTCTGCTCGGTCACACCGCTGATGCCGAGCGTGCGCACACCGTAAAAACGCTGTGCACACTCGCATGCGCGTGCAAGCGGCAAGCCGCTGTATCCGCTCTCGCAGAGGATGAGCGGCGCGCTCTCGCTTTCCTCACTCATCTGTTCAGCGAGATCGGAGATGAAATCGAGCGTCCTTAGCGTCTGCATCGCGCCGCCCAATCCGCCGCGCAGACGCGCCTGCTTGCCCAGTCCGACCGCGTCAAGCGCTTCGAAGTCCATGCGCCATGCTGTCTCATCGAGAAAATCCGAGCAGACGATCACCGCGTCCGCGGACGGGACGGCCTTGTGAAGCTGCTCCGTGTAATAAAACCGCGCCTGAACGCCGAACGCCTGCGCAAGCGCTTGTGCAGCTCTGGCGGACAATTCAGCCATCTCGACGTCCGCATCCACAAGCCACAGCTCGACCGGCATGCGAAAGCGCACAAACAGATCCTCTAAAACAGCGGGGGCAAAGTGATATGCACCCGCCCCCGCGATGACGATTTTCAGCAATCCATTGCTCTCTTTCATGATGCTACCACAGGGTTTTCGCAAGCGTCCAATATAACACCGTCCGGAAGTGAATCCTCCATTCAGTTCAATCGATCGGTTTCATCAGCGGGCAGCGTCAGGCCTTCCGTACGCTCAACTCCGCGTCGACGCCATTGATATTCCACGCCTTGACGTAAGCTCCATCGGGTGCGGGACCCAATGTGACTGTAAGCGCGAGCACGCCCTTTTTAATCGTGTCGGCACTCCCGGTCACGACCTGCGAAAGATTTTCGTCGTCCGTCCTGACGGTCACGAGGATGCGGTCGGTCACTTCAAAGCCCGCTTCCTTGCGCATCGTCTGCAGCTTCGATATGATTTCTCGCGCATAGCCCTCGGCGATCAACGCGTCGGTGAGGTTCGTATCGAGCGCGACGGTGACATCCCGTTCCGTAGCCACGACATATCCCGGCTTCTTCATCGGAGCGGTCAGCACATCGTCCTGGCTCAGTTCGATCTGCGTGCCCTCCAATTCAAAGCTCAGCGTGTTGCCCGCTTCAAAATTCGCGACGACCTCGTTGCCGTCCAAAGTGTTGAGATGCTCGCCGATCGCCTTGAGCAGTTTGCCGTACTTTTTGCCCAGCGTGCGCATTTGCGGCTTGAGCTGATAGGTCATGAACGCGGTCGTATCCTCGGTGAAGTCGACAGCCTTGACGTTCAGTTCGTCCTCCGCCAGGGCACAGAGATCCTGCGGCAGCTGTACGCCGCTGACGATCATGCGCGCAAGCGGCTGACGGACTTTGAGGCCGGACTCGTTGCGCGCGGCGCGCCCCAGCACGACGACGCGGAGCAGATCTTCCATGTGCGCTTCCAGATCTTTGTCGATGCGGCGCTCGTCGCATACCGGGAAATCCGTCATGTGCACGGAGATCGGCGCGCTATGATCGACCGAGCAGACGAGATTGCGATACATGCTCTCCGCCATGAACGGTGTGAACGGTGCGGTGAGGCGGCTCATGACCTCGAGAATGTGGTAGAGCGTTGCGAAGGCGGCTTCCTTGTCCCCTGCCATGCCTTTGCCCCAGAAGCGCTCACGGCTGCGGCGGACATACCAGTTGGACAGCTCGTCCACGAAGTCCGCCATCGCGCGGGAAGCCTCGGTGATGCGGTAATTGTTCAAATGATCATCGACAGTGCGCACCAGCGTGTTCAGCTTTGAAAGCGCCCACCTGTCCATCAGCGTCAATTCCACACGATCAAGCGGATGCGCTTTGGGATCGAACTGGTCGATCTCCGCATACAGGATGAAGAACGCGTAGGTGTTCCAGAGCGTGCCCATGTACTTGCGCTGCGTTTCTTCGACAGCCTTCGCGTAAAAGCGGTTTGGCAGCCAAGGCGCCGCATTGTTGTAGAAAAACCAGCGCACGGCATCCGCGCCCTGCACGTTCAGCACGTCCCAGGGATCGATGACGTTTCCCAGATGCTTGCTCATCTTGCGGCCGTCCTTGTCCTGCACATGCCCCATGACGATGCAGTTCTCAAACGGGTTCGTGTCAAACAGGCAGGTTGAAATCGCCAGAAGCGTATAAAACCAGCCGCGCGTCTGATCGATGGCCTCTGAGATGAATTGCGCGGGAAAGCGCTTTTCGAAGTTTTCCTTGTTCTCAAACGGATAATGCCACTGTGCAAAGGGCATTGAACCGGAATCATACCAGCAATCGATGACTTCCTTCTCGCGGTGCATCTCGCCGCCGCATACGGGACAGGTCAGTACGACAGCATCGATGTAGGGTCTGTGCAGCTCGATGTGGGGATCGACGTCCTTGCCCAGCCGCACCAGTTCCTCGCGGCTGCCCACGACGTGCACATGTCCGCAGGAACACGTCCAGACGGGCAGCGGCGTGCCCCAGTAGCGTTCACGCGATAGACCCCAGTCGATGACATTTTCGAGGAAGTTGCCCATGCGGCCTTCCTTGATGTTCTCCGGCATCCAGTTGATGGCGCGGTTGTTGCGAATGAGCGCGTCGCGCACGGCGGTCATCTTGATGAACCAGCTCTGACGGGCATAGTAGATGAGCGGCGTATCGCAGCGCCAACAGTACGGATAATCGTGCGCAAAAGGCACCGCAGCAAACAGCAGACCGCGCTCTTTCAAATCGGCGAGCACGAGCGGATCGGCGTCTTTGACGAAAACGCCCGGCCATTTCGTCTCCGCGGTCATGCAGCCCTGCGTATCGACCAGATTGACAAACGGCAGGCCGTTCTCGCGGCAGACGCGGTTGTCGTCCTCGCCGAACGCTGGCGCGATGTGGACGATGCCCGTGCCATCGCTCATCGTGACATACTCGTCACAGACGACATACCACGCGGGTTTATCCACTTTCGCGAAGTCGTACAGCGGTACATATTCCATGCCGCGCAGCGCCTTTCCGGGCATCTCCTCGTGGAGCGTGATCTCCTTGTCCGGGAAGACCGCATCGATCAGCGCCTTTGCCATGATGTATGTTGTGCCATCGACGGTAAAGCGTGCGTAGAGTTCATGCGGATTGACGCACAGCGCGAGGTTGCTGGGCAGCGTCCACGGCGTCGTCGTCCATGCGAGCAGATAGGTATTCTCAGCGCCCTTGACGGCAAAACGGACGTAAGCGGATGTCTCCTTGACGTTTTTATAACCCTGCGCGACCTCGTGGCTGGAGAGCGCTGTGCCGCAGCGCGGGCAGTAAGGCACGATCTTATGGCCCTTATAGAGCAGACCTTTTTCATAGATCTGCTTCAAGCTCCACCATTCGGATTCGATGTAATTGTCGTCATACGTGATGTATGGATTCTCCATGTCCGCCCAAAAACCGACGCGCTCGCTCATCTGCTCCCATTCGGTCTTGTATTTCCAGACGGATTTTTTGCATTCCTTGATGAATGGTTCGATGCCGTACTGCTCGATCTGTGGCTTTCCGTCAAGGCCGAGCGTCCTTTCGACCTCCAGTTCAACCGGCAGGCCATGCGTATCCCAACCCGCTTTTCGCATCACATCGTAGCCCTTCATCGTGCGATAGCGGGGAATGACATCCTTGATCGCGCGTGTCAGCACGTGTCCGATGTGCGGCTTTCCGTTTGCCGTGGGCGGGCCATCGTAGAACGTGAACGGCTCAGCGCCCTCGCGCAGGGCAACCGTCTTTTTGAAGACATCGTTGTCGCGCCAGAACTGCATCACCTCTTCTTCGCGCTTTGCGAAGTTCATGTCGGTCGAAACCTTCTGATACATGCTGTTCCTCCTTACACTTCCGCTGGGAAAAATAAAGCAGCCTCATCGTTGGGACGAGGCTGCTCGCGGTACCACCCAAATTGACGCCCTGCACATCAAGCCAAGACGCCCGCTTCTCGCCGTCACGGGGCGCATCCGTCCTCGCCTGAGCGCACATGCGGTTTGGCGGGGCCGCTTGGCGGGTGATGGCCCCTGCGCCGCCCCTGTCCGGCATCGCACCCTTCTCCGGCTCTCTTTGCAGGGAAATCAGCGCGGGCGTCCCGCGTCATCGCGTTTGATATCTCCGATATCATACCCGCTTTTTTGATTTTTGTAAAGGGGTTTTGAAAAATTTGAGTCAGCCGCTTTGAAGGAGCAGCGCGCGACGGTCCCGATCGCTGTCCGCTGAACCTCGGGCCGTGATTTTGGCGCATCCGTCCTCGCGTTGTAGGTTTGTCAGGCATCATGGACAGCGAAATCGATAGGGGAGCGCCAGTGAAGGGGCCTCATCGGCAA
>CAYUZP010000020.1:0-1670 GCA_964449655.1 uncultured Oscillospiraceae bacterium
GCTTATAAATAAAAACAAAGATTATATGCCCATTTACGATGTTTTATGCGCAACGGGGTGATCCGAAAATCCCAATGAATCGATAAACGGACATGAAATATTACGAAAATGTAAATCATTGATGGGCCAGATCGAGATGATTAAAGCTGTAAAATGTGATATACTGGCTCTTATGTACGAATGCAGAAAGTTCGCAAAGATCATGCATAGAAGACAAAAGAAATTGAAAGAAAAAGGGCGCTCATTGCGTCTAAATAAGGGGCTTGCCTGTGCCCGCCGCGGGACGGGCGCGAAAAGCCGAATATCGGCTTTTGTCAAGGAGGACGAAGATGAACAAGATCAGGAAATGGATGGTGTTGGGGCTGTGCGCGGCTTTGACGGCGGGATTCTGTCTGCCCGTGCGCGTCGCGCAAACAGAAGCGTTGGGAAGTGCAGCATCCTCTGACGACGCGGCCTTGTTCGCGCGCGAGGAAGTCGAGGAGATGCCGCCGGTGCTGATGGAGACGCCGGAACCGGTCGTTCCGATGCCTGTGCCGGAGGATGTGCCCGCGCAGGAACCGGCAGGGGTCACGCCGGAGCCTGCTGACGAGGCGCCGCCCGTGCTCGAAACACCGGAGCCGGTCGACATCGTGACCCCGTCGCCGACGATCATGCCCTTTGTCCCGCAGGGTGAGAGCTGGACATGCCTTCAGGATGGGACGATACTCGACGGATATCTGCAGGACATCCTCAAAACACTGCTTGAAAATGAGCAGAGCGCGACGGTCTATCTGTGCACGCTTGAACCCATCCTCGTGACAGAGATACCGATGGCTTTGTTCGATGATGTTCAGCTGCTGCCCGATACCGTGACCCTGGGCGAAGAGAATGGCCCATATGAGGTGCTGATCGAGCAGGAAGATCCGTCGCTTCTCGCGGAGGAACCCGGCACGCTGATCGTCCGTGTGCAGCCGGTTTTGATCACCCCGTCCGTTTCGGATCAGCCGCCTGAAACCGTGCCGGACACGCCGGAGCCGACGCCCGAAGTGCCGCTTCAGGTGACCGTCACCGATTACACGCCCGGCATGTGGCAGAATGTGCGTCCTACCTTTTACCTATCGGGCATAGATGCGCAGCAGACCGATTACGTATACGGCGTGTTCATCTGCGATGAACGTCTTGTGCTCCTCTCAAACGGCACAGACCGCTATGTTCCGGAGGGCGAAGGGCCGATCAGTTTGCGCTTTACCGTGCTGGACATGATGGGCGACGTGGTTGCGCTCTCCGATCAATACGACATGTGGATAGACACGATACCGCCCGAAGGCCCGTTCCTGACGCTTGACCATGACGTGTACACGGTTGCGTGGGTCTCCGCTTATGATACGACGAGCGGCGTTGAGTCTATATCCTTTGACGGCGGCGAGAACTGGCAAATCTACGAGGATGGCCTTCAGATCATACAGCCGGAGGGATCGACGCTCACGCCGAACAGCGTCCTGGTGCGCGATGGCGCGGGCAATATATCGCAGTATGCGGAGTCCTTTGCCTTCAAAGCGCCGCCCAAACCCTCGCCGGATCCCAATGCGAAGAAGCCCATACGTCATGTCGCGGAGACGATGGACTATTCGTTGGCCAATTACAACGCGATCGATCTCAACTTCCCCGACAGGCCTGTCAAATCGCTCTAT
>CAYUZP010000020.1:1680-19737 GCA_964449655.1 uncultured Oscillospiraceae bacterium
GGCACGATGGTCCTGCCGCTTTCGCTGACGAGCGAGTATGCCGATGGCACGATGAAGCAGACGGCGTTCACCGCGAAGCTGGCCCACTGGCAAAAGGACGAGGAGGATCGAAGCGACGCGCTGAACACGCTCTTGCTCGCCGCGCAGGAGGAGACGAGCGAGATCAACACGTGGTTTTTTTCCGGAGAGGTCTATAGGCTTTTGTACAACAGCGGCATCGAATACATCGTGTTCTCCAGCGGGGACTACATCACCGCTATCCCGACAGAGGGCTTCACAGGGGGCACGGCTTACGCGAAGCTGAAAGCGTCCGGCGTCTCCACGCGCAAGTTTGAATATGTGCTCTGTCAGGACACAATTGCCCTGGAAACGATGTTCAGCGTGCATGTGCAGGACGAGACCTACCTGCTCGAAGAGGATCGAAGCCAGCCGATGTACCGCTACAATGTGCTCATCGGTACCCTGGATATGATGGAAAAACCCTATGCCGCATATCTGCTCAAGGAAGACACCGTGCAGCAGCCCGTGAAGAGCGCTGTATCGGCTCACATCAACCCATGAGGAACGGACGCAAAGGACGGCAAGATGCGATAACGAACCCTCTCACGACTAGGTAAGGAGGAAAAAACATGAAACACCTGAAACTGAGGTCCCTGACCGCTGCGGTGCTGGCGATGCTTCTGCTGCCGATGTCCGCGTATTGCGAGACGATATTTTCCGGCGAGGTGACCGCGCAGGAGACACATGTGATCGTCGCGCCGTTTGGAGGCAATGTGGAACATGTCTACGTGCGCGCGGGCGACAGCGTGCAGATCGGTGACGCCATCGCTGAACTGGGCACACGGAAGGTCTATTCGATGACCGAAGGCAAGGTGAGCGGCGTGTTCGCCATGCCGGGCGATGCCGTGAAGGATGTCAGCGACAGGTATGGCGCGCTGGTCTACATCGAGCCGATCAACCGTTACAAGCTCGAATGCACGACGGAACGCGCGTACAACTCCAGCGAAAACCGTTACATCCATATCGGGGAAACCGTCAGCCTGCTCTGCACGAAGGACGGCAGCCATCAAGGCCGCGGCATGGTGGTCGCGCTGGACGAGGAAGACGAGACGAAGTTCACGGTCGAGGTCACGGCCGGCGAGTTCTACATGGGCGAAACGGTCGACGTCTATCGCCGCGAGGATTACGACGCGACGTCGCGCATCGGCCGCGGCACCGTGATGCGCACGCAGCCGGTCGCGGTGACGGGCGAAGAGGGCAGCGTGCTTCGTATGCACGTGAAGTCCGGCGAGAATGTCGAGCGCGGCGAACTGCTCTATGAAACCGTGAGCGGCACGCTTGACGGCCTCTATGCGCCGGATACGAATGTCGTCAGCGACATCAAAGGCGTGGTCGCCTCCGTGGACGCGGAGAACGGCACAAACGTGGAGAAGGACGCGAAGATCGTCACCCTCTATCCCGAGGACAAGCTGCAGGTGCGCATGACGATTTCGGAAGCGGATCTGATGGATGTTCAGGTCGGCAACGGCGCGAGCATCGAGTTCAACTGGGATTCTGACAGCACCAGGCGCTTCGATGGCGTCATCTCCTCCATCTCCTATTTGAAGGAAACGCCTGAGCAGGGGGCGCAGACGAACAACGCTGTCAGCGGCGCGCAGTATGTCGCGTATGTCGATTTTGTGCCGGACGAGACCGTGCGCATCGGCATGACGGTCGTCGTGTATGTGCAGGATGAGCCATCGTCCACACCCGAATCGACTGACGAGCCGGCTGTGCCCACGCCGACACCGGGCATAGACGAAACGCCTGATGAGCCGGAAACGGACGCGGAGTCCATGCTGTAAAGATTGGGTTGGCTGCGGCCAAACGGTCTATGCCTGCCTGAGCAGCGATTCGAGGGGTTGGGCGAGCGGTGTGTGACGCGAGCCCAACCTTTGCTTGCGGCACTCAGATCGATGCCGCGATCTTTGGCAACTCCACTGTCAAAAGAATCATATGATGTTCCCTTCGCGTGACAAAAACAAACATCGCCAGATCAAAACCTCAAAATGCTGAAATATTCCACGCATTTTCTTCGTCTATTTGAAGGGGAGAAATGAGTTTTGATCAGGCCATTGAATCGTCGCCGTATGCCCAATTTCGGCCGCATGGACACAGCCGCGATTCACGGACGGCGACTAACTTCGGTTCGATCAAAAAGGCGATGCGAAACCAAACGAAAGGAGTTGAATATTGGCGCGTTTCCCGTATAATGATAGTGAACGGTTTTGATTTCTGCATTTTTTAAATTGAAAATTCCCTCATTGGTTTTGATAAAACTCAAAGTACAATGGATTTTGTCTCGCCCACGATCAGAAGGGCGAGAGGACGATGCCTCCGGCTGCCATATGCTGTGATTTTTCTCAAACGACATGACCATCAAAGGAGAACTAAAATGAAAAGACAAGTGATCTGCCTGCTCACGCTGGCTTTGCTGCTTTTTGCCTCGACCGCGCTCGCCGCGGGCAATGTCAATATCGCCATTTTCGGCAGGGACGGCATGGATTCCTCGATCAATCATATATTCGTCTCCGGCGATCAGCTCATACTGCTCGGATATGAGGAGATGTACACGTGGTCCGAGGAGACCGGGCTGGTCAAGGCGGAAGGCTATAAAGGGCCGGATACCCTCTATACCGCGGAAGGAAGCGAGGATGACGGAATCCTTGTTGTGACCCTCGGCAGCGAGGAAATCGAGCTCGATGAAGGGGAGCGCTTCCATACCTATAATACTTATTACGCCATTGACGGACGGCTGTATTTCTCTGCCTTGGTCAGCGATGAGGAGTACGTCGATTATAAAAGCTATCTGGTCGAGATCGTCGTAAACGACAATGGCGAGGTGTCCGTAGGAGAGGTCGTCGACATGGACGACGCGCTGATCGAGTATTATGACGGCTATAGCAGCTATATCACTTTGGAGTCCACCTGTGATGTAGGCGGCATACTCTACGGCCTTGGGTATACCAACGATGGACGCCAGCTCGTCGCGCTCGACATAGAGAACAGGGATGTAGAATTTCTGCCCGTCGACATGGACTACCTCATGTGCATGTCCGCATTCGACGAAGATCGGCTGCTCATGGTGGAGATGAATTACGGCGCGAATTCGACCGAGTGCGATCTTGTGCTCTACGACATCGATTCCGGGGATACGACGACGCTGGGCGTGCTGCCGACCACCGGTTACGCCAGCCCCAGCGCGATCTGCTATGACAGCGAACGCGGCAAGCTCTATTATACCCTCAGCGGGAGCGTTTGGCGCATGGATGTATCCGAGGACGGCATCGGCGAGCCGGAGGAGTTTGGCGACATGCCGCTGCAGGATTACTCCAATACATCCGGCGTGCTGATGGGCGACCTGTACATCGTTTCAAGCTATGATGGCGTGGTGGGCCGCGATGTGACGATAGAGAAGATGCCGGACGAACATCTGATCATCGAAGGCGGCGCGTATACCGAGCCGATACGCAACGCATATTACGATTTTACCGAAGAACATCCCGAGTACAGCGTCTCCCTGCGCGACTTAAGCGGCGATGGCGATGATCTGGTGCAGGCAATGATGACCCGCTCTTCCGACGTCGATATTTACGTGATGACCTGTGAAACCGGGATATTTAGCGCGCTGAAGTCCCGCGGCTACATGGCCGAGCTTGGCGGAAGCGAAACGCTGACCGCGTTTGTCGGCGGCCTGTATCCTTTCCTGCAGGATCTGTCGATGGTGGACGGTGAGCTTTACGCCGTACCGATCGATCTGTATTCCTGGACCTTTGGCTACAACAGGGCGCTGCTCGTCGATAAATTAGGCTTTCGCGAAGACGAGCTGCCCACGAGCTGGGAGGGCCTGTTTCGGATGATCGCTGACATGTCCAAAAACAGCAGGATGCAGGACGTGCCCGAGGCGAGCCTTATGGATCCCTACTTAAATCAGGACGATGCTAAATCCCTTCTGTTCAGGTACATGATGGAGGATTACCTCCTCTGGCTGAGCGCCGACGAGGAGAACCTCTCGCGCGGCAGCGAGGCGCTGCTGAGGCTCTGCGAGGCGTTTGAGCAGATCGACTGGACAAACCTGAACATACCGGAAGATACGGGCAGTGGGGATAGCTATATTTTTACAACGGATGAGAACAATATCATCCTGGATACAGGCGTGAGCATCTTGCCATGGTATTACCTCGCAGAAGGCATGTTTGTGCCGCCGTTTTCGCTGCTGGACGGTGAAGCGGGTCAAGTGCCGGCGAGTGTCGATCTTGTATTCGTCAACCCGTTTTCCACGCATCGCGAGGCGGCCATCGAATACATCGAGATGGCGACGCGGCAGATCAGCGAGAATGTGCTGCTGGCGATGAATCCGTCGATGAACGATCCGATCGAGAACCCCGATTACGAGGAGAATCTTCAATTCTACGAGGAGCAAATCGCGCAGTATGAGGAGAGCATCGCCGCGGCCGAGGAGGAGGGGGACGACGAGAATGTCGCCAACCTGACCGAAAATCTGGAGTATTATATCGAATACATGAATGAATATAAGGAAAGCGGGCGCTATCTGATCTCTTCGGCGGAGATCGAGGAATACCGCAGAGTTGCGCAGTACCTGATTCCCGCCACGTCGTACTCCGGCAGCGAGGACGCCTACCAGCAGATCAATCAGTATATCGACGGCGCAATTGACGCCCAGCAGCTCGTCCATGATTTGGAACGCTCGATTCAGATGCGCCAGCAGGAGGGCATGTGACCGCTTTTCGCGATTCGCCAGACCGACGATTGGCGCGGGGATTTTTAAACCGACAGGACGACGAAAGGGGAAAAGCATGAAAAGACGGGTGATCTGCCTGCTCGCGCTGGCGCTGCTGCTTCTTGCCTCGACCGCGCTGGCCGCAGGCAATGTCACCATCGCCATCAACGGCAAAGACGGCTTTGACACATATATCGAAAACATGTTCGTCTCCGGCGATAAGCTCCTGATGTTTGGCGGGAATGGGATGTACATGTGGTCCGAGGAGAGCGGTCTTATGCAGGTTGTAGACGATGCGGACTACGTGAGCGCCTACGACGTGTCGATACAGGAAGTGGACGGCGGGAGGATCGAGACCATCGGCGACGAGGAGATCGAGCTAGAAGAGGATGAGTCCTTCGGTTTCGATGTCAATCATTATGTCATCGGCGGAAAGATATACAGAACAGCCAATATCTATGGCGAGGACGGCGTGGAAACGACGTATCTGGTGGAGAACGTCATCCATGATGACGGCACGGTTTCTTGGGGTGAGGTCATCGATTTAGGCGATGCGCTCACCACGAACTACGGCAGCGGCTCGTATGTGGCGCAGACGCTGGCGTCGCCGTGCGATATCGATGGTGTGCTCTACGGCTGTATCAACGGGGATGAAGGCTACGAGATACTCGCGCTCGACGTCGAAAATCAGGAAATCGACCATCTGTCGCTCGATTTGGGGTCTGATTTCCTGGCAAGCATGGCCAAGTTCGATGAGAGCCATCTGATGATGATCACGTATGATTACGATGCTGGAACAGGCAGCGTGGGAACAGTCAGCCTGATGCTCTACGACATCGAATCCGAAGAGATGCGCGAGATAGGCACTCTCCCCCTGATCGACGGAGACCTGCCCAGCGCGCTGTGCTATGACAGCGAACGCGGCAAGCTCTACTATACGCAGGCCAGCAGCGTTTGGCGTGTGGATGTATCCGAGGACGGCGTCGGCGAGCCGGAGGAGTTTGGCGACATGCCGCTGCAGGTTTTTTCCGATGCGTCCGGCGTGCTGATGGGCGATCTGTACATCGTTTCAAGCTATGAAGGCGTGGTGGGCCGCGACGTGACGGTGGAGGGGATGCCGCCGGAGCAGCTGGTCATCAATGATTCCGCTTTCCTCGATGCGATCAATCTAGCGTATTACGATTTCAGCGAAGAACACTCGGAGTACAGCGTCGTCAAACAAAACGGTTTCCTCGACAGCGACGATTTGGTGCAGGCGATGATGAGCCGTTCCGCCGATGTCGATATCTATGTCATGTCGGCCAGCACGACGGCGTTCAACACGCTGATGTCGCGCGGCTACATCGCCGAGCTTGGCGGAAGCGAAAAGCTGACCGCGCTGGTGAATGAAATGTACCCGTTCTTGAAAGATGCGGCGATGCGGGACGGCGAGCTCTATGCCGTACCGCTTGAGATCAGTTCGTCAAGCATGGGCTACAACAGGACGCTGCTTGTCGAGAAGTTCGGTTACAGCGAAGACGAGCTGCCCACGAGCTGGGAGGGCCTCTTCGGGCTGATCGCGGATTGGTCCCGAAACAGCCGAATGGAGGAAGTGCCCGAGGCGATGCTGATGGAGCCGTATTGTGATCAGCGCAGGGCGAAGAGCACTTTGTTCACCCGCATGATGGAGGACTATTGCCTTTGGCTGGATTCTGACGAGGGCAACCTCTCGCGCGGCGGCGAGGTGATGCTAAAGCTCTGCGAGGCGTTTGAACAGATCGACTGGACGAACCTAGGCATTCCGGAGGAACAGGACTCCTCGGGGTCCTGGTCATGGAACACCGATGACCAGATCCTCTTTGAGAATTCACCGGTCTCGCTTGACTTTCAAAATACAACATACACCTATGTTCCCCCGCTTTCACTGCTCGACGGGGGTACGCCGCAGATTCAGACGGACGTCACATTGGCATTCGTCAATCCGTTTTCCACACACAAGGAGGCGGCCATCGAATATCTCGAAATGGCTGCGGATCATCTCTCGCGGGAGACGTTGATCAGCATGATTCCCGCGATAAAAGATCCGATTGAGAGCCCCTATTACGAGACGAATATCGAGTATTATGATGACAGGATCGCGCAGCTTGAGGAGAGCATTGTAAAGGCCGAGGAGGAGGGGGATGACGAGACCATCGCCTCGCTCACGGACGAACTCGAAAACAACATACAAAGTCGTGACTTCTTCATTGCAAACAGACGTTGGAGCATTTCCACGACGGACATCGAGAAATACCGCAATATCGCCCAATACATGATCGTCACACGTTCAAGCGTCTGGAACTCGGACGATCTCACCACGCAGATCGGACAATATATCGACGGCGCGCTCGACGCGCAGCAGCTGGTTCGTGAATTGGAACGCTCGATTCAGATGCAGCGGCAGGAAGGCATGTAAGCAGGGTTGGCGGGCGCTAGGGCAAAGGGACGATGGCCGCGGCGATCGTCCCGACCTCGCGCCTTACGCTGCTTCGCTTCCCGCGAGGACAGGAGAAGTTCATGTTTGTCAAGAAAAAATCCGTATTGCTGTTTCTATTGCCCGGCCTTTTGATGCTGATGGTGTTCTATATCGTCCCGTTCTTCGCGGGCATCGGCTACAGCGTCACCGACGGCAGTTATCGCAATGCGTTTGTCGGCATGGCGAACTATAAATCCCTCTGGCAGAACTCGATGTTTCAGATCGGCCTCAAGAACACGATGGAGCTTTCCCTGATCTGCGCGCCGCTTTTGTGGGTGATCTCTTTCCTGCTCGCGGCAGCGCTCTCATCGATCAAGCCCTACGGCACGTTCTTCCGCTCCAGCGTGCTGATGCCGTACCTCGCGCCTTCCTCGGCGATACTGCTCGTATGGCTCGTATTGTTCGACTACGGCGGGCCTGTCAACAGAATATTGACAGCGCTCGGCCTGCCGCGCGTCATGTGGCTGGAGAGCAGCGCGCTTCGCATTCCGGTCATCCTCATGTTCCTATGGAAGAACCTCGGCTTCTGTCTCGTGATTTTTCTATCGGCGCTTCAGTCGATTCCGCAGCCCCTCTACGAATACGCGTATATCGAGGGCGCGGGCTTTTTCACGCGCGCGTTCAAGATCACGCTGCCGCTCATCATGCCGAGCGCGTTTCTCGTGTTCGTTCTCGCGTGGATAAACGCCTTCAAGATATTCAAGGAGGTCTATTTTATCGCGGGCGCGTATCCGGATTACTCCGTCTATACATTGCAGAATTACATGAACAACATGTTTGAACGGCTCAACTATCAGAACGTGACGGCGGCGGCCTACTCCTTCGCGGTGATCGTCATGGCGATTTTTGCCGTGCTCTTCTTTGTGCAGAGGCGTGCCGCGCGCGACCTGACGTGAGGAGGGAAGCAGATGAAGAGGAGACGCCTTTTCGGGAAGCACATCCCGGCACGCCTTTTTTTCACGGTGTTGGCGGTGATCATGCTGCTGCCCGTGGTGATGACTGTGCTGTATTCCTTTTTTTCGCCGGGCGAGATCAAGACGTTCATGGAAACGCGGGGCAACTATGACGCATCGTCACTGATGGAGATCAAGCTCTCGCCGAACATGTTTTCGCTCAGCCAGTATTACAATATACTGATCGAGGACATGAGCATACTGCACTATTTCGTCAATTCGGCGATCTATGCGGGCGCGATACTGCTCGGTCAGGCGCTGCTCATACCGATGATGGCCTACGCGCTCTCCCGATTCAAGTTTCCCGGACGGGATCTGCTGTTCTTTGTGATCATCATGCTGATGCTGCTGCCGTTTCAGGTGACGATGGTGCCCAACGTGCTGACGCTTCGCAGCCTCAACCTGACGGACACGGTCTGGGCGGTGATCCTGCCGATGACCATCGCGCCGTTCTACATCTTCCTGCTGCGGCAGTTCATGGTCAGTTTGCCCAACGAAATGCTCGAGGCGGCACAGATCGACGGCGCGGGCACATTGCGCTGTTTTCTGTATGTCGTGCTGCCGGTCTGCAAGCCGGTGCTGGGATGCGCCATCGCGCTGTCGTTCGCGGACTGCTGGAATCTCGTCGAGCAGCCGCTGACCTATCTGACGACGCGCACGGATCTGTATCCGCTCTCTGTGATGTTCAACCAGCTCACGCAGGAGAGCACAGGCGTCGAATTCGCCGGCGCGGCGCTCTACACACTGCCCGCGCTGCTGATCTATCTGTTTTTTCAGGAAGACATATTGGAAGGCGTGCAGCTCACCGAGCTGAAATGACGGCAATCGTACGCATCAAAAGACAAGGATGAGAGGACTATGAAACAGACAGCAATCAAAGGGCTTGTCGCGCTGACTGTCGTGGTGTGCCTGTGTATGTTCTTTTCAGGGACGATCAAGACGATTGCCACAGCCAAGGTGATGATCGTCACCGCAAGGCAGGGAAGAATCGAGGAGCAGATCAGGCTGAACGGCACACTCCTCTTCCCAGAGACGGAGGATATCGGCATCGCGGGTCTCGAGGACGGGCAGAGCGTCAGCATCAAGCGCGTGCGCGTGACGAAGGGACGGCAAGTTGAAGAAGGCGATGTGCTCTTCGAAGCGGAGGTCACCGGAAGCGAGGAGAAGATGGCGGAATTGCGCAGCACCTACGACACCGCGCAAAAGAATCTGATGGAACTGAACAGGGCGAACAGCGGCCTGCGCTTGACGCACGTAGAGGAGCAGTGGATAGAGGCATATGACGCGCTCAACGAGGCCAAGCGCGCCACGCGTGATGCCCGCATGCAGCTTGAGGTCTGCGCGCGTCTGCTCGGCGTGCAGCTCGTGGATGGCGAGATCCCCGAAGGCGACGAAACGCTTGCCGAGGACGAGGATTTCCTCGCCGCGCGGGAGGCGTTCGCGGCAGCGCAGCAAGCGGAAGCGGAGGCGCAGCAGGCCTATGACAGCGCCAACCGGATAGGCATCAGCGAGAGCGTTGTCGAGTACATCGATCAATCGCGCGAATACCAGCAGCAGATGGACAAGGCGCAGGAGGATATGGTCGCGCTGTCCGTGCTCTGTGAGCAGGCGAAATCGATCACGGCGCCGCACGACGGCTTCATCGTCGATGTCTCCATCAAATCGGGCGATACGTATACCGGCCAGACAGCGGCACTCGTGATGAGCGCGGACGATGCCAAAGGCGTGCTGCGGGCGGATGTCAGCGATATCGAGCGCACCATCGAGGAGAAGACGGACGTCAGCATCGAGCGCAGCAACGGCCGCTCTGTCAGTGCGAGCGTGACGGGCACAGGCATCGACACAGAGGGCAAGAACTACGTCGATGTCGAACTGAGCGACCGCGAGATCAGCAACCTGGGCGGCGCATCTACGCTGATGAACAACGACATCGAGATGGTGCTCAGCTATCGTTCCAGCACATCTTCCACGCTGCTGCCTGTGAGCGCGGTGCGGGGCACGGGCGACGGACGCTATGTGTTCGTCATCAATGAGTCGCAGAACGGTCTGGGCCAGCGCGTTTTGACGGTGTCCCAGCAGGATGTGACGGTGATCGCCGAGGTCGGCAGCACGGCGAGCATCGAGCAGGATCTCTCCCGTCAGCGCATCGCGTACATGGAAGATCGTGCCATCAGCGATGGATCCGAGGTCATGCCCTATGAAGAATGACGCGCTGGAGGAAAAGAAGGGGAAAAAAGCGCGGTGCGGGCGGCTGCTTTTTCTGCTTGGCGCTGTGCTGATGGCGCTTGGCGCTGTGGCTCTGCTGAGCATCGGCGACGGGCTGCAATACATACTGCCTGCGCCCGCAGTGACACAGGAGGGCGGGGAACTGGAAGCGCTTTATGAAGAAGCGATGGAACAGCTCGCCGGGATGGGCGACGTGCTCACCACGTCCGCTGTCGGCGCAAGGCTGCAGACGGTGGGCTTTTCGGGCGGAGGTCAGAGCCTTGAGGCCACGCTGTATGCCATCGGAGCGGGCTATTTCGATGTGAAGCATGAACGGCTGCTGCAGGGACGGCTGATCAGCGAGACGGATGTACGCCGCGCAGAACGGGTGGCTGTGCTGGACGAGCGGGCGCTGCTCAAGCTCTTTCCGGGTGAGGATTCGATCGGGCAGAAGGTGACGATCTTCGGCGAAGAATACGAGGTCGTGGGCGTTGTAGGCGGCGGGCGGCGCCTGGGCGAGGTCGACGAATACGTGATGTACATCCCCATCACCGCGGCGAGTGAGCAGGCGATCGCGATGCAGACTTTTGAGATTCGCGCGAAGGGGACCAGCGCGATAGGTTCCGCGATCCTGATGGAGGACACACTGGGCGCCTGGGAATCCGGAGGAAGTTTTCAAAACCTGAACAAACTCAAGCTTGGCGCTGTGATGCCGCTGCGCTGGCTTTTGCTCTTCGTGGGCGGCTCTATATTGCTCGCGCTGCTGCGCAGGATGAACGCGTGGACGTGGGGGCGCGTGTGCCACTTTTCAGATGAGCTTCGGCTGAAATACGCGATTCATATGCTGCCGCAGATGGTGGGCAGCGCGCTTGTGTGCATTGCGGGGTATGCCGCGCTCGCCGCGGTCACCTATCTGCTGGCGGATTTTTCAATCAAGCCGCTGCTCACGTTCACGGAATGGGTGCCCGAGGTCGTCGTTGAGCTGAGTTCGCTCGCGGATCGATTCTGGTCGCTCAACGCGGTCAGCGCCGTCGCAGCGCGGTATGTCAGCCGCGAGACATGCGTCATCGAGCTGGGCCGATCGCTGCTGCGGTGGGGACTGTTGGCGGCGCTGCTGGGCGGTGTGCTGCACGGCGTGCCGTGGCTCAATCGCGATGTGCCGATGCCCAAGCGGAAGACCGAGTGGGAATTGGATGTCTGATAGGATGCGATAGATCACTTATGAAGCGGAATTCGTGACATGAGAGTTCATACCTGCGGCCATTCCTCATCCAAACAACCGCTTTACCCTATTCGCTGAAAGGGGGAACGCCGTGTGTATCGCCTTCTCATCGCTGCGGTTCTTTTTATTGCGATTGCCATACCGGTCCGCGCGCAGGAGTGGACGCGTACGTACGGCGGACGCGGCGAGGATCAATTGACAGAGCTCATCCCCGTCGGCGACGGTTTGCTCGCGGTTGGCCGCACATTCTCCTCCGACGGCGATCTCTCCAAACGCACACGGTCGGGCGAGACCGGCTGGGCGATTCGCCTCGATGCGCAGGGCGAACCGCTCTGGAGCCTCAGCACCGCACATGTCAGCCGCGCGACGATGAGCCATCCGTTTTTGCACGCTGATGGTACGTTTTCCTGTGTGCTCAGCGGCGATGGTGCGGGTTTTGAGTGGCTGCGCATCGATGACGGCGGACAGATCATCGGCCGAATCGAATTTCCGCGCGATGCAGCGCTCTGCAGTCATGATGATCACGCGACGATGAGGGACGTCTTCCCATACGAAATAGATGGCATGCCGATGCTCGCCGTCCAAAGCATGCATTCGGATGGTACGGTGTGCTTCGCGGCGATGGACGAGGCGGGAAACATCACACAGGGCGCGACGGTGTATGCAGGCGAAATCGCGCATGTATGCCAGAGGGCGAATGGCGGCGTTGTGCTGCTGGGCATCAAAAACGGCGCTTCATGCGTCACGTGGATCGTGCCCGGCAATCAGGAAATGCCGTTTTCTATCGTACTTGAACAGGATAGGGCACCGGTCTCGCAGCTCTTTGATGCGTTCGCTTCGGAAGATGGTTCGGTCATATTCAGCGGACAACTCACGGACGGAGACGGTTTTTTAGAGCGCGTCAGCGCCAACGGCGAGCGCATCTTTTTTTTGCGCACGGCTGCCGCGAATCACATCGTGCCGACAGACTCGGGATTTGCCGCGTTTATCGGCACGGAATGGATGTTCTATGATGAGGAGGGCGAGCTGCTTGGATTGTTGCGCGGGGATTGGCTTCACGACGCGCAGCTCACTGACGCCGCGCCGCTTAGCAAAGGCGTCGCCATGCTGCAGTATCTCCCGGACAGCGTGAGGAAGCAGGCCCGCGTGACCGTTGCAGAGGGGTTCATAGACGCGGAAGAAGTGCTCTACGCGGATGCGCTCTATGCCTGTGCAGACAGCAGGCTGCTTGCCGCGCAGGCTGTGCCCGAGGGCGCGCTGATGCTCATAGAAAACGAAAGCGGGGAGACCGTCTGCCTTCTGGTTCTCCCGAATGGCGAGGCACACGAGGATGAACGCATGCTCCCCGCTCATCTCTTTAGCGTGCAAGGCGAACAGGCGCTAAGCGAGGGGACGGTGCGCTGGCAGGAAGAACCGGGAGGCGCGCTCGTGACGCGGATCGGCGCGGGTGGTACGGTGCTTTGGCAAACCCGCACGCCCATACATACTGTGGCAGACAGGCTCCAATGGCGCTGCGCAGCGGAGACGACCGATGGCGGTGTGCTGCTCGGCGGCAATTATGTGACAGAGGAAGGGAATCAGACATCCCGCGAGGCGATCATAGCGACGCTGGGTGAGGATGGCGTGCTTCGCGATTACAGCATGCTCGACGGGGAAACGGTCTGCGCTATACTGGTTGAAGAGGAAGATGTGAACATTGTCCTTGCACGCGAGGGCATGGCGTTTGCTGTGATCTCGCTGAAAACCAATAGAGAAATCACACTCACGCTTCCGATCGAGGAGGAGCATGTTGCTTTGCTTCGCGCTCCGAATGGCGCGCTGTGGATTGCTGGGACTGCAGAGCGCGGCGGGCGCTTCGCGGCGGTACTGCAAGTGGTTCACTGATGAAAAGTTTCACATCTTCTTCACATTCCCTCGCTTGTTTTGCGCGGACCTTCATCCAAGGGGCAGCGCACATGAGTCCCTGTCATAGGATCAATTCAGTATCCTCGATGCAGAACAAACGGCCTTTAGCGGAATGAAATGGTGAAACGACGGATGATCCGCATGGCGATTCGTGGCATGATACGCCGCATCATCGCCGATATTGAGATGGCCGCGCATTTATGATGCGGCGCGCTTGACAGGCAGGGTTCTCATTTGCTAAAATAAAATAGACGGATTGAAGAAATCCATATCCCGTATGTGTATGTTATGGAGGGAACGGTATGAAAAAACTCATCTGCCTCGCGTTCATCTGCCTGCTGGCGCTGCCCGTACTGGCTATGGCTGAGACGTTTGAGGCGACCGCCGCGGGCTTTGGCGGCGAGGTCAAAGTCACATTGACCATTGAGGACGGCAAGATCACAGACGCCATAGTCGAAGGCGACAACGAGACCGAGGGCATCGGCAAAGCAGCGCTCGAACCCCTGGCTGCACAGCTCATCGAAGCCGGCTCTGCCGAGATCGACGGCGTCTCAGGCGCGACCATCACTTCCACCGGCGTCAAAGAGGCCGCTGCCAAGGCGCTTGCGCAGGCGACGGGTGAGGCTCCTGCGGATGCCGTTTTGGCGGACGGCACCTATATGGCCGAGAGCTACGGATTTGACATGGCTGTCAGCGACAAGCTCACGGTGACCATCGAGGGCGGCAAGATCGCGTCCATCGCCTATGGCGAGAACTGTGGCGATACCCCGCCGATGCTGGACACCGTCGAGAGGACGCTCTTTCCGCGCATCATCGAAGCGCAGAGCGTCGGCGTGGACGTGGCGACTGGCGCAACCGTGACCAGCAATGCCGTGAAAGCGGCCGTCACCGATTGCCTCGAGCAAGCGCTCCTCGTCGCGGGCAGCGACGCATCGGCGATCTCCGCATTCAGGACTGTGCCCGAAAAGACGGGCGGCAGTGAAGAGATCAATACGCAGGTGCTCGTCGTGGGCATGGGCGGCTCGGGGACCTATACCGCGCTGCGGGCACAGGAGTCCGGCGCGCAGGTGCTCGTCATCGACAGGCAGGCCCGCTATGGCGGCACCACCGCGCTGACCAGCGAAATCGAATCCATCAATCCGCCGCGCATCAAGGCGCAATACAATGGCGGCGAGGATTTCTGCGACGCGGATGCGATGTATCAGGCGTGGCTTGACTATGTGGACGGTGATGCGAAAGTCGAGATGATCGACCTCTTCTTTGAGAACTGTGGCCCGGCGCTCGACTGGCTCGCGCTGGATCATGGCGCGGGACTTGACCTCGCGGATCCACAGGCTGGTTTTACGGATGTGGATGTCTACAAGGTGAAGTTCCAATGGCTGCCCAACAAGAGCGAGGAGAACCCCGGCGCGCCGACTTATGGCTACAACAAGGGCGAGATTGCCACCTATTTTGACCGCCTCGTCTCTGATTTTACGGAGCTGGGTGGACAGTATATGCTTGAAACAGAGGCATATGATCTGATCCTGGAAGATGGCAATGTCACCGGCGTGAAGGCGAGGAATCTCGTCGATGGCACCGAATATACCATCAAAGCCGACGCGGTCGTGCTGGCAACGGGCGGTTTCCTCGGCTCTCCGGAGATGACCACAAAGTATCTGAGTGACGAGTACTACCCGCTCAAGGGCGCGTGGAAGATCTATGGCACGTATGGCAACGAGGGCAAGATGCTGCAGAGCGCCATCGACAACGGTGCCGCAACCTACAACATCGGCATGCCGCCCGAGGTGCATATGTCCGGCACAGTCGATTTCCTCCCTGCGCATGAGTATGGATACGACATTCATGTACAGGAGGGTACTTTGGACTTCAATACCGGCCGCGAGGCCATCTGGACCGTTGCGGATCTGCCGCTGATGCTGGGCGTTTCCTCCAACAGTCTCGCTGTTGGCATGAATGGCAAACGCTTCACCTCTGAGACCGGCATCGCCATGCTCGACCCGTGGATAGCAGGACCGAACTATTACAGCATCTGGTCTGCCGAGCAGATCGACGGCATCGTGAAGGACGGCTTGAAAGTCGCTGTCGCGGGGCCTGCCGTGGGCTTCCTGGGTCACCGTGGAGCGATCCCGACAGGCGTTCCGCTTGAGCAGGCGTATGATGTGCTGGATGATGCGATCGAACGCGGCTACGTCTTCAAGGCGGACACGCTTGAGGATCTCGCCGCGCAGACAGGGCTTGATGCCGCCGCGCTCAGCGAGACGGTCTCCACATACAACGGCTATTGCGCGAGTGGCGAGGATGCGGAGTTTGGCAAACCCGCGGAGCTGCTCGACGAGATCGGCGAAGGCCCATACTACGCCATCAAGATGGCCAGCTATAGCTACAATACCGTCGCCGGATTGGACATCAATGAGCAATTCCAGGTGCTGAGCACCAGCGGCACCCCGATGGCCGGTCTATACGCCGTCGGCAGCGACAGCGCCGGTGTGCTCTTCAGCGAAAAGAAACCATACGTCACCTTTGGCGGCGCGAATAACGGCTGGGCATTGACAAGCGGTTATCTCTGCGGCGAGATCGTCGCCAATTTCGTAACCGGCAAATGACAGCCCGTTGAAGTACTCCGTTGGAACCGTCGGGTTGACCCGGCGGCTCCGCTTTTTATACGCGAGAGGGATAAAATCGCCGGAGCAGTATCCCCAGGCCTTCTGAGCGGACGTATTGTTCAGCATTGAAAAGGATGATATTGTGGCCTCGCGGTCCCCGCGCAGGTTCACGAACGGACTGAATGTTCAGGGACAATCGAGAAGGAATATCCGGTGCTTTGACAGTACAGCGATAGGAGAAATCTATGGAACATCAACAGATCGAGCGCATCAATGAACTCGCGCGCAAAAAGAAGACCATCGGCTTGACGGAAGCCGAACTGGCGGAGCAGGCTCGTCTGCGCGCACAGTATTTGAAGGAATTCCGTGAAAACATGGAGGATACCCTGCGCCGGGTGCGCGTCGAACAGGAGGACGGCACCTATAAGCCGCTGGCCAAGCGGACGCTTCACTGAAGCGGGAAGCCTTTGCACCGCTTTTTGTCAGACTGAGAATCACTTTTTATAAGACGGCATGAATTCCGCGCGCAGTTCCGTCTTTATGGAAAAAGAGAGGATTGACCGATGATGAAGAAAAAGATGATGCGCGTGCTGGCGCTGTTTGTACTGCTCGCGCTGGTGCCGGCGCTGGCGTTCGCTGACAACTTCGCTGTCGTGCGCGGCGGCAGACTCAATCTTCGGGAGAGCGCCAGCAGTTCGAGCAGAAGCCTCGGCAAATATGGCACAGGGACGTGGGTTCGCGTGGACGGCTACGCTGACAGCCGCTGGTGCGCGGTCACAACGCTGGACGGCAAACGCGGCTACATGGATGTAAGCTATTTGAGCTTCCCAGCCAATGCCAATACGGGCATCGTTCGCTATGCCAACGGTGGGTATGTCAATCTGCGCTCCGGCCCTTCGCTCGATTCCAGCGTCGTCACGCGCGTGACGTCGGGCATGACCGTCACGATATTGAGCGATTCCTACGAGTGGAACCAGGTCAGCGTCACCATCAACGGCACGACTTACAGCGGTTATATGCACGACTCGTTCATCGACCGGGGCGGCGGAACCGCGTATGTCTCCACGCGCAACGGCGGCAGGGTCAACGTGCGCTCCGGTCCATCCTCGAGCTACGCGAGCGTGACCACGCTTCCTACGGGCACGAAGGTGACGGTGCTGCTGCAGGGCAACGGCTGGTCACAGATCACAGCCGATGGCGTCAGCGGCTTCATGTCCACAACCTATCTGTCCAGCACGGGCGGGAACACCGGTTCGTCCGGCGGATACTGGGAGGGCAACGGCGGCCTGCCCGGCAGCTCTGGCACGACGCAGACGCGGACCGCTTACGTGAAGAACCCTCGCAGCACGCAGGTGCTCAACCTGCGCGAATATCCTTCGCAAAGCGCGCGCTCGCTAGGGCAGTACCGCAACGGCACGCAGGTCAAGGTGGTGCTCTATGGCTCTGTGTGGTGTGAGGTTTATGTCGGCACGCGGCATGGCTACATGATGACGCAGTATCTCAGCTTTGATGTCTCATCCGATTCTTTGAACGCGGAGCGGATCACGCCAACGCCGGCAGCCCCGAACTACCCGGTCATTCCCACGCCGACGCTGTCGCCAATACCGACGTCGACGCCGCCTTTGCCGCCCAGCATGGCCTATCCCACGCCGACACCGACGCCGGGCAGCAGTCCCAATGTGGGCGATTCGGTGACATTGATGGTAGCGGACAACGATTCGAGTCCGATTCCCGTATATAATGACGCGGGACTGACATCGCTGAAGATGACATGCCCTTCGGGCACGCAGGCGACGCTGCTGCTCTACGGAGATGCGAGCTGCATGATCCTGCTGAACGGCGGTGTGGCCTATGTCGCCACACAATATGTTTGGACAGCTACGCCGAAATAG
>CAYUZP010000021.1:0-18990 GCA_964449655.1 uncultured Oscillospiraceae bacterium
CTTCGCCCAAAGCCCAGCGCTCGATGGCCAGCGCCGCACCGTCCTCCGCCGCCGTAGCGGTCACCGCGCGGGCAGCGCTCTTCACATCGTCGGGCGCGTTGCCCATCGCGACGCCCATCCCCGCCAAGCGAAGCATGGGCACATCGTTGCCGCTGTCGCCTATGGCGAGCACATCGCACACCTGTATGCCCAGCAGATCGCAGGCCTTTTGCAAACCGCTGGCCTTTGAGACGAACGGGGGCGAGACCTCGATGCTGAAAGCGCCGCTGAAAGCCCAACTGACCGGCAGCGCGTTCAGCGCGGCGCAAACCCGCTGCTGTCGCTGCTGCGGCACATAGGGCAGGTTGACCTTTTCGCAGGCGAAGCCGGGGGAGCGCAGCACGGCGTCGATGTCGTCTGTCACGTGACCGTGAGCGGGGAGGATGTGATGCAGGTGAAAGTCGAGAAGGGACTCGTGGAGCTGCTGATGCCGCAGGCTCTTTGTCGTGAGATAAAGCACGCTATCGCTCGAAAACTCCACAGGAAGATCCTGTTCGTCGGCGAGCTGCTCTAGCCGAAAAAGCGTATCTGTCGGGAAAAAACGGGCATACAGCTGCGCGCCGTCCGCGAAGCGGCGCACCTGCGCGCCGTTGCAGAGCACCACGAGGCCCCGCCATGGCGCGTCCGATTGAAGCGCGGGCGGGAGCATCTTGTATTGCCGCCCCGTGACCGGCAGCACGGCGATGCCGCGGCGGTGGGCCCGCAGAAGGTCATATTGCAGGCGGGGCGTAAAGTGGAGCCTGTCCGCTGACAGCGCGGTTCCGTCAAGGTCCATGGCGATGAGCTTGATATCCATGTGAAACTCCTCATGCGGCGGGTGCCTTGCGCGGGGAAAGCACAAATTTTCCGCCACGCCGTACCGCGTCGGCGGCGAGCAGATACGAGGGCGCGATTTGTCCGATGACGTTGATCCGCGGGTCTGCGGGCCGGTCCGTGCGGACGATCTGAATTTCGCCGGAATAGCGCGCGTAGCCCGCGTTGTCGATGGTCACGGCGCCTCTTGTGCGCGCAAGGCAGCGGCTGGGCTCGATGAACGCGCCTTCGCGCGCATACGCTCTTGATTCCTTGAAGCGAATCAGATCCTGCGGTGAATCCTCGCGGCAGGTGAACACCTGGCCATAGAGCGATCGATAAGGTTCGTCGAGGTCGGCGGGCAACTCCACCACATCCTCAGCGCATATTCTGCGAATCCGCGAGCACTCGCCCTCGCTGACGATCGGATCGCCAATGAAGACGCCGTCCACGTCAAAGTGCGCGGTCAGGTCGGCCAAGCACGCGCTGGGCGGTATTCCCCTGTGCCTTTCCAGCGTGGGCAGGCCCTTCATCAGCGGCCCGCGCAGCAGCGCATCGCCTGGAATGAACGCCGTGACGCGCATGCCGAGATCGTGCAGCATCTGTGTTTGCTGCCGGAAGAAGGCGTCATCGAGGCCCGTCTCGGGGCGCGGATAGAAGTTGTGCATGGCGATCACCTCTGGCCCGGCCTTTGCCAACGCGCGTGCGCTCTGTGGGGTGATCGTGGAGGCGTTGACCGCAACCGGCATCCTTTGGGCGAGGCGGGCGATTTGGCTGTCGCTCAGGCCACAGTCCACACGCAGGCACCACAGCCCTAGGCGTTTGGCGAGGCGGAGCGGGTCCGGTTCCCCGAAAGAATCCATGGTCTCCGCCGAGATGTCCGCCGTGATGCGAAAACCGCCCTCGGCGAGCCACCGGCAGACGCCTTCCGCGCGGACGGCATAGTCACGTGTAAGCTCTTCGCGCATATGCAGCGAGAGAAAGGCGTTTGCGCCGGTTCCCCGCAAAGGCTCAAGCAACGGCCGCTGCTGATCAAAGGTGGAGAGATAGACCGAAACGCCGGGAGTTTCAGGCATCGTATTCACCGCTTTCAAACCGCCTGCACGCCGTCCATAAACACGGCCTTCACATCGAGCGTCGGGGAGAGGATGACCAGGCTGGCGCGCTTGCCGGGCTCCAAAGAGCCATATTCGCCGAATATGCCGAGCGCTTTGGCGGGATTCACAGCTGCCGCGCGCACAGCGTCCTCCAGCGGTATGCCAAAGGAGACCGCCTTTTGAAGGCATCCCATCAGATCCGTGACCGAGCCTGCCAATGTGCCGTCCCGCAGCGTGGCGCGTGCACCCTGCACGGTGACCTCCTGGCCGCCCAGCGTGTATTGCCCATCCGGCATACCGGTGCCGCGTATGGAGTCGGAGATGAGGTTCACACGATCCCGACCAAACAGCTTAAATACCGCGCGCACCATGGCGGGATGGATGTGCACGCCGTCACATATCAGTTCAACTTGGCACTCCTCGCAGTCGGCGGCGGCGCCCACGACGCCGGGTGCGCGGTGCGAGAAGGGCGGCATGGCGTTAAAGAGATGCGTGATCTGCCGCGCGCCCAGCGCGAGCGCTTCCCTTGCGGTGTCATAATCGGCGTTCGTGTGCGCGATGGCCACTCTGACCTCTTTTGATGCCGCCTGCACGAACTCCATCGCGCCGGGAAGCTCGGGTGCGATCGATACAAGCCGCACGAGTCCGTCCGAGGCATTGATCAGCCGGTGCAATAGATCGATGTCCGGCGCGTGAAGCCATTCGCCGTTCTGTGCGCCCTTTTTGGCGGCGGACAAAAACGGCCCCTCCAGATTGACGCCCACGAGTTTTGCGCCGGGCTCGTGCGCGCTGCGGTGCGCGGCAGCCGTTTGGCAGCAAAGCTCCAGCTGCGCTTCAGGAAGCGTCATGGCCGCGGGACAGATCTGTGTCACGCCGCGCGAGAGCTCGTAGCGCGCGATGCGCTTTAGCCCTTCCGCTTTGCCGTCGGAAAAATCTTCCCCGACACAACCGTGAAAGTGCAGATCGGTCAGGCCCGGAATCACGAAACATCCGTTTGCCTCAAACGCCGCGTCGTCCGCGCTTTCCGCGGTCAGCCAAGGGCCGCGCGTGCAGACGTCGCGCGAGACGAATCCACGCTCCAGATCGAATACGCTGCCGCCTGTGATTCTCATAGCCGTCCCTCCAATTCGCGCATGGCGGCGCTGTCGGCCACCAGGACCACGTCGGGGTGAAGCTGAAGGATGGACGCGGGAACCTCGGGCGTCACAGGGCCGGCGAACGCGCTGGCCAAAATGGACGCCTTGTCCTCTCCGCTGACCTCGATCAGCACACGTCTTGCGCGCATGATGGCGCCGATCCCCATCGTCAGCGCATATCGGGGCATCTCCTCCCGCGAAGAAAACAGGCGAGCGTTTGCGTTGACCGTGCTCTTGCTGAGCTCTACCGCGTGTGTGCGCAGCGTAAATGAGGACCCGGGCTCGTTAAAGCCGATATGGCCGTTGTGCCCTAACCCCAGCAGTTGCAGATCGATGGGGCCAATCGCGTCGATCAGCGCGTCATACCGCCTGCACTCCTCTTGTATGTCGGATGCCGTGCCGCTTGGGATATGGGTATTTTCATTGGCGATATCCACGTGATCGAACAGATGGCTCTGCATGAAATGGCGATAACTCTGCTCGTCAGTGGGCGAAAGGCCGACGTACTCGTCCAGATTGACCGTGCGCACGTCCGCAAAGGAGAAGAAGCCCGCGCGGTGTCCCTGAACCAGCTTCTGATAGGTGCCGATGGGGGTGGAGCCTGTAGCCAGTCCCAGAAGGGAATCGGGCTTGCTCACGATCTGCGCGGCGATGAGCGCGGCAGCCTTTTCGCTCATGGCGTCGTAGTTTTCCGTCTTGTAGATGCGCATAGGACAACATGCTCCTTCTATATCGCGAGAAGACGTCACGCGAAATGATGGCGTTTTTGCCGCTTCAGGCGATGAAATGCAAAAGCGGGCAGGGAGAAGCAGTCATCAAACACAGACCCGCTTTGAACCCTGCCCACTGATCACAATGGGTTATTGAGCATCCGCGCCGGAAAGCAGCTTTGCCCGAATCTCCAATATGCCGGAAGGGGACATGGACAGTTCATCCACGCCGATGTCCGAGAAAAAGGAAGTCAGGCTCATGTCCGCCGCGAGTTCGCCGCAGATCCCCGCCCAAATTCCCGCGGCATGTGCGCTTTCCACGGTTCGCCGGATCAGGCGCAGCAGCGCCTCGTGATGCCGGTCGCAGAAGGGTTCGCAGGCGGCATTCTGCCGGTCCACAGCCAGGGTATACTGCGTGAGATCGTTGGTTCCAATGCTGAAAAAGTCCACCTCGGGCGCGAGAAGGTCGCTGATGATCGCGGCCGCCGGCGTCTCCACCATGATGCCCAGCGCCACATCGCGGCTGAACGCCACACCCTCTGAAGCCAATTCAGACTGTACATCGGCGCAGATCTCCTTGATCTTCCGGACCTCGCCGACCTGCGTGATCATGGGGAACATGATGGACAGGTTTCCATAGGCGGATGCCCGGTAGAGCGCGCGGAGCTGCGTGCGGAAGATCTCGGGGCGCGTCAGGCAGATGCGTATCGCGCGCAGGCCCATCGCCGGGTTCTCCTCCTTGGGCAGCTGAAAGTAGTCGGCGTTTTTGTCCGCGCCGATGTCCAGCGTCCGCACGACCACGGGACGGCCTGAAAGCCCTACGAGCACCTTCCGGTAGGCCTCAAACTGTTCTTCCTCGGAGGGAAAGTCGTTTCGGCCGAGATAGAGAAATTCGCTGCGGAAGAGGCCAACCCCGTCCGCGTCACCCGCCAGCACGGCGGACAGATCGTCCGGAGAGCCGATGTTGGCGCAAAGCAACATGCGGCGCCCGTCCGCGCTGTGCGCGGGTTGTCCGCGAAAGCGCTCCAGCCACGCCCTGTGTTCGCGTTCGGCCTTAGCGCGCGCGTCCAGCTCGGCTGCCGTCTGCGCGTCCGGCTCGATGAAGACCTCGCCGGTTTGACCGTCCAGATAGACCGTAGCGCCCTCGCCGTCTGCGGGCAGAGCGTCGCCCAAGCCGACCACCGCCGGAATGCCCATGGTTCGCGCGAATATGGCGGTGTGAGCGTTCCTGGAACCCTTGGCCGTGATGAATCCCACGATCTTGTCCCGGTCAAGCGCGGCGGTCTCGCTGGGGGCAAGATCATCCGCCGCCAGCACAAACGGCCCCGCCTCGTCGATGGCTTTAACCTCTTCGCCCATCAGGTTGCGTATGACCCTTCGCGATACATCCAGCACGTCCGCGGAACGCTCGCGCATGTAGGGATCGTCCATGGCGGCAAAGAGCGCGGAAAACTGCTCGCCGCCTTCCAGAACCGCGGCCTCCGCGTTGATTCGCTCCGACGTGATCAGGCCCTGTATACAGTCAAGGAAGTCGAGATCTTCCAGCATCATTCGATGGGTGCTAAAGAGCATGGCCTGTTCCTCGCCGAGCGTCTTTCGCGTATCCGCTTCAAGGCGCGTGAGCTGTTCGGCCGCTTTTGCCCGGGCATCTTCAAAGCGCGCCCATTCCGCCTGCGGGTCATCCGGCACATAGCGCGGTATCGGACGGCTCTCTTGGCGCAGGAATTTCAGCGTCCCATGGGCGATGCCGCGGGATACGCCTTCGCCGTGCAGTATATTCATCCTTTCACCGCCTTAAAGGTTGGCCTGCAGGAACGCCTGGAGCTCCTGCGCGGCCGCCTCTTCGTCGGGGCCTTCCACCGTGACGCGCACGGCATCGCCGCACTTGATGCCAAGCCCCATCGTGGCAAACAGGCGCTTGAGATCCGCGGTCTTTTCCTCGCCTTCCCGGCCGATGGTCACCGCGCTTTGATATTTCTGCGCCTCCTTGACCAGCAATCCCGCGGGACGCGCATGGAGCCCCACCGGGTCGTTTATCGTATAGACAAAAGACTTCATCCCTTATCCCTCGCTTTCATCAGCTGTGGCGCAGGGTCATGAGCACATCGCCGGGTTTGACCTCTTTGTGCTCCGCCCTGCTCACGATGGTCTCCCCGCTGCAGATGATCACGGGCGTGGCGATGTCAAGGCCCGCGGCTTGAATGGCGGGGATGTCAAATGCGAGCAGGAGCTGCCCTTTCTTGACCTCTTCCCCCTCCTTCACATAGCCCGTGAACGGCCCGCCTTTGAGGTTTACGGTATCCCGCCCCACGTGGATCATCAGCTCTGTGCCGTCCTTTGATGTGATGCACAGCGCGTGGAGCGTGTCCATCAGCGTGGAGATGACGCCGTCGACCGGAGAATAGACCTTTCCCTCCGTGGGGACGATGACGATGCCGTCGCCCAACACCTTCCCGGAGAACACGGGATCCGATGTCTCTTCAAGCAGCATCGTGGTCCCGCGGATGGGGCAGTACACGGTCTCAAGCGCATCCTCCGTCTGCTTTTCGCGTTCAGTCTCCTCTGGCGACTGAGCCTTTTTTCCAAACAGTTTACCCAACATAGACCGCAAACTCCTTTCTGAGTGGATGTGCGTGACGGAAAATGGCCGCGCGTCACGGAACAAGATCCGCGATCGCCTGGGCAGCGCGAAGCAGGGGATGATCCTCGGGCAGATCGCCCGCCTGCGCCACACGGCGCGCCATATCGGCGTTCATCTCCTCAAGCAGCGAGTCAAGCGCGGGCTTTATGTCGCCGCCGCTGGCGTCGTTTTCCTCAAGGCCCATGTAGAGGATGTTGGCCACAAAGCCCAATGTGGAGGAGGTGTACCAGTTGCCGTCAAACGTATTGGGCGCGGAATCCGGGTTCGTCACGGGGGAGTTGATCTTGTTGGTCAGATAGACGATGATCAGGTCACTCGCGGGATCGATGACGGTGAGCGTTCCTGTCCAGCCCTGATGGCCTACCGTGTCACGGGAGGACTGCACGCCAAAGTACCATGGACGGCCCATATCGCCTTCCCTCCACCAGCCCTGACCAAATGTGGACGATGTGTTCTTGCGGTCGGTGAAGTAGTCAAGCGTGTTGGCGTTCCAGAAGAAGTTGTCGCCGTAGCCGCTGTAATTCAGCGTGACCTGCGCGAGTGTGGCCAGATCCGTGGCGTTTGAAAACAGCCCCGCGTGACCGGAGACGCCTTCCATGGCGTACCATGCCTTTTCGTCGTGCACCTCGCCCTGCAGCGTGTAATCGCGCGCGCCCGTGAAGGCAATGGCGCCGTCGCGCGTGTTGCCGTGAAGCTCCGTGGCCGCGATCTGGTCCGGGTCAAATCCGTGAGAAAGTGGATTATAGGTGACATGCGTCAGTCCCAAAGGCGCGTAGAATGTCTCCTCTACATACTGATCCAGGGACTTTCCTGTGACCTGCTCGACGATGAGCCCCAGGAGCATGTAGTCCACATCGGAGTAGACCGTCTTTGTGCCCGGTTCATAGACGAGAGGCGCTTTGCAGATGGCCGCCTTCACGTTCTCCTTGCCGATGGCGTAGAGCGGGTTGTCCACCTCGGGGTCCGGCGTCTGCGTCACCTGATTGAACTTGTCGTTGTGGAACTGTGGATCGGGAGCGAAGCCCGCCTGGTGCTGGAGGATATCGGCTACGGTGAGCTCCTCTTTCCATGCCTTGGCGGTCTCAATGTCGGGCGCGCCTGTGCCGTTTCCGGTCTCATACTGTATCAAGAGGGTGTCATCGACGAATGCCTGCCCCAGGTACTTTGTGATCTTGTCGGAGAGCGCGATCTGTCCGCCGTCCACAAGCTTCTGTATCGCGTAGTTGGTGGCGTACATCTTCGTGTTGGAGGCCAGGTCGTAGAGCGTATCCGATGTGACAGGCGCGTATTCGTCGTCGCCCTGGGTGACGGGCGTGCCGTCCGGATGATAGGAATTGACGAGCCCCCATGCCTTTTGAACGACCCGTTTGCCGTCCTTCACCACGACGAGCTGCGCGGAGGTGAAGCCGTTGGCGACGTCGCTTGTGATGATCCGGTCGATGAGCTCGAGCGCGTCGGGATTGATGCCGACTTCCTCCATCGTGCCCTCCACGACGACAGGATTGGCCACGGCGAGCAGTATCGGCGCGTCGTCGGCGCCCCTTGCGGTCGCTATGGGCATGCCGCTGACCTGTATGGTGTTGCGCCCGTTGCGGGCCACAGAGGAGACGTCGATCTTAAAGATATGGACATCATCCAGGTTCAGCATGGCGGAGGTGTCCACGGGGACGCCGTTGATGTAGATTTGAAGCGCGGGAATGCTCTTGCGCACGGCGATAAACACTTCGCCCTGCCCCGCGTAGCCCTCAAACCAGGTCACGCCGTTTGAATAGCAGGTGGATGTGCCGGTGCCATAAGCGCGGGGGAAGTACACGGCGTTTTGGTCATGGCCGCTGACGAATTCGCCCTCGCTTGTGATCATCGGCAGGGCGTCCGCGACCGGTGTGGGCTGCAGCACATGCTGGGGAGCCTGCGCGGCGGAGACGTCCGTGATGGCGTTTACGCGCTGATCCAGAGCGTCAAGCCATGTTTCGGCGATATCGCAATCCCTCGTCTTCGTGTCGGGCAGGGTCCGCGTCGTGCCCACAGCGCTTGCCACGGTTTCCCGCAGATCGCGCACGGCATCTTTGGCGTATGCAAGCGTCACGTCCGTCCTGCGCTTTTCCGCGCGCGTGACGACGAGATCCGTCAGGGCAAACGCGTCGGCCATATGCACGCATTCGTCGTATTGATCCTTGTGCGTGGAGAATGTCAACATGCGATCCTTTGCAAACTGCGCGATACTGGCGTCCATCGCGTCGGGCGAGGCGTCCATCGATTCATAGATGTAGCCCACCACGCAGCCCAGATTGCCCAGAACCATGTTGTCGCCGTAAAAATCGTTCGCGTTTACGGTGTTGTCAAGCACAGGCGAATTCTTCTTGTTGGTGAGCAGCACCACGACGAGATTCCGTTCGGGATCGATGACGGTGAGCGTGCCGGTCCAGCCCTGATGCCCGAAGGCATCTGTGGAGGCGTGGCTTGTGAAGTAATTCTGACGGCCCAGGTTGCCGTTGCGCCACCAGCCCAGACCATAGGTGGGATAGTCGGTGCTCTTGGGTTTGGTGAATTCGTCTATCGTGTTCTTGTCAAAGAATTTGAGGTCTCCATAGCCGCCGGTGAGCATGATGCTGCACAGCTTAGCCAGATCCTCCGCGTTTGAAAAGAGACCCGCGTGGCCGGAGACGCCATCCATCGCGTAATAGGCCTTCTCATCGTGCACCTCGCCCCAAATGGTCTCGGTGCGTATGTTGCTAAAGTCGACCGCGGGGCCGTTGAACGCCTCCGCGCGCGTGTTTCCGCACAGCTCGGTGGCGGCGGTGTCCTCCTTGTCAAAGCCGTTGTCAAGGGGATTGTATGTGACGTGCGTAAGGCCCATGGGCTCCCAGAAGGTCTCCTTGAGGAACGCGTCCAGACGCTGCCCTGTGACCTGCTCGATGATGAAGCACAGGAGCATGTAGTCCACATCGGAGTAGACCGTCTCGCTGCCCGGCTCGTAGGTCAGGGGGGACTTCAGGATCATCTGCAGCGTCGTATCCCTATCCTGCGAGTAGAGGGGATAGTCCGTCCCGTCATAGATGCCGCTGCTGTTGAAGTTGTCGTTGTGATATTGAGGATCGGCGTCAAAGCCGGCCTGATGCATGAGGATGTCGCGAAGGGTCAGCTCGGATTTCCATCTCAGGATGTCCGCCTGCTGCTCCTCGGTCGTGCCGGACTTGAATACCGTATTGCCCTCGTCGTCGAACGTGGGGAAGAACTTGGTGATCGGATCGTCCAAACCGATGTCGTATCCGCCCTGGCTGAGCATGTACTGCAGCGCGTAGTTGACGGTGTACATCTTGGTGTTGGACGCCAGGTCAAAGAGCGTGTCGGTCGTGACGGGGACATAGTCCGCGTCCTCCGGCATGATCCGCGTGCCGTCCTGCCGCCAGCCGTTCGCCGCGCCATAGGCCTCGTTGACGACGAGGCGGCCATCCTTGATCACCGCCAGCTCTGCGCCGGAAAAGCCGTACTTGATCTCGGCATTGATGAGATCATTCACCAGATCGAGCGTGTCCGGGTCCATGCCCACGTCCTGCGGATTCCCACTCAGTACGATGGGATAAGGGATGTACGCGGTCACAGCCTCGGTCGCCGTGTCGGGATGGATGTTTGAAACCTGAAGGGTGTTGGTGCCGTTGAGCGCGACGGCGGAATAGTCCAGTCTGTATGTGCCGCCCGCCGCCATGTCAGCGGTGTCGACCTTGACGTTGTTGATGAACAGGTCAAAGTCGCTCACGTCCTCGGCTACGCTGATGAACATCTCGCCCTGGCCCGAAAAGCCGCTGAAGCTGTACAGGCTGTTCATGGCCAGGGTGTCATCCACATAGCCGGCCCAGTCGGGGAAGGAAACATTGGCCTGCCACTGCGCCTCGGGCAGCGTATCCGCCGTGACCTGCACGCTTGCGGGCGCGGTCTGCGTCTGTGCCAGCGCGGCAGGCGTGAACATCGATCCCAGAAGGACCAGTGACAAAAGGACAGAGACCATCCTGATCGGTCTTGATTTTTTGGTTCTGAACATCGTAATCTCCTCCTGATTTTGCCGCTTTGACGATCGCGTCATCAATCTATTTCAAGACGATGCCGCCAAAGCGATCGTAGGCCGTGACCGCGGCGGGGACGCGCTCCGCCGCATGAAGATCACAGCCGTTGGAGCAATAAGGATAAAATCCTTACCGGTTTCCTCAATGAGAAGCCGGTAAGGATTTAAGCATGATGGAATCAGCCTATGCCGCCAAGAGAAGCGGAGATGCGCTGACGCACGCGCCGCGTATCACTCGGCGACCTCCTCGTCCTTGACGAAGAGATTGGTGAATATGAAGCCCATGATGTAGCTGATGATCAGGCCCACGACGTAGAACAGTACGCTCATCGCCGCACCGTGCGGGCCCGCGGTCATGACGAACACGCCCAGCAGTCCGGACGGCCCCCATGTGGTGGAAGCGACCTGCATCAGGTTGACGAACGCGCCGCCAAAGCCCGCGCCCAGACCGGCTGTGATGAAGGGCTTGCCCATGGGCAGCGTGACGCCATAGATCAGCGGCTCGCCCACGCCCAGGATGCCCGCCGGCAGCGCGCCGTCGATGACGCTCTGCAGACGATGGTTGCCCACCTTCTTGCACTTGAGATAGATCGCGATCGCAGCGCCCACCTGACCTGCGCCAGCCATCGCCAGAGCGGGATACAGGTAGACACAGCCAAAGGTATTGAGCTGTACGGTGTAGAGCGCCACCAGGCCGTGGTGCATACCCATAGCCACCATCGGCAGGAACAGCGCGGCGCCCAGGAAGCCGCTCAACGCACGGACGATCGCGGAGTCACTCAGCGCTGCTACGGAGACCAGCTTGACCAGCGCGGTGGAGATGAGGCCGGTGACCGGCATGATGATGAGCACATACGGGATCACGGTGATGATGAGCGTCAGCAGCGGCGTAAAGACGATGTCCACAGCGTCCGGCATCTTGCTGCGGATGAACCGCTCGATCTTGCACATGAAGAACACACCGATGACCGCAGCCAGCACGCCGCCGCGGCCCGCCCTGAGGATCGCGTCCAAGGGCTGTGCAGCGTTGTAGAACGGCAGGCCGATGTTGGTCAGCGCTTGCGAGATGGTATCGATGTTGCTCATCGTGGTGATCATGCCGAGCATGCCGCCCAGTATCGGCGTACCGCCAAACCGCTCTGCCGCGCGATAGCCGGCCCATGCGGTGATGTAGGTCATGAAGGCGGTGTTGATCATCGTCAGTATGTTGACGACGATGTTGAGGAATGTATTGTCGGCATAGCCGGGGAACAGCTGCTGCAGCAGCGTCGCCACGCCGGAGCAGAGGCCGGCCGCGATCACGCCTGGGATCAGCGGAACGAAGATGTCGCCGAACGTCTTGAGCATGGACCTGATCTTGCTTGGCTTCTGTCCCGCCTTGACCGCGGCTTTGTTGGTCTGCCAGTCGTTGCTGGTGGATGTTGTCGTTGCGGCGGTATCGCTTGAAGCGGCCGGAATGCCCATATCACGGCAGATATCGGCGCACTTGCGGCTCTTGCCGGGGCCGACCACGACTTCCCATAGGTTATTGCGGTCGTGAACGATGCTCATGACACCTTCGATGCCCCCAAGAGCGCTCTCATTGACGAGGCTCTCGTTCTTCACTTGAATGCGAAGACGGGTCATGCAGTTTGTGGCGGTGATGATGTTGTCCTTGCCGCCCAGATTTTTCAGAATTTCACTGACCAATTCCTCGTTTGACATTTGCGTTACCTCTTTTCACGCATGTGAATGTTTGTGTGATGTCGTTTTTTTAGACGGTTCGCGGGTTCGCGCTGCTGAAGAACTCTTCATCTCCTTCCTCATTTTTATCTATCCATTGATCAGGTGTCCGCCGGTTCATGCCCGAGCGTCCACCGAACATGCCCATGCGCCTTTTCAAGGCGTGAAATGGCTTCCTCTTTGCTGCAGCCGGTGAGGATCATCACGATCGCCGCTTTGACGCTTCCGCCGGCCTCGTCGATGGCCGCACGCGCGTCCGATTGCGCGATGCCGGTCGCCTCGCTGACGATCTTCTCCGCCCTGCGGTGCAGCTTTTCGTTTGTGGGCATCACGTCCACCATCAGGTTCTGATAGGCTTTGCCCAGGCCCACCATCGTGGCGGTAGAGATCATGTTGAGCATGAGCTTTTGCGCTGTGCCGGCTTTAAGACGCGTGGAACCCGTGAGCACCTCCGGCCCCACATTGACCTCGATGGCCAATTCAGCGCGGCGGCCCAGCTCGGAGTTCGGATTGCACGATATGCCGACGGTGTGGCAGCCCTGCGAGGCGGCAAAGTCGATTCCACCCAGCACGTAAGGCGTGCGGCCGCTGGCGGCGATGCCGATGACGAGATCCGCGCCGGTCAGACCGTGGCGGGTCAGATCCTGCTTTGCCAACGTGAGGCTGTCCTCGGCGCCTTCCACCGCCTTGAGCATCGCGCCCTCCCCGCCGGCGATCAGGCCGATGATTCTGTCCGGGGTTACGCCGAACGTGGGCGGACATTCCGCGGCATCCAATACGCCCAGCCGTCCGCTCGTGCCCGCGCCCAGATAGAATACGCGGCCGCCGCCTTCAAGCGACGCGATGGCCCACTCAACAGCCTGCGCGATCTGAGGCAGGACGGGCGTGATCGCTGCGGGCACTTTGGCGTCCTCGCGGTTCATTGCCGTGACGATCTCCAAAGGCGACATCGCGTCAAGGTTCATCGTATCCGGATTCCTGCTCTCGGTCGTCATTTGATTGAGATTCAGATGAACATCCAACGCACAACAGCTCCTTTCCTGATGCCTTCCCCCAATCCGCCGCGGCAAAAGCGACGTTCGCGCCTGTCGCCTATGCGTCTTTGAGATCGGGCATTTTAGTGTCCATAAAAACATCATCATCGTCTTTTGCAACTGACATCATTGCATAATGGAATATGTAATATCATGTTCAAAAAGACGAATTACACTTAAAACAGTACACTTATCATCTAAAATAATTATAACACAGTTTTAACCCCATTTCAACACGATTTTTGAAAAAGTCTAATTTTTTCGTCAGTATTCCTTCAAATGACCGATAAGCGGTCTCGGCGGCGCGAAGGCGCAAAGATGCAGCTTGGCACTTTTTGAGTTTCTGTCGACGGGGATAGCACAAGGACGACCTTGCGCTTCATCTATGAAGGATAGCGTCCTCCCCAAAAGGCAAAAACAGAACCGGTCAGGAAGCGGATTTCCTGGCCGGTCTTTTGGTCACCTTTTCGCGCGTCACAGCGTCAGCGCCTCGCAAAGCGCTGTCAGGAAGTCGTGGCAGGCCGCGTCCGACAGGAGCAGGTCATACGCCTTTCGGACCGCTTCGCGGAACGCGGGATCGAGCGCTTCAAGGCCATAATCGCACAGCGGACAGACGGATCTGGCGCGGGGATCCATCACGACACGCGTCCTCTCATGCGCTGCTTTGTCCTGGTCGATACGAAGGAACAGCGGGAACAGTCGGCACGCCAGCGGTCTGTCCGCCCGGTCGCATGTGCCGCGGCAGACGAGCAGGCGAGCAGGTTTTCCTGCCAAGGAAAACCGCGCGGGCACGACGCGCGCAAAAGGGGCCTGCGCATACAGCGATTCCTCGCCGGGGAAGAGCAGCATGCCCGTCTGTTCATCGCCCTGACAGCAGGCGCGGCCGCACAGCGAACCGCAGTCGGCTTTGAGCGGCGTGACGTGCATGAGAAGCCCGCGCGCGGCGAGCAGAGCGTTTTTCATGGCAATCCCTCGCTTTCGTTCGTTTTGTCCATCATACCGCCTTCGCGTTCCCATTGCAAGCCGTCGGCGCTGCGAGCGCCAATCCTTTGGCTCCGAAACTTGCAATTTGTTCGCCGAGACAGTATAATAAAACGAATCCGCTGCTGAAGACGAAAGGGGGAGTCGAGATGACCGCGCGCTATATACGCTGCGCCCGTGAAGAGCATCAGTTAATGGAGAGCGCCGGATTGCTGATACAGGGCCATCTGCCCGAGATCGGGGAAGAGCTGCTCTCGCGCTTTGGCGGCACGGTGCAGATGGTCTATCTCGATCCGCCGTTCAACACGGGGAAGCGCTTTGACATGCGCATGCGCGTAGGCGAAAGGGGATACCGCACGGGTTCCCCGTCGCTAGAACTGATGGCATACAAGGACGAGTGGGGCGGACGGGAGGCGTATCTTCGCATGATGCGCGGCGTGCTGTCCCTCGCGCGGGAGCTGCTAAAAAAGGAAGGCACGCTCTTCCTGCACACGGATGGCCGCATGCAGGCGCATCTGCGTCTTCTGCTTGATGAGGTGTTCGGTGAAAATCATTTTCTCAACGAGATCATCTGGTCCTATCAGTCCGGCGGACGCGCGAGGAGCTATTTTCCGCGCAAGCACGACACGCTCTTTTTCTATGCCAAATCACGCTCGTATTATTTCAATCTGAAGGCCGTGCCCATCGCCGCGCGCGCGGAAAAACGCGCGAACCACATGCGAAGAGGCACGGACGAGGACGGCCGGAGCTATCGCGCGATCACGACCAACGGCCGCGAATATCGCTATTACGACGATGAGCCGGCGTATCCCGGCGACGTGTGGGACGACGTGAGCCACCTGCAGCAGAAGGACCCGGAGCGCACGGGCTACCAGACGCAAAAACCCTTGCGGCTTCTTGAACGCATCGTGCGCTGCTCGACGCGGGAAGGGGATTTGGTCTGTGATCTTTTCGCGGGCAGCGGGACGACGGCTGTCGCGGCGGCGCAGCTCGGGCGGCGCTTTCTCTGCCTTGACCAGAACGCGCTGGCCATCTCGGCGACGGCCAAGCGGCTGATGCAGACGCCTTCGGGCGATGCGCAGGCATTCGGCTTTGAGGTGGAAGCGCCGTGCGCGATGGACGACTGCGAGGTTGAAGCGGAGGTCTTTCCGGCGATCAGCTCCTACACGGTGCGCCTTCTTCGCTTTGAGAGCCGGGCGGCGAAGGCGGCGGGGATCAGCGGCCTAGACGCGGTTGACCAGTGGTCCGCGGGCTTCGTGCGGGGAGATGTCTACTACCGCTGCGCGCAGAGCGTGCGCAGCGTCGCGACGCCCGCGCTCAGTCAGACGCTGGAGATGCCGGTCTGCCCGGGAGAGCCGTGCGTGATGATCGTCGATCTGTGGGGCGGCAGGCGGTTTTATCTGCCCAAGAGGAGATATGGATGAACAACGGATATATGGTCTATCAGCTCCGGATTCTCGCGGTGCAGGGCGCGCTCGCGTCGGTCTATACCGATCCTGACGATCCGGAGAGCTTCTCCGCCGGCTTTGTGGAGGCGATCGATGGGCAGCACGTGCTCATGTGCGACCTGACGCCGTGGGGACAGATCGACGGCTGGCGCGTGCGGCGCAACGCGGATATCCTCAATGTGCTCTACGGGGAGGAATATGAACAGCGATTGGCGATGCTGCTCGCCTGCCGCGGGGAGCACCACAGGCTGTTCTTCACCGATATGCCCGCGGAGGATACGGATCTGCTGCTCAGCGTGCTGCTCGCGTGCCGGGAGGCGGGGCGGATTGTCAGCGTGATCATGGGCGAAGAGATGATCACGGGACGCGTCACGGAGGCGAATGGCCTGCGCATGAAGCTGCGCCTTTTTGACTTCTTCGGCCACGAGGCGGAGGAGGAGACGATCACGCTGCGCGAAATCGAGATACTGGAAATCGACACGCAGGAGGAAAAGATGTACGCCCTTCTGGAGGAGCTGGAACGTCAGCGGATGACGCTGCTGACGGGCGAACCGCCGGAACTGCCGACTTCCCCCGAGGAGCCGCCGGAGGAGACATGAGGATCACGATCCTGACGATCTTCCCGGAGATGTTCGCGCCGCTGCACATGAGCATGCTGGGGCGCGCGGAGAAGGCGGGACTGCTTGAGATACGCGAGGTGGACATTCGCGGCTACTCAAAAAACAAGCATCACAACACGGACGACGCGCCCTATGGCGGCGGCGCGGGCATGGTGATGCTCGCCCAGCCGATCGTGGACGCGATGCGCGATGTGCAGGGCGAGGATTTTGCCGGAAAGCGCATATACCTGTCCCCGCGGGGCGAAACGCTGACGCAGGCGAAGGCGGAAGCGCTCTCGCGCGAAAAAGAGCTGATCCTGCTGTGCGGGCATTATGAGGGCGTCGATCAGCGCGCTTTAGATCTGTGCATCGACGAGGAATTGTCAATCGGGGACTATGTGCTCACCGGCGGCGAGCTGGCCGCGATGGTGCTGGTGGACTGTGTGGCACGGCTGATCCCGGGCGTGCTGGGGTGCGGCGAGAGCGCGCGGACGGAGAGCTTTTCGTCTGGACTTCTAGAATACCCGCAGTACACGAGGCCGCGCGAGTTCGAGGGGCTGACGGTGCCGCAGACGCTGGTTGGCGGGAATCACGCGCAGATCGAGGAATGGCAGCTCGCACAGTCGCTGTACATCACGCTGAAAAAGCGCCCCGAAATGGCGCTCAAGTACCTGGAAGGGAAGAAGTTCAGCAGGCGGCAAAAGCGCCTGGTCGACGGCGTGCTCGCGCAGGTTGAGGCGGAAAAAAACGCGCAGACGCCGGACGCAAAGACGTGAAGGGCTTTCCCGGAGGTGATGGCATGGAGCTGACATTGGGCGTGACCGCGCATGTCGACGCGGGCAAGACGACGCTCTGCGAGCAGATCCTCTGCAGCGCGGGCATCGTGAAGCATGCGGGCCGCGTTGACCACGGCGACGCGTTCATGGACGCGAGTGAGCTGGAACGCGCGCGCGGCATATCGATATTCAGCGAACAGGCGACGTTGACGCTGAAGAGCGAGGACGGGGAGACGGTGCGCGTGACGCTGATGGATACGCCGGGCCACGTCGACTTTTCCGGCGAAACGGAACGCGCGATGTCCGTGCTCGATGCGGCGCTGCTCGTCGTCTCGTGCGCCGAGGGCGTGCAGAGCCACACGGTGACGCTCTTTCGCATGCTCCGGGAGCGCCGCATACCGACGATGATCTTCCTCAACAAGACCGATCGCGAGGGCGCGGATAAGCAGGCCGTCATGGAGAAGATGCGTCGCCTGCTCAGCACGGACTGTCTGTTGATGGAGCAGGACGCGCAGACGCTGCGCGAGGAACTGGCCTCGCGCGATGAAACGCTGATGGAGCAGTACCTGTGCGGCAGCGCTTCCCGCATGGACATGCTGGAGGGCGCAAGACGCGCGTTTGCCTCGTGCGGTCTCGTGCCGGTGCTCTCGGGCAGCGCGCTGCTGGGGGAAGGCGTCGACGCGCTGCTTCTCGCGGTCGCCTCGCTGTGCCGCACGGACTACGCGCAAAAGGTGCGCCAGCCGTTTTCCGCGCTGACGTATCGCGTCCGCCGCACGGACGGCAATCGCTGCGCGTATGTCAAGATCCTGCGCGGACAGATCGCTGTGCGCGATGAGGTGCGGACGATGCGCGGGATGGAGAAGGTCAGCGCGCTCTTTTCGGCGCAGGGCGAAAAGCTGACCAGCGTGCAGAGCGCGTGCGCGGGTCAGACGGTCGCGGTCGTCGGCATCGGCGCGCGGCCGGGCGAGACGATCGGCGAGGATGCCGGCATGCGGTTGCAGGATATGGTTCCGCTGCAGAGCGTCGATGTCGAGCCGGAGCCCCCGCTTGAACTGCGCACGCTGGTTGCCCATCTGCGCGAGATGGAGGAAGAGGACCCGCTGCTTCAGGTGCGCACGCGGCCCGGCGGCGTCAGCGTCGGCGTGATGGGCGCGGTGCAGATCGAGGTGCTCGCCAGTCTGCTGCGCTCGCGCTTTGGGGACAGCGTGCGTTTCATGCCCCCGCGCGTGCTCTACAAGGAGACGGTCGCCGCGCCGGCTGTCGGCATCGGCCATTACGAACCGCTTCGGCACTACGCGGAATGCGTTTTGCGCCTGTCGCCGGGGGAACCGGGCAGCGGCGTGACGTTCGAGGCGGCTTGTCCGCCCAACACGTTGGACGTCAACTGGCAAAGGCTCATCCGTCAGCACGTGATGGAGCGCGAACATCCCGGCGTGCTGACCGGAAGCCCGATCACCGATGTGCACGTGACGCTGCTCGCGGGCCGGTCGCATCTCAAGCACACGGAGGGCGGCGATTTCCGCGAGGCGACATATCGCGCGATCCGCAACGCGCTGATGTACGCTCAAAACGTGCTGCTTGAGCCCTATGTGCGCTTTGAACTGGCATTTTCGCAGGAGCTGCTCAGCCGCGTGACGGGCGAACTGATCCGCATGGGGGCATCGCTCGACGCGCCTGTGATGGACGGGGACGAGGTGCGGCTGTGCGGGACATGCACGGCGGGCGCGTTCTGGGATTACCCGTCGCGATATGCCGCGACCACGCGCGGACACGGGCGCATCGCGTCCCGGTTTTCACATTACGCGCCGTGCAGGGAGCCTTCGGAGGTCATCAAGAAGATCGGGTATTCGCCGCTCGCCGACGAGGCGAATCCGACGGGGAGCGTGTTTTGCAGTCATGGCGCGGGCGTCTATGTCGCGTGGGATCATGTGCGCGAGTGGGCGCACTGCGAGGTG
>CAYUZP010000022.1:0-18943 GCA_964449655.1 uncultured Oscillospiraceae bacterium
GCCCGCTGTACAGGATGCGCTGGCCCAAGTGCTTGCGCGCGGCACTTGGGGCTACACGCTCTATGGTAAGGCGGATGTCGACGCGCTGTGTGGCTATTGGCAGCGTCACCATCACGTGCAGATCGATCCGTCGTGGGTGCTGGCCAGTCCCTGTGTGGTCACGGGCCTAAAGTTGTCCGTCCGCGCGACGGCAAAACCGGGGGAAGGCGTAATGATCTTTCCGCCGGTCTATGGGCCGTTTTTTGAGTCGATCAAGGAAAATGGCCGCGAGATCATCGAAAGCCCTCTGACCGCTGACGAATCCGGCAGATACAGCATGGATTTTGCCGACATAGAGACCAAGCTCGCTTCAGGACGCGTCAAGGCCGTCATGCTCTGTTCGCCGCACAATCCCTGTGGCCGCGTTTGGACGCGTGATGAATTGCAGACTTTGGCGCGCCTGTGCAAAGAATACGGAGCGATAATCATCAGCGATGAGATTCATGCCGATTTTGTGTATGCGCCGCACGAGCATGTGAGCATCATGTGCATCGATGAGGCGGCGGGAAACCGTGTAATGCTCTGCGCGGCGAGCAAGACGTTCAATGTCGCGGGCCTCGAGCAGAGCGCCATCGTCTGTGACAACGATTCGGTGCGTCAGGCCATCGCGCGGGACATCGAGGCATCCGGCGTCAAGGCAGGCAATGCGTTTGCGCTGGCGGCAACCCGCGCGGCGTATACTAGAAGCGATGCATGGCTCAATGGCTTGAAGGCATATCTGGCCAAAAATCGCGATACAGTCATGGCATTTGCCGCGGAGCGCCTGCCACGTGTGCGCGTCACGCCGCTGGAGGCGACGTATCTGATGTGGTTTGACTGCCGAATGCTGGGGCTTGAGCAGGATGAGTTGCTCGCGCGAATCGCGAAGGAACACGTGAAGGTCAATGACGGGCTGTTCTTTGGGGAACTTGGACGCGGGTTTATTCGTCTGAACATCGGCTGTCCGCGTCCGCAGCTTCTGGAAGCGCTTGAAAGGATCGCGAAGGCGCTTGAGTGATTGACGGTTTAGAGATGAGAGAGAACAAGCATGAATCCAAAGGGAGGGAAAGGCAATGCAAATCAATCCGAAGCTGGACGCGGCGCTGATCGCGCTTCGGGAGGATATGGTGGATACGCTGCAGCGCTGGGTTCGCGTGCCGAGCGTGCGTGCCGAGCGCAGCGCGAATGACGCGCCTTTTGGCAGCGAGGTTCGCCGCGCGTTGGACATCGCGATGGCCGATATAAAGCGACTGGGCATGCATCCGCGTGATATCGATGGCTATGCATGCGATGCAGAGATCGGCGAAGGAGACGAGGTGATCGCCGTGCTCGCGCATTTGGATGTTGTGCCCGAAGGGGAAGGATGGCAGCACGAACCCTATGGCGCGCAGATTGCGAATGGCAGGCTCTATGGACGCGGTTCCGGCGATGATAAAGGCCCGGCGGTCGCTGTGCTGTTTGCCATGAAAGCGCTGCAGGATGCAGGCGTCCCATTGCGCCGTCGCTGCCGTCTCATCCTCGGGTGCGATGAGGAATGCGGCATGCAGGATCTCGAATATTACGATCAAAAAATCGGTTTGCCGGAGAAGGGCTTTTCGCCGGATGCCGATTTCCCGCTGATCAACACGGAAAAGGGCATTATGGCGATGAATCTGCATGCGCCCAACAGCGATGCTCGGCTGCTTGAACTTCGCGCGGGCACGAGGCAGAACGTCGTGCCCGGACAGGCGCAGGCGCTGCTCGATGGCGATTGGCGCGAGGCTGCGGCGAATGCATTTGAGACGGACGATGAGCGCTGTGCGATAGAGGCGACGCTTGAAGGCCATGCGACGCGCATCGTCGTCACGGGTGTACCCGCGCATGCGTCCACGCCGGAATCGGGCCGCAATGCGGCCAAAATGCTGCTCCGCGTGCTGGCGAAGCTCGGCATCGGCGGTGAACCGGTCGCGCTGCTCAACTGCACCGTAGGCGACGAGGATACAGGCGAGGGGCTGGGCATCGCGGGAAAAGATGCGGTCTCTGGCTCGCTGACGATCAATCTCGGCCTGCTCTCGCTAGGCGAGGGAAACGTGAATGTCACATTTGACTGCCGCTATCCTGTGTTCTTTGATGACCGCATGATCAGCACGACGGTCGCTAGGCGCCTTTCACCCGCAGGTTTTGAGATGGATCCGGTATCTGTCAGCGCGCCGCACCATGTACCGGAAAGCAGCGAACTGGTTCAAAAGCTCATCGGCGTCTATAATGAAGTGACCGGTGAGAAGGCCAAGCCGTTTGCCATTGGCGGCGGCACATATGCCCGACACTTGAAGGAAGGCGTCGCGTTTGGCATGCTCTTCCCCGGCGAACCGGAACTCGCGCATCAGGCGGAGGAGTATATCACGCTTGAAACATATTACAAGGCCGCGCGGATTTACGCATACGCCATCGCTGAGTGTTGTGGATGAGAAATTGGATTTTTTGCAATACGACAGACGCAAGAGGGATGGTTGTGAACAATCAAAGTACCGATGGGCCGCAGCGCGTTCACGCGGATTCACAGACGGTCAGGGAGGAAGTGGGAACGATGTACCAAGGTGTGATATTCGATTTGGATGGGGTGATCTGCTCAACCGATCAATACCACTACAGGGCGTGGAAGGCTGTGGCGGACAAAATCGGCGTCTATTTCGACGAGAAAATCAATAACCGGCTGCGCGGCGTATCCCGCATGGACAGTTTGGAGATCATCCTCGAGCGTTACACGGGAGAGCCGCTTGACGCGGCGCAGAAGGAAGCGCTGGCGACAGAAAAGAACGAGCTGTATAGGAAGCTGTTGGCGGACATGACGCCCGATGACCTGTCCGAAGAAGTGCGAGAGACGCTCGGAGCACTGCGCTCGGCGGGTTTAAAACTGGCCATCGGCTCATCGAGCAGAAATACGCGCTTCATCCTGGAGCGGATCGGCCTTGGCGGTTTCTTTGATGCGATTTCAGACGGTACCAACATCACGCGTTCCAAACCTGATCCACAGGTGTTCATCATGGCGGCGCAGTTTCTCGGTCTCGCGCCATCTTGCTGCCTCGTCGTCGAGGACGCTAAGGCAGGCATCCAGGCAGCGATCGCAGGCGGCTTTGACAGCGCAGGCCTCGGTGAGGCGGCCCGGTGTGGGCTGGCGACCTACGCGATGGAGCGGTTTAGCGATCTGCGTACCATCGTTCTTGCACAACGATGAACGCGAGGGACAGACGATGCGCGTTTTGATCGGAACAACCAATCCGTCTAAGATCGATTTTTTTGCGCGAATGCTCGCGGACACATGTGTTCAAATCGAAACGCCGCGGGATGCCGGCGTTTTGGGAGAGCCTACAGAGACGGGCTGCACACCGGTGGAGAACGCGCGAATCAAAGCGGCCTATTATGGGAGATTTGCGCCATATGTGATCTGTGCGGATTCAGGACTTTACCTAGAGCCGTTGCCGCTTGATGATCCGCGGCAGCCGGGGTTGCATGTGCGCACGCCGGGTGGACGTGCGCGGCTCGATGACGAGCAGATGATCTCCTATTACGCAGCGCTGGCGCATTCGTTCGGAGGGCGTGTTGTCGCTTACTACATGGACGGCTGTGCGGTCCGGACACCATCGGGCGTCTACAGCTTTGAAACGACGCGTGAGGAGGCGCAATCCAGCGCATTTGTGCTTCTGGATATGCCCTGTGCACAGCGCCGCAAGGGCTGGCCGCTGGACAGCTTAGCTACCGATCTCAGCGGACAACGATTCCTCGATCCGACACGGCCCGGCCAGACGCAGATGAAACGCGTCTATACAGCGCGGATGCGGCGATTTTTGCTAGAATCGTTGGGATTGACGTGTTGCGAAGCGCTCTCGCAAGAAGGGAAAGTTTCCATGCCTTGAACGCGCAAATCATTGAGAATCCGATGAAAACCGCGCGCAAGGACTTGCTTTTCTTGAACGAACATGGTATGATGTGCAGGATAACGCACCTGCGTCTGTTTTGCGCGCCTGCCTAACGGGCGAAGCCGAGGTCCGCGCAAAGGGAAGGCGCAGGGAGGGTTTCAATTAAAAAGGAGGAGTTCATCCATGGCAGTCATCTCTATGAAGCAGCTTCTGGAGGCCGGCGTGCATTTTGGCCACCAGACCCGCCGCTGGAACCCCAAAATGGCACCGTACATTTTTACAGAGCGCAATGGCATCTACATCATCGACTTACAGAAGACCGTCCGCAAGATCGACGAGGCGTATGCGTTTGTCCGCAATGTCGCGATGGAGGGCAAGAGCGTTCTCTTTGTCGGCACCAAGAAGCAGGCGCAGGAGTCCATCGAGGCGGAAGCCAAGCGCTGCAACATGTTCTATGTCAATAATCGTTGGCTGGGCGGCATGATGACCAATTTTAGGACGATCAAGACCCGTATCGCCCGCCTGAACGATATCGATAAAATGGAGGAAAATGGCGACTTTGACCGCCTTCCCAAAAAAGAAGTCATCAAGCTGATGGCTGAGCGCGAGAAACTCAATGAGAATCTGGGTGGCATTCGCGAGATGAAGACGCTGCCGGGCTGCATTTTCGTCGTCGATCCGCGCAAGGAGCACATTGCCGTCGCTGAAGCACGTACGCTGGGCATACCGATCGTCGCCATCGTGGACACCAACTGCGATCCGGATGAAATCGATTACGTGATCCCCGGCAATGACGACGCCATCCGCGCCGTCAAGCTCATCGCCAGCAAGATGGCCGATGCCGTGCTGGAGGGAAAACAGGGCGAGCAGTCCGAAGAGGCGTAAACCGCGAGATTGATTGGGAGGAACAAGGCTATGGCGAATATCACTGCTGCTCAGGTCAAGGAGCTGCGCGAGCGCACCGGCGCAGGCATGATGGATTGCAAGAAAGCACTTGTCGAGTGTGATGGCGACATGGACAAGGCGATTGACTATCTTCGCGAAAAAGGTCTTGCCGCTGCTGCGAAAAAGGCAGGGCGTATCGCTGCCGAGGGCATGGTGGACGCGTACGTCTGCCCGACGAGCGGCATAGGCGCGACAGTCGAGGTCAACTGCGAGACCGACTTCGTCGCCAACACGGATCGCTTTAAAAATCTCTGCCGTGATTTTACAATGCACATCATCTCCGCCGCGCCCGCGAGCGTCGAGGAGATGTTGTCTCAGCCGTTCTATGCTGACAAAACCAAGACTGTCAACGACATGATCGGCGAGGCGACCGCTTCCATCGGTGAAAAGATCTCCATCCGTCGTTTTGCGCGCTTTGTCCCCGCGGCGGGTATGGTGGACACTTACGTGCACATGGGCGGGCGCATCGGCGTCATGGTCGAGCTGGCGTGTGCCGAGGTGACCGACGAGGTCAGGACGATGAGCCATGATCTGGTCATGCATATCGCTGCGGCAAACCCGCAGTTCGTGCGCCGTGACGAAGTGCCAAGCGACAACCTGGAAAAGGAGCGCGAGGTGCTGACACAGCAGGCGCTCAACGAAGGCAAGCCCGCCAAGATCGTCGAGCGCATGGTCGAAGGCCGCATAGAGAAGTACTATAAGGAGGTCTGTCTTCTTGAGCAGCCGTTCGTCAAAGATCCGGACGTCACCGTCAAAAATATGCTAAACGGCAAGTGCGATGTGGTTCGTTTTGTTCGCTTTGAACGCGGCGAGGGCCTTGAGAAGCGCAAGGACGATTTGGCTGCAGATATTGCCGCGGAACAGGCAAAGATGAAGAAATAATACCGTTTATAAAGAAGGGGACATGCGATGCATGTCCCTTTTTTCGGGAATGCGCAATATTGGGATGATGAAGGATGCTGCGGTGAGAAAGGAAGGTTCCATATGGCAAAGTATAAGCGCGTACTGATCAAGCTCAGCGGCGAAGCACTGGGCGACAACGGAAGGCTCTTCGATTTTGAACAGATCGATCGGGTAGCCTCCGTGCTCTGCAAGCTGAAGGAGACGGGCGTTCAAATCGCCGTCGTTATCGGGGCGGGCAATATATGGCGCGGACGACAGGGCCCTGCGGCGAAGATGACGGCTATCAATGCGGATCACATGGGCATGCTCGGCACAGCGATCAACTCCATCGCCATGCAGGACGCTGTCGAGCGCCAGGGCATTCCTTCTCGCGTGATGTCGGCGGTCGAGATGAACCGCTTTTGCGAGCCATACACCTATCGCCGAGCAGTTCGCCATTTGGAAAAAGGACGCATCGTGATCTTCGCCTGTGGTACAGGCAATCCCTTTTTTTCAACCGACACAGCGGCGGCTCTGCGCGCTGTCGAGATCGGCGCGGACGCCATACTGCTGGCTAAAAATGTCGATGGCGTATACGACAGCGATCCGCGTGTCAATCAAGGCGCAAAGCTGTTGCCGGATCTGACTTATAGCGAGGTGCAGGAGCGTGACCTTAAGGTCATGGACGCCTCGGCGATCACGATCTGCCGCGAAAACAATGTGCCGTGCATTCGCGTGTTTGCGCTGGACGATCCTGAAAACATACTGCGCGTCATCGAAGGCGATTCCATGGGGACCGTTGTGCACCCATAAGGTATGTTTGTACATGTAAAATCGCGCGTAGCATTCTGAATTTGCGAAAACGCTTGCCAAAGACGCGCGTGATGGAGTAAAATATAAAAAAAGATCAGGAGGAGGCTGCCCCATGCCTACGCAGAAAATCATGGATAACGCTAAAACCAAGATGGAAAAGACCAAAGACGTGCTGCGCTCAGATCTCATGTCCGTGCGTGCGGGCCGCGCCAATCCGCAGCTGCTCGATCGCATCACGGTTGACTATTATGGCACGCCGACGCCGCTCAAGAATATCGCAAACATCTCCGCGCCCGAGCCGCGCGTGCTTCAGATCAACCCGTGGGATTCCAAGATGATCAAAGAAATTTCACGTGCCATTCTGGCGAGCGATCTCGGTCTGAACCCGAGCAACGACGGCAAGGTCATCCGCTTGGTGGTGCCCGAGCTGAATGAGGAGCGCCGCAAAGAGCTGACCAAGCTCGTGCGCAAGATGGCGGAGGAAAGCAAGGTCGCTGTGCGCTCCATTCGCCGTGATGCCATTGAACAGATCAAGAAGATGAAAAAGAACAGCGAGATCACAGAGGACGATCAGGAAGACGCGGAGGAGGAGATCCAAAAGCTGACCGATGCGGCGATCAAGGATATCGATAAGATCGTCGCTGAAAAGGAAACGGAGATCATGGATGTCCGATGAGAATGGAGCTGCTGGGGCTTGAGCTTGAACGCGCGCTAAAGATTCTTGAAGCGCAGAACGTGCGTCCGCGGGTCGATATCACCCGCGCGCCTGGGCGAGCGGATGACGGCATACTGCGCGTGGTCTATGCATCCGACGACGGATTGCGCGTGACAGCGGCTGCGTTTGATGATCAGCGCGCCGATGAGCGTTTACAATGAGCACAGGCGGGCTTCGTCGGGGCGATGCCCCCGCGAACCCGCTTTGTTCTTGCCCGGCCCGTCTGCATGGCTCCCAAATTATAATCGCAAGGCATTATGCGGTGAGAGCAAAAAACGCTGTGGGGGATAGCGATGGCGATTTTTGGCAACGATGAACAAACAGCAGAAGGACAGACGCTTGAACGCGAAAAGCTTCCTCGGCATGTGGCGGTCATCATGGACGGCAATGGCCGATGGGCGAAGCAGCGAGGCATGCCGCGCTCTTTTGGCCACAGGGCAGGCGTCGAGGCATTGCGCGGTATCATCCGCAGAACGGGCGATCTTGGCATCGAAGCGCTGACGCTCTATGCGTTTTCAACGGAGAATTGGAAGCGTTCTGCAGAGGAAGTCAGCGCGCTGATGAGACTTTTGCTGGAATATTTCACGCGTGAGCTGGATGAGCTGCATGAAAAGAATGTGCGTATCCGCATACTGGGCGACATCGACGGCATACCGGACGACTTTGATAAGCAGAAACGCGCGATGTATGCAGCCATGGAGCGCACAAAGGACAACACAGGCCTTAAATTGAATGTCGCGCTCAATTATGGCGGGCGGCAGGAGATTGTTCGCGCGGCGCGGCGCTTATCTGAACGGGTGCAGAGCGGAGAGCTTGCGCCGCAAAATATCGACCAAGCATGCTTTGAAAATGAGCTTTATACCGTCGGTCTGCCGGATGTCGATTTTTTGATCCGCACGAGCGGCGAGATGAGGCTGAGCAATTTCCTGCTGTACCAGTGCGCTTATGCGGAATTCTATCAGACGGATCTGCTTTGGCCGGATTTCGATCAGAATGCCTACGACGAGGCTCTGCGTGCGTATGCAAAACGGGAACGCAGATTTGGCGGTGCATAGACGGGAGGAGAAAAGGGTATGAAGACACGACTGCTGACCGCCGCGATAGGAGTCCCGCTGCTGATCGTCGTGCTCATCGTGCGGGGCTGGATCGCGGAGCTTGTGATCGTGCTGTTTACGGTCCTCGGGTTGATGGAGTGCTATCATGCGCTTTCGACTGCCGGATATCACGCGAGCTGTTGGGGCGGCTTTTTGGCAGCGGCGCTGATGTGGCCTATGGATCGGCTCATGGGCACACTGGATCCGCTGATGTTGCTGCTCATATCGTCATGCGTCTCTCTTGCGGGCGTGATGTTCAAGCCGGAGCCGAGCTTTCCGGATGCTGCGGCTTCCATCTATCCGCTGGTTACATGCCTTCTGCCGATGTCAATGCTCATGATGATGCTGGATAAGCAGTACGGTTCCATACCGGGATTCGCTTTGGTTGCGATGACATTCTCTATCGCATATCTGGCGGATGGCCTTGCGTATTTTTGCGGCAGACGATGGGGAAAACATAAGCTCTGTCCATCCGTTAGCCCAAAGAAGACAGTCGAAGGCGCGGTATTTGGCCTGCTGGGCGGCCTGCTTGGCGCATATGCTTGCCGCTTCGTATTTGTGTCCTTCAGCATACCAATGCCGGGATGGATTGCCTCGACGGTGCTGGGTCTTGTCGGTTCGGCTGCCGGCCAGCTCGGCGATCTGTCAGCGTCGCTTCTCAAGCGTTACAGCGGGATCAAGGATTACGGCGGCTTGTTTCCTGGACACGGCGGCGTCATGGACAGGTTGGACAGCGTGTTTTTCGCGATCATCGTGACGTATTGCTATACAGCGCTGCTGTGATGGCAGCAAGCGGATGAAGCGGTTTTGACGGAGGAATGGCATGCGAAGGTTGGCGATACTCGGCTCGACGGGTTCAATCGGCACGCAGGCGCTCGATGTAGTCGCGCGGCATGCGGATCGATTTCAAGTGACAGCGCTGGCAGCGCGTTCGTCGAGCGAAAAGCTCTTTGAGCAGGTGCGCGTATTTCATCCGCAGATCGCTGCTCTGGCGGTGGAACCCAAGGAGATTCCGCAGGATATAAAGTGCGCCTGTCAATGGGTGTTTGGCGAGGATGCGATGCTGCGCTTGACGCGTGACTGCGATGCGGATGATGTGCTGGTCAGCGTCGTGGGCATCGCCGGACTTTCGGCGGTGATCCATGCGCTCGCTTGTGGGAAGCGTGTGCTGCTGGCTAATAAGGAACCGCTTGTCGCCGGTGGAGAACTGGTGATGCGCGCGGCACAGGAAGCCAATCTGCCGCTTCTGCCTGTGGACAGCGAGCACAGCGCGATCTTTCAATGTTTGCAAGGCGCGCAGGGGAATCGCCCTGAAAGATTGATCCTCACGGCAAGCGGCGGACCCTTTCGCACATGGACAGCGGAGGACATCGCATCTGCCACAAAGGAACAGGCGCTGCGTCACCCAAACTGGAGCATGGGACAGAAGATCACCATCGATTCAGCGACGATGATCAACAAAGCGCTGGAGGTTATCGAAGCGCACTGGCTGTTTGACATGCCGCCAGAAAGGATCGATGTGCTGATTCATCCGCAGAGCGTCATACACTCGATGGTCGAGTTCGTGGACGGCGCGGTGATGGCGCAGCTTGGCACGCCCGACATGCGCCTGCCGATCCTGTATGCGATGAGCTGGCCCGAACGGCTGACGACAGGCGGAAAACGGCTCGATTTTGCGTCGATACACGCGCTGAACTTTGAAATGCCGGACACGAAGCGCTTCCCGGGATTGCGGCTTGGATATGAAGCGCTCGCCTGCGGCGGCACGATGACCGCGATTCTCAACGGGGCCAATGAGATCGCTGTTGACGCGTTTTTGCATGACAAGATCCGGTTTGGACAGATCGCGTGGCTCGTCGAGGAGACGATGCATGCTGTGCCGGTGACCTATGGCGCAACGCTTGAACAGGTGTTTGAAAGCGATCGATTGGCGAGGGAGAAAGCGCAGGCGCTGCTACAAAAGATCGGATAAACCGATTAAAGCGCCGAGTGGCACGCGGACTATAGAGAACGCACGGCAAGGAAAGCGTGGACCGTACAGATCTGCTGTGCGTCGCTGGTAGTGCGGCGATCAACGCCAGGGCAAGGCGCGTAATCCTCGCCGTATCGGAAGGCATATTGAAAACTTAAACTGTCCCAATGGAATGACGGGCGAATGGTCCGCGGGAGGGCAACATGTATGTTTTGCTTGCGCTGTTGATGATCAGTGTGCTGGTGATGATGCACGAATTTGGCCATTTTTTGGCTGCGCGTGCGTGTGGCATCGCTGTGCGGGAGTTTTCCATCGGCATGGGACCGCTGCTGCTCAAGCGCAAAGGAAAGCAGGGAACGCAGTTTTCGCTGCGCTTGCTGCCCGTTGGCGGTTATTGCATGTTCTATGGCGAGGATGACGAAGAGGACAAACGTCCAACAGAACTAGACGAGGCGCATCGGCCGTTTGCCCAAGAACGCGTCTTCAAGCGGATGATCACAATCGCCAGCGGGCCGCTGATGAACTTTCTGGTCGCGTTTGTCGTCGTCGTGATCTACGTCAGCGTCATTGGATTGCAGACCGTTGTACCCCGTGTAGGAGAGCTGGAGGAAAACGCGCGCGCAGCGGGACTGATGGTCGGTGATGAAATCCTCGCGGTGAATGATCAGGCCGTAACAGGTTCTCAGGATGTCACCAATGCGATCAACGAGGCGGCCGGCGCAGAGGTCATCTTTACCGTGCTGCGCGACGGACAGCAGCTTGAATTGCCCATGACGCCGTTCTTTGACGAGGAGGAGCAGCGTTACCGCGTTGGTTTTTCCTTTTCGATCGATCGCATGCGCATGCCTTTCTTGCAAAGCATCCCCTTTTCAGCGCAATACTGCATCAGCAGCGTCGGCGCGGTCATCGACGCGCTGGGTGACATCTTCACCAAGGGAGAGGGCATCGATGAGATGACTGGCATCGTGGGGACGGTGTATGTCATTCAGGACGCGACGCGCGCGGGCGGATTCGATATGTTCATCGAGCTGCTGGCGGTCATCAGCGTCAATCTTGGCGTCATGAACCTGCTGCCCATTCCGGGACTTGACGGGAGCAAGCTCATCTTTCTGATCGTCGAGGCTGTGCGCGGCAAACCGCTCAGCCCAAAACTCGAAAGCGTGCTGACGATTGCCGGACTGGTGCTCATCTTCGGCCTGATGATTGCGCTGACCTACAAGGATCTGACTCAAATCCTGTCAGGAACGTTCTAGCGCCCATTGCGCTGTCGACGAAGGAGAGAAAAATCATGCGCAAGAACACGAGACAGGTTTATTGCGGCAGCGTCGCGATCGGCGGTGGCGCGCCGGTGAGCGTGCAGTCCATGACGAACACGGATACGGCAGATGTCGAAGCGACGCTCTCCCAGATTCGCGCGCTGTCTGTCGCGGGCGCGGACATCGTGCGCGTCTCCGTGTACAATGAAGCCTGCGCCAAAGCGGTGCGCGCGCTCGTAGACGCCAGTCCTGTTCCGCTCGTAGCCGACATTCATTTCGATTACAGACTGGCCATTGCCGCGGTCGAAAACGGGATCAGCAAACTGCGCATCAACCCCGGCAATATCGGCGGGGAAGCCAACGTGCGCGTGCTGGCAGATTGTCTCAAAGCGCATCATACACCGGTGCGCATCGGTGTCAATTCCGGATCCGTCGAAAAGGACATCCTCGAAAGATTTGGCGGACCGACGCCGCAGGGCATGGTCGAGAGTGCACTGAATCACGCGCGGATGCTTGAAAAATGTGGATACTACGACATCGTGCTCTCCATGAAAGCGAGCAACGTGCCGGACATGGTCGCCGCATACCGGCTTGCAAGTGAGCGGTGCGATTATCCGCTGCATCTCGGTGTCACGGAAGCGGGGCTGCCTGAGCAGGGACGAATCAAGAGCGCTATCGGCATCGGATCGCTTCTGCTGGATGGCATCGGGGACACCATTCGCGTCTCGCTGACCGGCGACCCATGTCTTGAACCGCCGGCAGGGATTGAGATCTTGCAGGATGTCGGCTTGCGCACAGACTGCGTTCAGTATGTCTCCTGTCCGACTTGCGGGCGCACATGCATCGATGTCGGCGGGATCATGGCTCGCGTGCAGCGAGCCCTTGAAGGCGTGCGTGTGCCGTTTAAAGTCGCTGTCATGGGATGCGTCGTCAATGGACCCGGCGAGGCCAGAGAAGCCGATATCGGGATCTGTGGCGGTGGAAATGGCGTCGGGCTGCTGATCAAAAAAGGAGAAGCGCCGCGCAGGGTGACCGGCGATCTTGCACAGATATTGATCGACGAGATTCACGCGATGCTCAGTGAAAAGATCGGTTAAGCCGCGCGAAACGTTTTTCTTGTGCGAATTTTAATGGAACGAAAATCAAAATGCGAAGAACGTCAAGTGAACGGCTAAAGAACAGGAGTACAGTATGTCTCAATCCCAATGGCAATCTCTCTTAGAAGGCGAGGCGGAAGTTCTCAACGGGCATTTGACGCTCGACCGCGTGACAGCTACCCGAAGTGGAGAAAGAATCAAGGTCTGTTTTTCATCGGATATACTGGTGGAAGACGAACCGTTTTCCGCTTTTCAAAAAGCGCTTCGACGGTATTTTGCACCGATTCGCGTATCGCTGATCATCAGATCGCCGCAGCTGCGCGGCGATTTTCTCGCTGACCCGCAAAAATTCGCGCCGTTCCTCCTCAAAAGTATAGGACACAGACATCCCAGCGCTGTACCGCTGATTGAACACGCGAGATTCGAGTGCAAAGGCGATGTGCTGACATTGCTTGTCTCTGAGGACAATGCGCCAAAGTATTTGGAACAGTCCGGCATCGACGCCTATAACGCGCAGCATGCTTTTGATTTCTTCGGCGCAAAGCTGCATGTGGATATACAGGCTGCCGGATTGCGCGAGGCGCAGACTGAAGAGCTCGAAGAACTCCGCAAACGCCGTCACGAGGAGGATGAACAGGCGTTAAATCAAATCGTGCGTGAACAGCGGCAATCACCAAGAGGCGGTCATGCGGAAAAAAAGGCTGCACGTGCCGTATTTGGGCGGCCGATCTCTGCGGAGCCTGTCGAAATCATCGAGCTGACTGAGGAAGCGAGCAAGATCGTCATCTGTGGCGAAGTGCTCACCGCTGAGGCGCGCGAACTGCGAGGCGGAGAAATGCAGCTCCTCTCCTTCGCGTTGACGGATTACACGAACACGATCAAATGCAAGGCTTTCCTGCGCTATAGAGCTAAAGGCCGTCGCGCAGCGGAAACGGACAACCGTCCGCCAACCGAAGAGGAAAAGAAGGCCGTCGCTGACGTGCTGGCGGCTGTTCAGCCTGGAAAGTGGTTTGCTGTGCGCGGCGATATCAGAATGGACAGTTTTGAGCACGGGCTTGTGATGATGGTCAACGATATCGACGCACGTCAAAAGCCTGAACGCGAGGACAACGCTGAATGCAAGCGCATCGAACTGCATATGCACACGAATATGAGCGAGATGGACGGCATATCCGCTGCTTCCGCGCTCATCGCCCGCGCGGCCAAGTGGGGCCATCCCGCCGTCGCGATCACAGACCATGGCGTTGTACAGGCGTTTCCCGAGGCATTTGGCGCGGCAAAAAAGAACAAGATCAAATTGATTCCAGGTATTGAGGCATACCTGACCGATGTGACGACTGTCGTTCAAAACGGCGATGATCGTCCGCTCTCCGGCGATATCGTCGTCGTCGATTTCGAGACGACCGGCCTCAATCCGCGCAAGAATCACATCATCGAGATCGGAGCGGTTCGCGTGCGCAGCGGACAGATCGTCGAGGAATACTCTCGTTTTGTCAATCCCGGCGAGCCGATTCCGCCCGGGGTCACCGAGCTGACCGGCATCAGCGACGCCATGGTCGTCGACGCTGGCTCAGCGCAGCAGGAGATCCCCAAGCTGCTTGAGTTCATCGACGGCGCTGTTTTTGCCGCGCATAACGCGAAGTTTGATTACGCATTCCTAGAGCAGGAATGTTCACGGCTTGGCATTGAGGTGAATCTGCCGGTCATCGACACGCTCGAATTCGCCCGCCGTCTTTTTCCAAACATGAAGAGCCACAAGCTAGGTGCGATTTGCAAGGCATTGGGCATCAGCCTCAAAAACGCACACCGCGCGGTTCACGATGCGCGCGCGACGGCGCACATGCTCAACCGCATGCTCTCCATGGCGCAGGAACAGGGCGTCACAAGGCTCAGTGACATCAATGACGCCTTGACGGGCGGTGCGATCGGTGATTCATATCATATCATATTGCTGGCTGCCGAACAGGATGGCATCACCAATCTCAACCACATCGTCTCTGAAGGCCATCTGCACTATTTCAGCCGCGGCAAGCCGCACACGCCGCGTGATATATTGCAGAAATACCGCAAGGGTCTTATCGTCGGTTCAGCTTGTGAATCCGGCGAGCTCTTTCGCGCTGTCGTCGATGGCAGGAATGACCAGGAGCTCAAGCGTATCGCGCGCTTTTATGATTACCTTGAAATACAGCCCATAGAAAACAATGCGTTCATGTTGCGCGAGGGAACCGCGGAGAGCGAGGAGCAGCTTCGCGATTTTAACCGCAAGATCGTCTGGCTCGGCGAGGAACTAGGCATTCCGGTCGTTGCCACGGGTGACGTGCATTTTCTCGATCCAAAGGACGCAAAATTCCGAGCGATCATACAGGATTCTCACGGCTATAAAGATGCCGACAACCAGCCGCCGCTCTATTTCAAGACGACGCAGGAGATGCTCGACGATTTCAGCTATCTGGGACCTGAGAAGGCGAAGGAAGTCGTCATCGACAACCCCGCGAAAATCGCTGCGCGCATAGGAGAGGTCGGGCTGTATCCCAAACACCCGGAGGGCAAGGAGACCTTCCAGCCCTATTGGCCGGATGCTGCGGACAACATTCGCAATCTCTGTGAAACTCAGATTCGCGAGTGGTTTGGGGATCACCCCCCTGAAATCGTCACAGCACGCAAGGAAAAAGAGTTGAAATCCATCCTGGGCTATGGCTATGGCACGCTTTACAACATCGCTGAGCGGTTGGTCAAAAAATCAAATGAGGACGGTTATCTCGTCGGTTCGCGTGGAAGCGTAGGTTCATCCTACGTCGCGCATCTTGTCGGCATCTCGGAGGTCAATGCGCTGCCGCCCCATTACCGCTGTCCCAAATGCAAGTTTGCGGATTTCGATGTCGATCGGCAAAAATACAAGGTTGGCGTCGATCTGCCGCCCAGGAAATGCCCGGTCTGCGGGGAAGAACTCTTCCGCGATGGGTTTGATATCCCATTTGAAGTGTTCCTCGGTTTCAAAGGGGACAAGGTGCCGGACATCGATCTGAACTTTTCAGGCGTCTATCAGCCGCGTGCGCACGCCTATATCGAAGAGCTGTTCGGCAAGGGATACTGTTACCGCGCGGGGACGATCAGCACATTGGCGGACAAGACAGCTTACGGCTACGTCAAGCATTACTGTGAAGAGCGCGGATTGAAGCTTTCCGATGCGGAGATGGACCGGCTTGCGCTGGGCTGTGTGGGCATCAAGCGCACGACCGGTCAGCATCCCGCCGGTATGGTCGTGCTGCCCAAGGAATATGAGATTCAGCAGTTTGTCGCCATCCAGCATCCGGCCAATGACATGACCAGTCCGGTCATCACGACACATTACGACTTTGGCTCGATGCACGATGTGCTCGTCAAGCTGGACGTGTTAGGACACGACGACCCGACGATGATCCGCATGCTGATGGATCTGACGGGCATCGACGCGCGCACGCTGCCGCTGACGGATCCAAAGGTCATTTCGCTGTTTTCCAGCACGCAAGCGCTGGGCGTCACGCCGGAACAGATCGGTTCCAATGTCGGCACATATGGCGTTCCGGAGTTTGGCACGCGCTTTGTGCGGCAGATGCTGGAGGAAACACATCCTACGACGATGGAGGAACTGATCCGCATCTCCGGCCTCTCACATGGCACGGACGTCTGGATTGGCAACGCACAGGAGATCATCAAGTCCGGACAGGCGCCGCTGGCTTCCTGCATCTGCACACGGGATGACATCATGAATGCACTGATCGACTATGGAGTCGAGCCGAAAATGGCGTTTGATACGATGGAATCGGTGCGCAAAGGCAGGGGACTCACGCCCGAGATGGAGGAAGTGATGCGCGAGCACAACGTGCCGGACTGGTTCATCGATTCCTGTAAAAAGATCAAGTACATGTTCCCAAAGGGACATGCCGTCGCATACGTGACGATGGCGCTTCGCATCGCGTGGTATAAGGTGTACAGGCCAGCTGCTTATTACTGTGCATATTTTTCAGTGCGCGCGGACTGCTTTGACGCCAATGTACTGACCGGCTCGACCGACGCGCTGCGCGTCAGATACAAGGAGATGGAGGCGCGGGACAAGGAACTGACACAAAAGGATCAGGATTTGATGACCATCATGGAACTGGTCATCGAGATGAACTGTCGCGGGATACATTTTGCACCGATCGATCTCTATGAGTCCGACGCAACGGATTTCAAGCTGGTCTCCGATACGTTGATCCGCATACCGTTTAACGCGCTGCCGGGCATGGGAAAAGCCGCTGCGCAGGGCATCGTCGAGGCGCGCAATGAGGCGGCATTCCTTTCTGTCGAAGACTTGAGAACGCGCGCGAAGATTTCACAGACGCTGGTCGATCTGCTGCGCGAAGGCGGATGTTTAGGCGGACTGCCCGAAACAAATCAAATCTCGCTGTTTTCTTTTTGATGCGTCGGCGGGGCGTTATCCTGATGCCTCTGGTGCAATCATGAAGCCTTAAACCAATCTGAAGCGGATATATTAAGAAGAGTGAAGGGTATACCTATTTTCAATGCGATCCTAAAAGCGCACAATACACCTGTGCTGCCCCTTGCTCTGCAGGTGCGCAGGACCGGATGCCTTGCTGACCATCTTTTAAATGCCTCTGTAAAGCGCAGGGCGTTTAAGTTCACATATGCTGCGAATGATTAGAAGTTCTGAATGAAAGGAAAAACGGCGCGGCGGACAATATAGATATGGCTTGGACCGCCTGCGTGGTTTCGTCGGTGATTTGGAGGGCATTATGAGTTATCAGGCGTTGTACCGCCGCTATCGTCCGGCAAGATTTGACGATTTTGCGGGACAGGAAGCCATCGTGCGTACGCTTCGCAGTCAGGTGATGAGCGGACGCATCGCACACGCCTATCTGTTTTGCGGCACACGCGGCACGGGCAAGACGTCCGCGGCAAAGGTGCTCGCACGCGCTGTCAACTGCGAGCACCCGCAAAACGGCGAACCCTGTGGAACTTGCCCCACATGCCGCGCGTTGAGCGAGGAGAGCAACCTCGATATACTCGAGATCGACGCAGCCAGCAACAACGGCGTCGATGAAATTCGCGACCTGAGGGAAAAGGTGAAATATCCGCCACAGACAGGGCGCTTTCGTGTCTATATCATCGACGAGGTTCACATGCTCTCAGCCGGCGCTTTCAATGCGCTACTCAAGACATTGGAAGAACCTCCTGCTTACGTGATTTTTATCCTCGCGACGACAGAACCGCAAAAACTTCCGGCGACAATCCTCTCTCGCTGCCAGCGCTTTGATTTTCGTCGCATTCCGGTGGATCAGATCGTCTCCCGTCTGCGCGTGGCTATCGATGAAGGTGGGCTGCATGCTGAGGACGCGGCGCTTACTCGCATTGCACGAGCTGCGGAAGGCGGCATGCGCGACGCATGGTCGATCCTGGATATGTGCCTAGGTTATGCGCAGGAGGATGAGCGAGGCGTCACAGAGGATCTTGTCGTGCAGGTGCTTGGCGCGTCGGATCGCGACTTTCTCTTCCGCTTCGTCGATGCGTTGATTCAAGCAGATGCCGCAAGCGCGCTGGGCATGATCGATGAGATGATGCGCGCAGGCCGTGAGGTGCAGGTCTTCACGCGGGATGTCAGCAGTCACATCCGTGCCTTGATGTTGGCAAGTGTCTGTGGGGAAACGCAGGTTGCTCAGCTGCTCAATGTCGCGCCGGAGGATGCACAGGCTTATGCCCAGCAGGCAAACCATACATCGCAGACCAGACTGATGCGCATGCTCGATCTCTTCTTGGCTGGAGAAAATGACATGAAGTGGTCAGCGCAGCCGCGTTTTGCACTGGAAGCTGCTACAATTCGTGCGTGTGCACCAGAACCAGAATTACAGCTGGAATCGCTGATGGTTCGTGTAGACGAGCTGGAACGAAAGCTTCATGAAGGCATGGCCGCTGTGCCTGTCACGTTGAACGATGCAGAACTTGCGCCAACCGACACGAATGCACATGATTCGATCATCCAAAGGCCCCAAAAGGCATCGTCTGCCCGAAAGGTAACATTTTCCGCACCGGATGCTTCCTCCGAACCCCCTGAAGGACTTGAGTCTAGCGCCGAGAACATCTGGCAGGAAGCCATGCGAAGACTCAAACAAAGTCCGTTGCTGTTTGGCATGGTACGCTTAGGACGGATGATCTGTGATGGGAAAGGATCTTTTACAGCGGTGTTTGACAGAAAGACAGGCGGTTCCTATGTGAAGC
>CAYUZP010000023.1:0-16928 GCA_964449655.1 uncultured Oscillospiraceae bacterium
GGCACCGCCGTCATCACATTGGCGGGACTGACCAACGCGCTCAAAGTCGTCGGCAAGAAGAAGGAAGACGTCAAGATCGTCACCTCCGGCGCGGGTGCCGCGGCGATCTCGATCGTCAAGCTGCTGCTGAGCGCGGGCTTTAAGCATGTCACCATGTGCGACCGCAAGGGCGCGATCTACGAGGGACGCGAAGGCCTGAACTGGATCAAGGAAGAGATGGCGCAGGTCACAAACCTCGAGCACAGATCCGGCTCTCTGGCCGATATGCTGGTTGGCGCGGACGTGTTCATCGGCGTCTCCGCTCCGGGCACGGTCACGACCGACATGGTCAAGACGATGGCGAAGGACGCGATCATATTCGCCTGCGCGAACCCGACGCCGGAGATCTTCCCGGATGACGCGAAGGCGGGCGGCGCGGCGGTCATCGCCACGGGCCGCAGCGATTTCCCGAACCAGGTGAACAACGTCCTCGCGTTCCCGGGCATCTTCAGGGGCACATTCGACGTGCGCGCGAAGGACATCAACGAGGAGATGAAGATGGCCGCGGCACAGGCCCTGGCCGATCTGATCTCGCCGGAAGAGCTGAACGCGGAGTACATCATCCCCGCGGCGTTTGACAAGCGCGTGGGCCCGGCCGTCGCAAAGGCTGTCGCCGAGGCCGCGAGAAGGACCGGCGTCGCGAGGATCTGACGCCTACAAAGCCCTGAAACCGGGCGGCTTGCCGACAGGCAAGCAGTTTAGGAGGGACACATATGTCTGAAAAGAAAGAGAGTGTCAAACTCTTTGGCGAGGGGTACACACTCTTCAACCTGCCGTGGAAGTTTTTCCTGATCTGCTCTGTGATCATCATCGTCTCCGCGTACATCGGCGTTCTTCAGGAGGGCATGGCCGGCTGCTTCGCGTTCATGATCGTGCTGGGCACGATCCTCTATGAGATCGGCGAGAGGGTGCCGTTCATCCGCAACTTCCTGGGCGGCGGCGCCATCGTCGTCATCTTTGGCTCAGGATTGCTCAGCTACTTCAATCTGCTGCCGCACGGCAACATCGATCTGGTTGGCAACATCACGAAGTTCTTTAAGCCGACAGGCGCGTTCCTTGATTTCTACATCGCCGCGCTGATCACCGGCTCCATACTGGGCATGAACCGCAACCTGCTCAAGAAAGCGGCCGCGCGCTACTTCCCGGCCATATTGGGCGCCGTCGTGCTGGCGTTCGCGCTGGCGGGCGTCACGGGCGCGCTGCTGGGCTTTGGCGCGGTGCGCGGCATACTGCTCATCGCGCTGCCGATCATGGGCGGCGGCATGGGCGCGGGCGCGGTTCCGCTCTCCAAGATCTTTGAAAGCTCCGGCACGATGTCCGCTTCCGAGGCGATTTCCGTCATGACCCCCGCCGTGGCCATCGGCAACGCGATCTCGATCATCATGGCCGGCCTGATCGTGAAGCTGATTTCAAGCAAAAAGCTCAACGGTCAGGGCAAGCTGCTGCGCGAGGGCATCGCGGATCCCGCAGAGATGGAGATCAGCCCCGAAATGCAGGCCAAGCGCGATCATATCAGCCTCACCAACCTGGGCATCGGTCTGCTCGTCTCCTGCAGCTTCTTCGCGTGGGGCTATATCCTCAGCACGATCTGGGATATGCTCGTCCCCGCGATCAGCATTCACGCCTACGCGTGGATGATCATCAGCGTCGCTGTCTGCAAGATATTCAACCTGATCCCGGAGAATATCGAGATCGCCTGCTATCAGTGGTTCCAGTTCATCATGAAGAACCTGACCACGACGCTCTTGGTCGGCATCGGCATCTGCTATCTGGAGATCGGCACGGTCATCAGCAGCTTCAGCCTGACCTACCTGCTGCTGTGCCTGGTCACCTGCCTGGGCGCGTTTATCGGTGCCGCGCTCATCGGCGGTCTGGTCGGCTTCTATCCGGTCGAGGCGGGCATCACCGCGGGCCTTTGCATGGCCAACATGGGCGGCACGGGCGACGTCGCTGTGCTCTCTGCCGCGAACCGCATGGAACTGATGCCCTTTGCGCAGATCTCATCGAGATTGGGCGGCGCGATCATACTGATCATAGGCAGCCTCATGCTCTCGGTGATGGGCGGCATGTTGTGACGACCGCGCTTTTCATGGCGTGGATCCATCGGACATCCCGGGAGGATTGGGAGCGTCGCCAAAGGGGGCGGCGCTCCTTTGCGTATGCGGCGCAAAGCGGAGGAAAGGAGTCCTTGTGATGGCAAAATGCCTGCGATGCGGCAAAGAGGAGCAACCTGAGGATTTCAGATTTCACGCGCTGACCGTGCGCACGATTCACCTGCGGGAGCTGGGAGGGGAGCGGCGCGTGCAGGGGCTGGGCGACGCTGTCGACTTTTGCGTCTGCCGCGAGTGCGCCAAGCGCCAATTGGACGGGGATGTGAAGCCGGGCAAAAAGCTCGCCATGCGGCTGATCCCCTTCGCGCTGATCCTCCTCGCGGGGATTGTGCTGATCGTGTTTTTCTGGCATGGGGAGGGCGCGCTGCGCCTGTTGGGCTTGGGCGCTGTCGCCTGCGGCGTGATGAGCCTCTTCTATGAGACGCGCTGTTTCCTCACGCGCAAAAAGGAGCTCCTCGCGCTGGACGGCGAACAGGCGCTCTACCGCGCGGCGTTCACGTGCGTGCAGGAAGACGCGCCCAAAAAGTCGGGCGAAGAGGATCTGACGTACATCCCCATAAACGCGCGCACGCTTTCGATGAAAAACGGCGATCTGATGATCGAATACGAGCTTTTGCCCGACATCGCCAATCAGGCCTATCGCCTGCTGCACGAGGGTAAAGCGTGAGAAACATCAAAATGCACTCGCTTCAAACAGAGGAGTGCATTTTTTGCGTTGTCCGCGCGCTAGCGGGTCATCTCGCGCAGCATCGCCTCGGCCTCGTGATAGAACCGGTTCAGCTGCCCCACATACACGCTCTTCCAGGGCTTGTTCCGTCCGCAGTAGTGGATGATGACGGCGTTTTTGCGCACCCAGTCAAGCGTCAGTTCCCGATGAAAGGGCTTGTGCAGCCAGTAGAGCCGTTCGGTCATGTTGTAGCGGAAGGTGTCCAGCGTGACGATTTGACGCCCATACAGCCCACTGATGATGTCCTGGTCCGGCAGGATCAGCCGCTTCTTCCGGCTTTCGATGAATGAAAAGACGTCCTCCTCGCGCTGTTGTGCGCGCAAGAGCGACAGGTTCATCAGCATCACGCCGGAGTTGATGTACGGGCTGCCCTTTTCCATGCCCAAGCGCACGGTGTTCACGAGGTTGAGGACGGGGCCGGTATGGGACGCCGCCGCGAAATAATCGTCTTGCATCGGCAGATGGTAGAGCGAGAGGAGCGAGCCGTTGACCACCAGATCGGGGTCGAGGTACAGCACGCGGTCGAGCGTCTCGGGCAGCAATCGCGCGGCGAACAGGCGGTAATAGATCTCGTAGGGGTAGCGGCCTGTCGTGGGCGCACTGTCAAGCGTCAACGCGCTTACGCGTATGGGGATCAATTGACCGCGGCGGCAAAGCAGCCTTTCCGTCGTCGCAAGGGCGCTGTCTGGTATGGAGGAGTGCAGCAGATACACGTCAAGCTGACATTCCGCGTTATGGTGAATCAGCGAGGCGAGCATCACGTTGAGGTATGGCAGATAACGCTCGTTCAGCGTGACGAGTATGTTGAGATGCTCAGGTGCTACCATCGGTTAAGCCCTCCAGTGCTCTTTCGCGGGGCGGGTCGATTAAACATATGATTATTATAATGTCCAAGGAGACGAAATGTCAAGGCGCACGACGGGATGTACGCGCGGGATGATCGTCCCAACCCATGCATTTACGGACGGCGCCCAGGCGCGCTTGCCTGTCCCGCGCGAGTATGGTATAATGGAGCGGCTATGAAAGCGGATGTGTATGGAAGGGATCAGCATGAAGCAGGGGGAACGGATGGACCGGCTGCAGATGCGCAGACTGACCACGGATGATACGGCACAGTATAACGCGCTGTTGCGCTATGCGTTTCAGGTGACGGACAGCGAGCTGGCCGCGCTGGGATGGGATCAAAAGGACATGGAACGCTCCAAAAAGCCGGTGCTGAAGAAGACGGAGTCCTTTGGCTGGTTCGATGGGGACAAGCTCGCCTCGCAGATCAGCATCTACCCGATGCAGGTGAACATATTCGGGCGGATGTATAAGATGGGCGGCGTGACGGGCGTGGCGACCTATCCGGAATACGCGGGGCAGGGGCTGATGGCCAGACTGATGAAGCGCGCGCTTGACAACATGCGCAAGAACAAGCAGAGCGTATCGATGCTCGTGCCCTACATGATCCCCTATTACCGAAAGAAAGGCTGGGAGATCGTCTCCGATAAGATGACCTATACCATCAGGGATACGCAGCTGCCCGCGCGCCACGATGTGCCCGGCAGGGTGGAGCGCGTGACGACGGACAGCCCGGATGTCATGCGCGTGCACGACGCGTTCACCCGTATGCGCCACGGCGCGCTCAAGCGCAATGAGCTGGAATGGGAGGAGTATTGGCGCTGGGAAGCGGACGACGTGCTCGTCGCGGTCTACTACGACGCCGAGGATCAGCCCACGGGCTACCTGGTCTACTACATCGCCAACGACGTGCTGCGCATCAAGGAACTCGTGACGCTCAACCAAGAGGCGCGATACGGGCTGTGGAATTACATCTCGGCGCACTTTACGATGATCGACAAGGTCGTGGGCAGCAACTACACCAACGAGCCTATGGCGTTTTTGCTGGAGGACAGCGAGATTCAGGAGGAGATCGAGCCCTACATCATGGCGCGCATCGTGGATTTCGAGGCGTTCATCGCGCGCTTCCCGTTTGACATCATCCCAACGCATGACCAGCTGCATTTCGTGATCAGCGACCCCGTGATGGACTGCAATTGCGGCGACTTTTCCCTCGGCTTTGACGCGGATGGACGCGCGGCATTGGAGCGCGGCGGCACGCGGGGCGAGCTGGTTCACTGCAGCATACAGACGCTGACGGCGATGTTCTTTGGCTACAAGCGGCCGACGTACCTTCGGCGCATCGAGCGGCTGCGCGCGAGCGACGAGGCCGTGCGCATATTGGAGGACATCATCCCCAACGAACAGCCGTATTTTTCCGACTACTTTTGAGCCGCTGACAGCACTTTGAAGAACAGACCGGAGTGTGACCGATGCAAGACGCCATCATCCCGCTCATGCGCTGTCCGCTCTGCCATAGCGCGTTTGCGCGGCGCGAAAACAGCCTCGTCTGCGGGCGTGGGCACTGCTTTGACATCGCGCGGCAGGGCTACGTCAATTTCGTCCCCCATGAGCATGGACACTTTTACACGAAGGCGCTCTTTGAGAGCCGCGCGGCGGTGTTTCAATCGGGGCTGTTTGAGCCGGCGGTGTGCGCGCTTTCCCGCGCGCTGGAGCGCTATGTGCTTCCCCATGCCGATCATCCCGTCATCGTGGACGCGGGCTGCGGCGAAGGGTACTATGTGAAGCGTGTATGCCCGGGCGTGCCCATGACGCGCATAGGCTTTGATCTTTGCAAGGAAGCTGTCCGCCTGGCCTCGCGGGGAAAGGGTGAAGGGACATTTTTCGCGGCGGATTTGAGCTGCATACCGCTTACGGACGGCTGCGCGGACGCCATACTGAACGTGTTCACGCCCGCGAATTACCGCGAATTCAGGCGTGTGCTCAAACCCGGCGGTGTGCTGCTCAAGCTCGCGCCGCGCGAGGGGTATCTGAAGGAGCTGCGTCAGGCGGCAGCGGGATTTCTGCGCCACGAGGCCTATGACGGCGCGCGGGTGGAGCGCTATGCCCAATCGCATATGGAGATGATCGAGCAGACGACGATCACCGCAGTGCGCGATGTTTCGCCCGATCTCGCAGAGCAGGCAGCGCGCATGACGCCCATGCTCGCCGGCATCGATCCGCGGGCGCTCGATCTGTCGCGCGTCACGCGCCTTACCCTGGATGAGACGCTCTTTGTGGGAACCGTCAAGGATACCCGCTGAGGGCGGGTTCGTCCTTGATGTGCCAAAGCGAAAAAACGACGCCATGAGGATTCATAAAGGAGCATTTCCGTGAGTGAAAAACGCTTTTTTCAAAACGATTACGGCGAGGGCGCGCATCCACTCGTCATGCAGCGATTGCTTGAAACCAATCTGCAGCACACCGAGGGCTACGGGCTTGACCCCTACAGCGTCAAGGCGCAGGCGCTGATCCTCGAAAAATGCGGCGCGCCCCATGCGCAGGTGCACATGCTGGTGGGCGGCACGTCGGCGAATCTGATCGCGCTTGCCGCGTTCATGCGTCCCTACGAGGCCGTCGTCGCCGCGGCGGGCGCGCACATCAACACGCACGAGACCGGCGCCATCGAGGGCAGCGGGCACAAGGTGCTCGTCGCGCCATCCAAAGAGGGCAAGGTCACCGTCGAGGGCGTGCGGGATGTCTGCCTTGCGCATACCGACGAGCACATGGTGCACCCGCGCGTTCTCTACATCTCGCAGCCCACGGAGCTGGGTACGATCTATTCGCTGCGCGAGCTGCGCGCGCTTCGCGAGGTGTGTGATGCATTTGGATTGTATCTCTACGCGGACGGCGCGAGGCTCTTCAGCGCGCTGACCGCCCGCGGCTGTGACGTGACGCTTCCCGATATGGCGCGGCTGTGTGACGCGTTCACGATTGGCGGCACAAAGAATGGCCTGCTCTTTGGCGAGGCGATGGTGATCGCCCATCCCGCGCTGCAGCGCGACTTCCGCTACATGATCAAGAACCGCGGCGGTATGCTGGCCAAGGGCCGTCTTTGCGGCGTGATGTTCCTGGCGGCGCTTGAAGAGGATGACGCTTTTAAGTGGGCGCGGCACGCCAACGAGATGGCCGACGTGATCCGTGACGGCATGGCGCGCGCGGGCATTGAGGCGTACCAGACGACCGTCACCAATCAGGTCTTCGCGCTGCTTTCCTCCTCGCAGGCACAGACGCTCGCGGAGCGCTTTTCCTTTGAGCGCTGGGCACAGCTTCCGGATGGGCGCGTCGCTGTGCGGTTTGTGACGAGCTGGGCGACGACGCGCGAGGATGCGCAATGCCTCGCCGACGCTTTGGGAGCGCTGTGATGGGCAGAAAAAAACATTCTTACGTCCGGAAAAAACCAAGGCATGGCTGTCTGACCGGCTGCCTGATCCATCTTTTGCTGCTGCTGGGCGTTTTATCGCTGCTGTTCGTCGGCGCGTGCGTGCTCGGCTTTGTGCGCAACGATCCGCAGACCGGAAAGCCCTCGCTGACCGTGCCCGAATGGTTTCCCGTCGATGTGACCGAAATCAGGCTGCCGGATCTCGGGGATTTGCCGAAATGGGCATACCGCGTGCAGAAAACGGGGCTGACGGTCAAGACGCTGCGGGCGGGCGACGGCGAGGCTGTGCTCGTGTGCAGCGACGGATACACCATGCTGCTCGGCGCGGGCGACGGCGGCGGCGCTTCGCTCCTCGCGCAGCTTCTGCTGTGCGGCGTTGGCCACATCGACGCGGCGGTTGCGCTGAGCGCGGAGGAGGGGCAGACCGGCGCGATGGCGGCGGCGGTGCGCCTGGGCAGGCCCAAATACCTGATCTATCAGAATTCGCAGGTGAAGACCGAGGCGTACAACCGCATGATGGAGGCGGCGCAGAAGACGGAAGGCCTGCAGCTCATCGTGCCCGTTCAGGGGCTGACGTTCTCGCTAGGGCGGGCGACGGTCACGATCATAGGCCCTGTGCGCACGCATCACACAGACGAGCGGGACGATGGGCTTTCCGTGCGCATCGACTACGGCGCGACGAGCGTGCTGATCATGGGCACCGTCACGGAGGTCGGCGAGAGCGAGATGGTCTCCTCGCAGGCATATCTTCGTGCCGATGCGCTCATCTGCGCGCGGGGCGGTGCTGTCGGCGCGACGAGCGCGCGTCTCGTGCAGTGCGTATCGCCTAGGATCGCGCTCTTGACCAGTCGTGAGGCGGACACGGGCGCGATTGCGCGGCTTGAGCGCGTCGGCGCGCGGGTCTGCACGGCGGCCGAATATGGCGTCATGACGCTGACTTCCGATGGTTCGACGCTTTCGGTGGAACCGTGAATCACTGCGACAAAAGACTTGCGATGCATGAAAAGTTGTGCTATAATCATTGTGTTTGGGAATATCCGTTCCCATATCGTAAAGTCAGAGCTTTCCCTGCGCTTTCCGATGGCCTTATCGCGGGATCTGACATGCGGTGGACGTAGGCGTAAAAGTCGGCGGGCGCTTGTGCGGCTTTACGCGTGCTCATCATGAAAGGAGGAAACACAACCGATGAAACTGATTCGTACACTGCTGATCATCATCGGATTGGCGACGGTCACCGTGTTCGCTCTGCGCTATTTGATTATCCCCCTGCTGCTGATGCTGTGAGGTGCCTATGAAGATTGTGAAGAAGATATTGCTTAAAATCGGCAGTTTTCTTCTGGGCATCGTCGGTTCGGCGCTTGCGGTAGCGCTCGTCATCGCGCTTACGCCGCCTTTGATCGGATGGCTTGATGAGCTGCCGTTCTTTCAAAATGAAAAAATCGCGTACTCGGAGTCCATATTGCTCTCTCGCCAATTGCAGGAATCCGCGAAGCTGGTGACCACAACGGTCGAGGAGGAGCGCGAAAAACCGATCGATTTGGCGGTGCCGGTTCTGGGCGAAGTGAGAAATGACATCATATATTATGTATACAATGCCAGCATAGGCATTGACCTTCGCAAGGTCAAGATGTCCGTGAACATGCGCGAGATCACATTGACGCTGCCAGAGCTTGAAGTGATCACCGACGGCGCGACAATCACCGAAATCAAGCGCGATGATTTCCTCTATCCTATGACGGACGAAGAGATACAGGAAGTGCTTGCCGAAGAAATAGAAGAATGCCGTGAACACTACCTGCAAGAGAACCAAGAGAGCGAAGAGGTTTGGAAGAACACACTGTCCGCGATAGACAGCACGATCAGCAAGTGGATCACGTGGGACGATCCGACCGTGACCGTCAAGCTGGAACGTCCAAATACATTGTCCCCAGAAAGTTAAGCAGGCCGCCGGAAACGGCGGTCTTTTGATTGCCTTCAAGTACAATGCGCGGACGCGGCCAAAAATGGTTGAAATCGGTGCGCGATTACGGTACAATAGAAAAATAAGAAGAGAGGCTTTGCTGGGCCTTTAGCATCGGGACGAACAGAAAAATCGATCAAAGGACGGTGGACAGGCATGGCAGATCAGGACAAAAGGCTCAAGATCCTCAGCGATGACGCGGCGCTCGCGCCCTTTGAGGGCGATCTCAACGCGCGCATGGACCGATATACACAGCGCAAACGCCGTATGCTAAGCGGCGCGGCGTCGCTGTCCGATTTCGCAAACGGCCATCACTATTACGGCTTTCACAGGACGAAAACGGGCTGGGTCTACCGCGAGTGGGCGCCCGGCGCGCAGGAAATGCACCTGACCGGCGACTTCAACGGCTGGAACCGCGAGAGCCATCCCATGAAGGCCATCGGCGGAGGCGATTGGGAGATCGAGCTTGAGGGCGCGGACGCGCTCAAGCATGAGTCCCTGGTGAAGGTCGTCGTCACGGCGAACGGAAAGAGCGAGGACCGCATACCGCTCTACGCCACATGCATCAAGCACGATGAAAAAAACAAATCCTTCTGCTCCGCCATATGGGATCCGCCCGTGCCCTTCAGGTGGACCGACGAGCACTTCGATCCGCGCAGGAATATCCCGCCGCTCATCTATGAGGCGCACGTGGGCATGGCGACCGAGGAGGAACGCGTGGGCACCTATCTGGAGTTCGCGCGCGACATGCTGCCCCGCATCAAGCGCGATGGCTACAACACCGTGCAGCTCATGGCGATCATGGAACATCCGTATTACGCGTCATTTGGCTACCAGGTTTCAAACTTCTTCGCCGCGTCCTCGTGGTATGGCAAGCCGGACGATCTCAAGGTGCTGATCGACGAGGCGCACAGGCTAGGCCTAAGCGTGCTGCTCGACCTTGTGCATTCCCATGCGGTCAAGAACACGGTGGAGGGCATCAACGGCTTTGACGGCACGGATTACCAGTTCTTTAAATCCGGCCCGGCGGGCGATCACCCCGCATGGAACAGCAAGGTCTTCAACTACGCAAGCGACGGCGTAGTGCACTTTTTGCTCTCCAATCTCAAATTCTGGCTGGAGGAGTATCACTTTGACGGCTTCCGCTTCGATGGCGTGACCAGTATGCTCTATTTGGATCACGGCCTTGGCGACGCGTTCACCGACTATCGGCAGTATTTTTCGATGAACACGGACGTCGATGCCGTGACCTACCTGCAGTTCGCCTCCGAGCTGACGCATGAGGTCAAGCCGGGCGCTTTGTGCATCGCCGAGGAGATGAGCGGCATGCCCGGCATGTGTCTGCCCATCGAGGACGGCGGTTTGGGCTTTGATTACCGGCTGAGCATGGGGCTTCCGGATTACTACATCAAGACGATCAAGGAAAAAGAGGACGGCCATTGGGACATGGGCCGGCTGTATTACGAATTGATCTCCCGCCGCCCGGGGGAAAAGAACATCGCATACGCAGAATCGCATGACCAAGCGCTCGTCGGCGACAAGACGATCATGTTCCGTCTGGCCGACAAAGAGATGTATTGGAGCATGAACCGCGGCTATGAGAACCTGGCCGTCGAGCGCGCCGTAGCGCTGCACAAGATGATCCGCCTGGTCACCATCGCCGCGGGAGGCGAAGGGTATCTCAACTTCATGGGCAACGAGTTCGGCCATCCCGAGTGGATCGATTTCCCGCGCGAGGGCAACGGCTGGAGCTTCGCGCACGCCAGGCGTCTGTGGTCATTGGCGGAAAACGGCTACCTGCGCTATGAGCTGCTCGGCAACTTTGACAAGGCGATGCTCGAGCTGGTCAAAAAGTACGATGTGCTGGAGGGCGGTATGCCGCGCTGCCTTCGTCAGCACGAGGCGGATCAAATCCTCGCCTTTGAAAAGATGGGCTGCATCTTCCTGTTCAACTTCCATCCGACCAACTCGCAGACGGGGCTGTTCGTGCCCGCGCCGGAGCAGGGCGATTACAGGGTGGTCCTCTCCAGCGACGACAAATCGTTTGGCGGCTATGAGCGCGTCGACAAGCAGACCGTCTATCACACCTGGGCGCACGATCCGCAGCTGGGCGACGGCTTCGCGATCTACCTGCCCGCGCGCACGGCCGTCGTGCTGAGAAAGGTGTAAGCGCATGTCCACCGTGCTCGTTTTGAGCGACTTCACGGGGCGCAGCCGCGTCGGAATGCGTATGCTGCTTTCGGCGCTTGAAAGTCGCGGTCATGACGTGCTCGCGCTGCCGACCGCGCTCATCTCCAACACGCTGGATCTCGGCCGGCACGTGGCGCTTGATACGACGGACTACCTGCAAAGCGCTTTGGAGGTTTGGCTTTCGCTCGGCGTTCATTGGGATTTCGCGATGATCGGCTATGTCACAGGCCTTGCGCAGGCGCGCGCGCTGTGCGATGTCGCCGATAACTGCCGTGCGCGTGGCGCGTTCGTGCTCGTCGATCCAATCCTCGCGGACGATGGGAAGATGTACCATGACGTGACGGGAGAGCAGGTGGAGGGTATGCGCCTTCTGGTCGATCACGCGGATCTGGTCACGCCCAACGAGACGGAGGCCCGCCTTTTGACGGATCTTCCCATAGACGCGCCCAGCGAGGAGGCGCTTTCCCGCCTATTAAGTCGCGGCAGGAGCGTGCTGATCACCGGCGCGCATGTCGGGGACGGAAAGGACGCTGTGCTGGGCTTTGACGCCGGAACCCGTGCGCGCTTCACCGTGCCCTTTGAGCGCGTGCCGGGGCGTCATTTCGGCACCGGCGATCTGTTTTGCGCGCTGCTCGCGGATGGGCTGCTGCGCGGCATGTCCCTTGAGCGCGCCGCGAAAGAGGCGTCAGACGCTGTTGGACGCGAGATCCTCAGAGGAGCGCGGGGCAGCCTTCCGCCGCCTGTGCACGCGCTGTGACGCCGCCCAAAAATCGCGAAGGGATCGCTTGCGTTTTCGTCGGGGTCTGCTATAATGGACGTGAACGGGAAAAGACGAATGGACAGTTCAGGAGGTCTGACGATGAATAGAAAATTTGCCGCGCTGCTCGCGCTTTTGTGTATCGTTTGGCCCTCGGCGCAAGCAGAGGACAGCGCGGATGCCGTGAACACTCAGACGCCCGAGCCCGAGGTGACGGCCGCGCCTGAAACGACGCCTGTGCCCGAGATGACGGCCGCGCCCGGACCGACGCTGACGCCTGAGCCGACGCTGCCCCTCACGCGTGAATACCGTTGGTTCGTCAACGAGCACAAGAACGTCCGCGGGAGGACGGTCACCTATTATGACAACGTCTACGCGGTCAACCACAAGCGCTGGGGGTTGACGCCCTTTGCCGATGTCGTGCCGGCGAAGTTCTTCGTTGAGGACGAGATGGGCATGTACGCTGTAGCGCCGATCGTCATGGATATCGTCGATGCCATGCGCGTGCGTCTGTATGGCGCGGATATCGGCGAATTGGGATTGCTCTATGGGCAGTATTGCGACCGCATCACGGGCATGGGCGGAAGGGTCGGCTTTTCAGGCATACACGAGGGCATCGACTTTATCAGCGCGCCCGGCACACCGCTGCACGCGATACTGGGAGGCGAGGTCACCCGCGCGGGAGACAGCAACGGCACCGTCGGCATCTACACGCCTGAGCTGGACATCACGCTGCTCTATCTGCACTGCGAGGAGATCGAGGTGCGGCGCGGGGACGTGATCGATGCCGGGGCGACCATCGCCGTCGAAGGCAGCAAAAAATCCGGTTCGCCATACGCGCACGTCGAATTCCGCTATGGTCATCACACATCCTCAAGCCCGTATCGCGACACGGCGCTGACCAGCGACTGCCCCTATGACGTGATGCAGCAAGCGCTTGGCGTCGTCGATTCCGGCCGCGCGCCGATCACCTATGCCGCCACGCAGCGCACACAGCAGGGACAGACGTCTTCGACCGCATCGCCCGCGGCCACACCGCAAAGCGCAGCGCTTCCGGGCACGCTGCCGGGCTATGGCTTTGGCGCGCAGCCCACACCAACGCCCCAGGTGACGAGCGCGCCGCAGGGGACGCTTCCCCCTTCCTCGACGTGAGGCACGCTTTGCCCCGGAGGATCGCCTAAATCACGCGAGGCGCCGTGACTGTTCCGGCGCCTTTTTGAGCGAAGAGATTTGCAATGTGCGGCAAAGCGGGGGATCATAGGGAAAAACAGGCGGAGCATTCCGCGGGAAGGGCTGCACATGGGTCTTGCACACATCGGGGAGAAGCCGCGCGCGTTCGCACAGGCGCTCAAGCGCACCACGCGGCGGCTGACCTCAAACGATTATGTGTTCACCATATTGACGAAGGTCGTCGCCATACTGATCGGTCTTGTGGCCTCCAGCTTCTCCAACCGCTATCTGGGTCCGGATCTCAAGGGTGAGCTCGCGCGCATCAACTCGATGCTCTCCATCGTCGCGGTGACGGCGAACTTCGGACTCTATCAGCCGTATCCGTATTACAAGCGCATCGGGGAGCCGGATGTGCTCAATAAATTCCTGAACATATTCATCTTTCAGTTCATGCTCTATACGGCGATCGGCGTGTTTGGCGCGGTCGTATTTGATTCCTTTGAATTGACCGCTGTCTGCCTGCTCGCGCCCGTGCAGGTGCTGGCCAATCAGCTCAGCTTCATCATCATGGTCGAGGATGTGAAGTTCAAGAACGTGATCTTCTTCACCGCGCGCGTCACCAACACGGTGGTCACGATCCTCGCGTTCTACACGATGGACAGGACGATCCTCGTCGCGCTCGCGCTGATCGTCATAGGCGACGTGATCACAATCGTCATGGCGCTGCTGCGTCTCAAACGGTTCCCCAACCCGTTTCGCGCGGATCTGCGCTTTGCCTTGAAGATCATACCGTTTGGCATCGTATCGATGCTCACCACATTGATGCTGACGCTGAACTACCGCGTGGACACGCTGATGATGGGCTACATGTTTCACATCGAGGACGCGGAGATCGGCTTTTACACGCTCGGCGTCAGCTTATCGGAATACGGCTGGCTGGTGCCGGACGCCTTCAGGGAGGTGCTCTTTTCGCGCACGGCGAAGAGCGACGCGATTGACGAGGTGACGATGAGCCTGAAGGTGAACCTGTACCTGACGCTCGTGATGATCGCGGGAATATTGCTGCTGGGCAAGCCGGCGATCGTGCTGCTCGCGGGTTCGGCGTTCCTGCCCGCGTATGCCGTGACCGTGCTGCTGATCGTGGGCATACTGCCGATGAGCTATTTCAAGATCATCGGGACACTGCTGATGGCGCAGGGAAAGAAGTTCGTCTACCTGGGCACGCTGACGGCGAGTGTGCTGGTGAACATCGTGCTCAACCTGTTCACGATACCGCTCTTAGGGAAAATGGGCGCCGCGCTCTCTTCCGTCGTGTCCTATGCCGTTGCCGGCGCCGTGTTTCTCCTCTATTACGTCAGAACCTATCATGTGCGTCTGCGGGATGTCTTCCTGTTTGACAGGGAAGAGGTGCTCAAAATCAAGGGTCTCGCGGGCAGGGCTTTGCACAATCTGCGTGTATGATATGGGAAACAGGTGTGCAGCTCGTTGGCGCTGACTTGCCCGCGCACCTTCCTTCTCATTCCTCAAAGGAAAATTAGCCAAAGCGATCTCGCATCGGCCCATGCGGGGTACAGATTGGAGGACTCTATGAAACTCATCATCGCGATCGTCCAGGATGACGATGCCAACCCTCTCATCAATGCGCTCATGTCAAAGGGCATCGGCATCACAAAACTGGCCACGACCGGCGGCTTTCTGCGCGCCGGCAATACGACGCTCATCAGCGGCGTCGAGGACGACAAGCTGGATCTTGCGCTGTCCACCATCGAGGAGACCTGCCGCAGCCGTCAGCAGATCGTCCCCTCGTCAACGCCCATGAACGATTCAAGCGGCGGCTACATGAACTACTCCTTCCCCGTCACCGTCGGCGGTGCGACCATATTCGTGCTGGACGTCGCGCAGTTCTTAAAGGTGTGACAATATGAGCGACGCCAAAGCATCCCCTGCGCCCGGCGCGCGCGTCCCGTCGTTTCAGGATTTTGCCGGACAGTCCGCCCATATCGCCGCGCTGCAGAGCGATTTTAGGCGCGGGGAGATGGTACATGCCTATCTGTTCACGGGGCCAAGGGGCACGGGAAAGCGCTCCGTGGCACAGCTTTGCGCGATGACCGCTGTCTGCCGAGGCGGTGAAAATCGCCCGTGCGGGGTTTGCGGCCCGTGCAGGCGTGTGCTCGCCGGTACGCATCCGGACGTGCTCACGGTGCTGCCGCAGCAGGACAGGAAGACCATCGGCGTGGACGCGGTGCGGGATGTGCTCTCACAGACCGACGTGCGCGCATTTGAGGACGGCGCGAAGGCCGTGCTGTTTCCGCGCGCAGACTGCATGACCGTTCAGGCGCAAAACTGCCTGCTCAAGACGCTCGAGGAGCCGCCCGACGGTACCGTGTTCTTCCTTTGCACGGATCAGCCGGGGGCGCTGCTGCCGACGGTGATCTCGCGCTGCCGCGTCGTGCGCTTCCATCCGCTGACGGATGAGGATGTCGAAAGACGATTGATAGCGCTCGGCTTTTCACGGGAAGAGGCACATGCGCGCGCGCTGACGGCGGGCGGCTGCGTGGGACAGGCGCTTGAGATCGACGAGACGATGATGCAGCTGCGCCAAACGCTGACGCGGCAGGTGTTCTCCATCAAGAGCCCCACGGATGTGCTGACCCTGGTGAACGATTACAAGGAGGATAAAGAGCGGCAGACGCTCGTGCTCGATGTGCTTGAAAGCGCGGTGCGTGAGCTGCTCATCGCGCAGGCGACGGGCACGGAGATTGCGTCCTTTGACGCGCCACAGATGGCGGCGTACGCGCGCGCTGTGCCGATGGAAAGGACGCTCGCGCTGCAGCGGGAGATCATGACCGCGCGGCAGATGCTCTCAAGCAATGTGTCGTTCGCGTCCGCGTTTGAAAGGATATTGCTGAACATATCGGAGGATCATCATCAATGGCCATGGTAGTTCGGGTGCGCTTTAGGCGTGCCAGCAAACTCTACGATTTCGATCCAAGCGGCCTTCCATTGCACAACGGCACGCGCGTGATGACGCAGACAGCGCGGGGCATAGAGCTGGGCGAGTGCGTGACGGGCGCGATCGACGTGCCGGAGGAATACATCACGCAGCCGCTCAAGCCGATATTGCGCATCGCGACCGAGCAGGACATCGCGACGCAGCGGCAAAACGAACAGAGCGAGCGGGAGGCGTTTGACATCGCCGTGGACCGCATCGCGGCGCATGGGCTGGAGATGAAGCTCGTGGACGTCGAATACATGTTCGACCGCTCAAGGATCGTATTCTATTTCACGGCGAACGGCCGCGTCGATTTCAGGCTGCTGGTGAAGAACCTGGCGGGGATATTCAAGACGCGCATCGAGCTGCGGCAGATTGGCGTGCGTGATGAGGCGAAACTGCTGGGCGGCGTTGGCCCGTGCGGTCGCCCGATATGCTGCAGGACGTATCTGACGAATTTTACGCCGGTCTCCATCAAGATGGCCAAGGAACAGAACCTGTCGCTGAACCCCGTGAAGATCTCCGGCCTGTGTGATCGACTGATGTGCTGCCTTAAATATGAACAAGATCAGTACGAGGAGACGCGCAGGCGCATGCCCCGCATCGGCAGGGAGATCAGGACGCCGGACGGCGTGGGTGTGATCAACGCGATCAACGTGCTGGATGAGACGGTGCGCGTGCGCATTGCCGTGGGCGATTCTTTCGAGCTGCGCCAGTA
>CAYUZP010000024.1:0-3641 GCA_964449655.1 uncultured Oscillospiraceae bacterium
ACGCCCTGTGCCTGAAGGTTGAATCTCCAATTTACACCAAATTTAGGACTTGACTATTTACACGCCCATAAGACGGATCGAGTTCATCCTTATGGATCTGCTTTGTTACAGACTCCATATCACTCATCAGCTTCTTCGCTCCAGGATTCCCTGGCATAACGGTAAGGTGGAACGCATTCACCACAGTGATCAGGAGCGCTTTTTACAACTTTTTAGGTTCCTACTCCCATGACGACTTGCAGGTGCAAATGAGACAGGATACGAACCGTTTCCATAATATTCCCAGTCTTCGGCTGGGAATCTTCCAACCAAAAGCAGCGTGAGTGAGCAAAACCGTTCCCCGCGAAAACGAATTCACTCATCTTTCCCTCCGGTCTCACATCATTGATGAATTAATATATTATGATGTTTTATTGCGCTGTTACCTTGTTAGACGCAATCATTTTTATCGATTCATGATAGCATCCGGGAAAGGCACATATGCACAAAGCAGAAGATGAGTTAATGACAGCACGAATTTAAAAGCCCCGCCAGCGATTCCGATCACGCGAAAACGCCAGCGGGGCAATGCATTGGACTCAAAAACCTGTTTATCTTAAGGCTGCCTGCTCACCGGCCACCTTGCCGTAATAGACCACCATGGTCAGGCAGTCACCGCTCTGATGGGCAACGCCCTCAAAGCCGGAGATCACGTCGCCAGCCGCGTACAGGCCGGGAATGGCGATGTTGTTGTCATCCAGAACCTCCGCGTTCGTGTTGATCACAAGACCGCCAAAGGTCAGGTGATAGATCGCCTCGCCTGCAGCGATGATGTAAGGCCCTTGTTCGACCTTGCCGTTGAACGACGTACGCCCAAAGTCAGGATCGACGCCATCGTCCACATAGCCGTTGAAAGTTTCGACGGTTTGAGTGACAGTCGCGGCGTCAAGACCAGCGAGCGTCGCGGCCTCTTCCAATGTGTCGGCCACAAAGTACGCGCCGCTTTGCACCATGGCATCCACAGTGCCTTCCTGCTTGGCTTCAATGGCGTCGATCATCTTGCTGTCGCCCACAAAGTAGATGCGCGCGTTGGGCTGGTTGATCAGCCCTGCATTCATGCCATCGTAGAGGCTCTTGTCGTTTTCATCACCAAAGCGCACACCGTCCGCGTTGACAAAGAGCTGCTGCGTGCCGTTGACCCGATTGAACGTGGCGCGATCGACACCGTTGATGCCGCCGGTCATCGTGCACAGGAACTGCATATCGCGAAGCTGCGCGCCGACCGCCTCGGCCATGATGATGCCTTGCCCGTCGTTGGTGGCCGGATTGGATGAGCCGTTGCCCTCAAACAATCCCTCGCCGATGTTCTGATAATGGGCGGCCATCTCGCCATTGGAGGAGAAGGAACCGGTCGCGATCACCACGCCCTTGTTGGCGTGAAAGACGTGCTCTGTACCGCTCGCGTCGACCGCTTTGACCCCGCACACCGCGCCGTCCTGCATGATCAGCTCTGTCGCCTTCATGTTCAGGCTGATCTCAGCGCCGACATCGTCCGCCAAGCGGGTCAGCGCGTCGATCAATCCTTTCGCGCCGTTCACAGGGGTACCGCCATGGGCGTTGTACATCTTGGGCTGGATCTCCATGCCGCCGGACATCAGCCAGGCGTTGAGGCTGTCCGCAGCAAAAATGCCTTCCCGGTTCAGATCATAAGGCAGCGTGACCGGATTGCCATCCAGATCGGTGCCCATGCCCTTGAGGTAATGATCCACCAAGGCCAGCTCCTCGCTGTCAAAGCGCCCCGCCTGATCGCTGTCAAGATACGCGCGAATCTGATCCTGCGCTGTCAGCAGCGCTTCCCCCCACTCGCCAAAGTCGCCCGCATCGTAATCAAGGTACGCCTTGAGCGCTTCGTCGTTGCGCTCCATGGAAGCGTTGATCTCGTCATCAAAGACCAGGATGTGACCGCCGGAACGGATGGTGGAACCGCCCACCATGCCGCCTGCTTCAAGCACGATGACGCTCGCGCCGTTTTCGCCCGCTGATGCCGCCGCTGCCAATCCCGCGCCGCCCGCGCCGATGACGATCACGTCGGCTGTGCGCTCTGTGGGCTCGCCCGCGGGCTGCTTTTCGACGGGTTTGCTCAGGGCCTCCATGTCAAGCCCCGCGGATTGCGCCGCCTGAGTCGCCGCCGCGATGATGGCATTGGACGTCAATGTCGCGCCGGAAACGATGTCCACCGCGAGCGTCTGGTTTTCAACAATAGCCGCCGTCACCTGCTCGATGGCGGGTTCGCAGATGCCCGCGGTCTCGCTGTGACTGACCACGGAAAGATCGGTGATGACGCCGTCGTCTACAGTCATCTCGACCGTCAGCGTTCCGCCCCTGCCGTTGCCCTCGCCGGTAAATACGGCAGGCTCAGCCCATGCAAAGGTGCAAAGCACTGCCAACATCGTGAACAGGGCGAATAGACGTTTTTTCATCAAGCATTCCTCCTTGTTTCCGGCTATAGCGCCGGACTTTTCATCCAGTATAAAGGTTGGAGCTGCTCGAATGTCAACATCCCGATCGGGCAAATTCGATTTTCATTGATTTTTTGACAGGTGAATGTTATGATAACACAAGGAGGCGAAGGACGATGGCGCTATACAAAATCGGCGAATTCTCACAGCGATGCGGCGTGAGCAAGGATACCCTCCGATATTACGACAAAGCCGGCATATTAACCCCTTCCTATAAGGCGGACAACGGCTATCGCATGTATACGGAATACGATCTGATGAAGCTGATGCAGATCCGCACGCTGCGGGGACTCGATTTCCCGTTGGGAGGGTGCACCAAGATCACCACGCTGTCCGATATGGCGGGTCAGCTCTCCTCGCGCATGGACGAACTCGATCAGCAGATCGCACGACTGACCACGCTTCGCGCGCGCGTTCACATGCTGCAATCGGAGATCGAAAGCTGCCTGCAGCATTGCGGACAATGCGCTCAAGCCGTCACCATCCCCACCTACAATGTGAATCTGGAGCGCATGACGGAGGAAAAGCGTCAGCTTCTCTCAATTTGGATGCATCACACCCCCTATGTGCATCTTTCCTTCAGCATCCTCGATATGACCGAGCCGCTTGCGCCTGTGCCGTTCATCGGCGTCCTTCAGTCCTATGCGGACGCGTGCGCGCTGCCGCTAGACGGTGCGGAAAGTCGGCCGCCGCTTCAAGCTGTCCGCTGCGTGCTGCGCATCGCGGATCCCGCACATCCCAAGCGGACGGATTTTGCCCCACTCTTTGACTACATGCGATCGCACGATCTCGTGCCCGCTGGCCCGTTCATGTATCGCCTGCGATTTATAGAGCAGAAGAGTCCGGATGAGGAAGCTGCCTACTATGTGGGCGCATGTGTGCCGACAAGTAAGAAAACGTGAGATGCCGCTTACAAAGCCCGCGGATGACTTGCCAATCGGCGCGTGTCCTCCTGTCAACTGCCTGCGCTAAACCGCGCTTTGACAAAATAAAAAAAGCTGTAATCTCATCAATTACAGCATTTGGCGCATCCGGCGCGATTTGAACGCGCGGCCTACCGCTTAGGAGGCGGTCGCTCTATCCAACTGAGCTACGGAAGCGGAAATCATTTTACATAAATCAGGCAAACCCGGTGAAATTCCT